>NZ_VBUK01000002.1:0-429528 GCF_005780245.1 Maribacter aurantiacus | reverse complement strand
AATGAACAATTCTGTAACTAGGCCGGCCCCCCGACCCCGTCATCGCCCAGTGCCTCACTAAGCGGGTGCAAATATACAACTGTTTTTTTACCTGACAACTTTTTTAAAAAGAAAAAAATATTTTTTTCAAACCATCAGAAAAAACAAAAAAACAATGAACGTTTTGCACTTTAATCTCATTAATCTTGCTTGAAAAATCCTGCTCGATTAACGGGCTGCAAATGTAAGCCTGTTTTTTAAATAACAAAGAAAAAAATGCAGCTTTTTTAAACTTTTTTACCCCTAAACACACAACAATCTTGAAATGAGATACTTGTGAATTTTAAAAGAAAAAGGGCATTGAATTTAATTAAAAAATCGATTCGAAGCAATAAAAAACAAGAATGTTTACAGCCGGCATATACTATAAGGAAGTGCAACCTCTGCTCTTAACTTACTTTTAGTGAAATTGCAAAGATCAATTAGTAGCATTGAAACATTATATAAAGTACTATTGTGGGCATAACCACAACATATTATCTTTGCTGCCCGTATAAAACCAGATTATGATAGAGATTACCTTGCCAGATGGCTCCATTAAGGAATTTGAAAAGGGTGCCACCCCAATGGAAGTGGCAAAAAGCATCAGTGAAGGACTCGCAAGGAACGTAATTTCCGCAAAATTCAATGATACCACCGTTGAATGTTCTACTCCCTTAACCAAAAACGGATCTCTCACTTTATATACTTGGAACGATAAAGAAGGTAAAAAGGCTTTCTGGCACTCTACTTCGCATATCGTGGCCCAAGCTCTGGAGGAATTATATCCTGGAGTCAAACTAACGATTGGACCAGCAATAGAAAATGGGTTTTATTACGATGTTGATTTGCCCGAAGGCAATATATCCGAAAAAGACTTTCCAACAATAGAACAAAAGGCCCTTGAAATAGCTAGAGGAAAGCACGATTTTGAAATGAGAGACGTGTCAAAATCCGATGCTTTAAAATTCTATAAAGAACAAGGGAACGAATATAAGGTGGAATTGATTGAAAACTTGGAAGATGGCTCCATTACCTTTTGCGACCATGATACCTTCACCGACTTATGCCGTGGTGGGCATATCCCCAATACCGGTATAGTCAAAGCTATAAAAATATTAAGTGTAGCGGGTGCTTATTGGAGAGGTGACGAAAACAAGCCCCAGTTGACCAGGGTCTATGGTATTTCCTTTCCAAAACAGAAAGACCTTACTGAATATTTGGAACTATTGGAAGAAGCCAAAAAGAGAGACCATAGAAAATTGGGGAAAGAGTTGGAGCTTTTTACTTTTTCCCAGAAAGTTGGCCAAGGACTTCCTTTATGGTTACCTAAAGGTGCAGCACTTCGGGAGAGACTCGAACAATTCCTAAAAAAGGCCCAAAAGAAAGCGGGTTATGAAATGGTCGTTACCCCGCATATTGGTCAAAAGGAACTTTATGTTACTTCTGGGCATTATGCTAAATATGGCGAAGATAGTTTTCAACCCATACGCACTCCCAAGGAGGACGAAGAGTTTCTATTGAAACCCATGAATTGTCCCCACCATTGCGAAATTTATAATACACGTCCTTTTAGCTACAAAGAATTACCCAAAAGATATGCGGAATTTGGAACCGTATATAGATATGAGCAAAGTGGTGAATTGCACGGACTTACAAGAGTTCGAGGTTTTACCCAAGATGATGCCCATATTTTTTGCACCCCAGACCAGCTAGACCAAGAGTTCAAGGAGGTAATCGATTTATCACTATATGTGTTAGGCACATTAGGTTTTGATGATTTCACTGCTCAAGTATCCGTTAGGGATTTGGAAAATCCCGAAAAATATATAGGCTCCGTAGAGAATTGGGAAAAAGCCGAACAAGCCATTATAAACGCCGCCAAGGAAAAGGGACTCGACTATGTTATTGAAAGTGGAGAAGCTGCCTTTTATGGTCCAAAATTAGATTTTATGGTGAAGGACGCCCTTGGCAGGCATTGGCAATTGGGCACGATACAGGTAGATTATAATTTACCGGAACGATTTGAGCTAACCTATAAGGGTAGTGACAACGAAATGCATAGACCGGTAATGATTCACCGTGCTCCATTTGGTAGTATGGAGCGATTCATCGCCTTATTGCTGGAACATACAGGGGGTAATTTTCCGTTGTGGTTAATCCCCGATCAAGCTATTGTTTTGCCTGTTAGCGAGAAACACGAAAAATATGCTGAAAAAGTTTTAAAATCGCTAGAAAATAACGAAATTCGCGGCCTTATTGACAACAGAAACGAAACTGTTGGCAAAAAGATACGTGAGGCAGAAATGAAAAAGATTCCATTTATGCTTATCGTTGGCGAAAACGATGAAAGCTCCAATACGGTTTCCGTTAGAAGGCACGGAGGCGAGGATTTAGGAGCTACATCTATCGAAAATTTTTGTGACTTGGTATCTACAGAAATAAATAGTACCTTAAAGTCGTTTAAAGAGTAATGTTTAATTAAAAAAGAATAAGTCATAGCAATACGTAAAAGATTCAGGCCTCAACCAAGAAGGGAAAATAAAAACCCTCATAATATTAATGAAAAAATTCTTGCTCCAGAAGTAAGATTAGTTGGTGATAATGTAGAAGTTGGTGTATATCCGATAAGAAAAGCTTTGGACATTTCTAAAGAACTCGAATTGGATTTAGTTGAAATTTCACCCAAGGCGGATCCACCTGTTTGTAAGATAATCGATTATAAGAAATTCCTTTACGAACAGAAAAAAAGAGAGAAGGCCATGAAGGCCAAAGCCTCAAAAGTTGTTGTAAAGGAAATAAGGTTTGGTCCAAATACGGATGACCATGACTACGAGTTTAAAAAGAAACATGCGGAAAAATTCCTGAAAGATGGAGCAAAATTGAAAGCCTATGTTTTTTTTAAAGGCCGTTCCATAGTTTATAAGGACCAAGGTGAAATTCTACTATTAAAATTAGCTTCCGAGTTGGAAGAGTTTGGAAAAGTGGAACAGATGCCAAAATTGGAAGGTAAGCGAATGACAATGTTCATCGCTCCAAAAACAAAGAAATAAGGATTATCGTTCTTTTAGAAAAAACGATGCATTATAATAAGAAACGCTATTAGTTATAAAACTGGTAGCGTTTGACATGAAAGTGACCCTTCTGCTCCGCTCAGGGTTTTACAAATGGAGCGTAGTAAGTGAGATTAATTAAATAAATAGGAGAAAATGCCTAAACAAAAAACAAAATCCAGTGCCAAAAAGCGTTTCAAGCTTACGGGTACCGGTAAAATTAAAAGAAAGCATGCGTTTAAGAGCCATATTCTTACGAAGAAATCTAAAAAACGTAAGCTCGCGTTGACACATGACACATTGGTACACCCAAATGATGTCAACAGTATTAAAGAACAATTACGACTAAAGTAAAAGTTCAAAGGTAGAATTATTAACCATGGAGTTAGGCCAATCAAAAAGAGTTAAAAGTTAAAGTTAAAAGTTAAGAGCCTCTAGAAAAACCTTGACATACTACGGATAACTATTTAATCGCCTACTACAAAAAACAAGAAGAAATGCCAAGATCAGTAAATGCAGTCGCTTCCAGAGCCAGAAGAAAAAAGGTTATGAAGCAAGCCAAAGGTTACTTTGGAAGACGTAAAAATGTTTGGACAGTAGCCAAAAATGCGGTTGAAAAAGCAATGTTATATGCTTACAGAGACCGTAAAAACAAAAAAAGAACATTCCGTTCTTTGTGGATTACCCGTATCAATGCCGGTGCCAGACAACATGGAATGTCCTATTCTCAATTCATGGGAAAAATCAAAGCCAATGGCATAGAGCTCAACAGAAAAGTTCTAGCCGATTTGGCAATGAATCACCCCGATGCCTTTAAAGCAATTGTAGAGCAGGTAAAATAAGTCAAAACAAATCTCACTTAAGAAAATCCGACCTTCAAAAGGGTCGGATTTTTTCATTTTAGATATCAAGGTTTAATCTTGGCAATGGCAGCCTTAAATTCTTCCCAATCTATAAGATCATCCCCATTTTTATCGTATCCTTCTATTAGTTTGGTTGATACGATACCCCTTAAAAAACCACTTATCTCTGCATCCTTTAATAATTGGACAATCTCTCCTTTGGTAAGTTTTCCATCACTATCAGTATCAAAAAATTCAAAAGCCTTCTGAGGTGTCTCGAAATGGTTGGTTATTAAAATCTGGATTTTATTTAAAATTGATTCTTCGGTGGTCATACTATTTTATTTTTTAAGAATTTGTATTTATATCCCAAAAATGGTGACGACCAACTTTCTACCCAAAGCACGGTTCCTATGCTCACAAAGGTATATCCCCTGCCAAATTCCCAGATTTAAACGCCCGTTTGAAATGGGAACTTGTACAGATGCCCCCATCAAGGAAGCTTTAATATGGGCCGGCATATCATCGGGACCTTCATAGGTATGTATGTAATATGGTGCATTTTCGGGCACTATTTTATTCAAATGACTTTCAAAATCGGTCCTTACAGTTGGGTCGGCGTTCTCGTTAATCGTCAAGCTTGCGGAGGTATGTTTTATAAAAATATGGCACAATCCTTTCTCAATATTTTGTATTTCGGGACAATTATCCAATACCAAATCCGTAATTAAATGAAACCCTCTAGGATAGGAGGGTAATTTGAACTCCTTCTGAAACCAATGCATGCTAAATTCTTATTAAATAAAGGTAAAACTTTACACTTTGTCCATTAAATAGATAACATTGAAATATCTTTGTTCCTTACTAAAAATTATGGATTTATCTAAGATACGGATGGTGGTTACCGATATGGACGGAACCCTATTGAATTCCAATCACCAGATAAGCAATCGATTTTTCAAACTATTTGAAGGATTAAGATCCAAAGGGATTCTTTTTGTTGCCGCCAGTGGCCGACAATACAACAGCATCGTGGAGAAGCTTTATCCCATTAAGGACGATATCATTATCATTGCCGAGAATGGCGGTTTTGCCAAACAAAAGGAAAGAGAAATAATTTCTACTCCTTTGAATAGCGATTATATCTTGGAAGTCCTTAAAACGCTTAAAGAAGTTCCCAATACGCATCCCGTACTTTGTGGAAAGCATATGGCCTACATTTCCGGGGAATCCGATGCCTTTGTACAAAAACTAAAGGAATATTATACCGAGTTCGATATCTTGGAAGAGCTGACAATTGTTGACTCGGAAATCATAAAAATCGCTATCTATCATTTTGAGAGTTCAGAACAACATATTTATCCACATGTAAAGCATTTTGAGGATATACTGAAAGTGAAAATATCCGGGGAAAATTGGGTGGATATATCGAGTCCAAACGCCCACAAGGGTTTCGCTCTTGAAAATGTGATGGAACGTTACAGCATACAACCGGACGAAATTATGGTGTTTGGCGACTACAACAATGATTTGGAAATGTTGGCGCTTTCTGAATTTAGTTTTGCTATGGAAAATGCCCATCCCAATGTAAAAAAGGCCGCTAAATATAGCACTCGCAGTAATGATGAAATGGGGGTGGAAATTGTTTTGGAACAGTTACTCACAGAAAGGTGCAGGGAAATGCATTAGGGGTTGCACGGAAAAGTGAAAGGGTGAATTAGTGTGTTAGCGAAATAGTGGTTTAGTGCTTGCTTGATAATCACTTTTCGTTGCTCGCTTATCGTTGTTCGAAACCGACGAGCAGCCCAGTACTATATATTTCGCCTGCTCAGCATGAATTACTGGTTCTTACTGTGTTTCATTTTGCACTTAAACTTGTATTTGTATTTGAGCTTGTATTTGAACTTATCAGGTTTTCTGCTTTTTCTTTCGTGCAGCGGGGAAGAGGACATTGTTCAAAATCAATCGATAACCCGGTGAGGTTGGATGTAGCTCCAGTTCCGTTTTTGGGTCCCCTACCCTATGCTGGTAATCCTCCGGGTCATGACCCCCGTAAAACGTAAAAAAACCTTTTCCTTTAATGCCATGGATGTAGCGGGCCTCCCCGTTCAACTTGTTCTCCCCAAGTACCAGGACCGTTGGTTTGATTTCAGACCGATTAAAGGCGGTGGTCTGGCCCATGAAACCCTTTACCAAGGAAGTATGGTTCTGACATAGCATAGTAGGTACGGCATCCCATTTGGCGGAAAAATCCATCAAGGAAAAGTAGTCCTGCTCCTTGGGAACATTCCCCCTTTTTGAGGTCATATCAATGGACGAAAACTCATATTTAACCGGATTTCTTTCCAAGGTAAAGTCCGTAAAGGCGAAAGTCTTATCAAAATCCAAACTCGCCTGATAATTAGGATCCGATGGATCGCCATCGAACATAGGCTCACAAATATCCACACCATCGGCTGCAAGGGCGATGTCAAAACTATCAGTTGCGGAGCACATGGCGAACATAAAACCTCCACCAATTACGTAATTCCTAATTTTAAGGGCAACTGCCAACTTTTCATCGGAAACCTTATCAAATCCCAATTTACGGGCCAACTTCTCCGCCTCCTTCTTACCTTCAATATACCACGGGGTAGCCCTGTAGGCACCATAGAATTTACCATATTGCCCTGTGAAATCCTCATGATGCAAATGCAGCCAATCGTATAAGGCGAGCTTATCGTCCAAAACCTCTTCATCATATACGGTTACGTAGGGTATTTCCGCATAGGTAAGGGCCATGGTAACCGCATCGTCCCAAGGCTGGTTCTCTTTGGGAGAATACACCGCAATTTTGGGAGCTTTTTCCAATATTACGGCATCCTGATTTTTGGAAGGACTGCTTATTTCATCCAGAATGGAATTTGCCTGATCATCCGAAAGTATTTCAAAAGAAACGCCCCTAATCTGGCACTCCTTGCGTATAAGCTCACCATCGGGCAACAAAAAGGAGCCGCCCCTATAATTGAGCAACCATTGCACTTTTTGCTGCTTGGAAAGTACCCAATACGTTATTCCATAGGCTTTTAAATGGTTCTTTTGGGTGTCCGCATCCATGGGTATCAAAATGGAAGAGGCATACCCAAGATGAGTGATTAAAAATAAAACCAGTAAAAAAAAAATTCTATGCATACCTCATAATTCAATTGGCCTTCTCTCAAAAATAAACGAAAAAAAACGCTCCTAAGTTTTCAGGAGCGTTAAAGATTTTAAAAATAAAGTGTTTGGACAGATACCTTTTAGTACCCTGAACTTTAAAATGGCACATCGTCATCATCATCTATACCCGTTCCTTGATTCATGGAACTACCAAAGGCATCGTCCGCACTTGGAAGGTTCTTTGTAGTGAAAGGGTTCTCCTCATTATCGTTCATTTTGGACTGGAACTCGAAGGGCGAATCGAAATCGTCCAAATTATCGAACTTACCTTGGCTACCAATAAATTTAAGCCTGATGTTGTCCAGCCCTCCGTTCCTGTGCTTGGCCACAATGAATTCTGCTTGGCCTTGGGTTGGGGTGCGTTCCTCATCGTCCCACTCCTCTATTTTATAATATTCAGGTCGGTATATAAAGGAAACGATATCCGCATCTTGCTCAATAGCACCTGATTCCCTCAAATCTGAAAGAATAGGTCGCTTACTACCTCCCCTGGTCTCAACGGCCCTGGAAAGCTGTGAAAGTGCAATCACGGGAACATTCAGTTCCTTTGCCAAGGCCTTTAGGTTCCTCGAAATCGTTGAAATTTCCTGCTCCCTGTTACCCCCTTTTTGACTACCTCCAGCGGTCATCAATTGCAAATAATCTATCATGATCATCTTAATGCCATGCTGAGAAGCCAAACGCCTTGCTTTTGCGCGCAGGTCAAAAATGGACAATGAAGGGGTGTCATCAATGAACAATGGCGCTTTTTCCAATGTTTTTACCTTTACGTTCAATTGCTCCCATTCATGCTTTTCCAATTTTCCGGTCCTTAACTTTTCAGAGGACAACCCCGTCTCAGAGGAAATCAACCTCGTAATCAACTGTACCGATGACATTTCCAAGGAGAAAAAAGCTACTGGCGTATTGGAATTGACCGCCATATTCCGGGCCATGGACAAAGTCAATGCCGTTTTACCCATACCAGGTCGTGCCGCTACTATGATCAAATCACTGGGCTGCCAACCGGAAGTCAATTTGTCCAACTTATCAAAACCTGAAGGAATTCCGCTCAAACCTTCCCTATTGGCAATTTCCTCGATTTTCTTCTTGGCCTGGATTACCAAATTCTGGGCGGTTTCTGCCGATCGCTTTAAATTCCCTTGGGTAACGTCGTACAATTTCGCTTCGGCATTATCAAGAAGGTCAAAAACGTCCGTACTTTCATCGTAGGCATCCTCAATAATTTCGTTGGAAATTTTAATGAGGCTACGCTGAATATATTTTTGAAGAATGATACGGGCATGGAATTCAATATGCGCCGATGATGCTACCTTTTGGGTCAATTTGATCAAGTAAAAATCACCTCCAACGGCCTCCAATTTACCGGCCTTCTTCAATTGTGCCGAAACGGTTAATAAATCCACAGGTTGGGATTCCTCGAACAAAACGAAGATGGCCTCGTAAATAAATCTGTGGGCATCCTTATAGAACACATCTGGGTGAAGGATGTCAATAACTTCATCGACCCCTTTTTTGTCAATCATCATTGCACCAAGCACAACTTCCTCTAAATCAACTGCTTGTGGTGGTATTTTTCCTCTTTCGAGGCTAATAATCGTAGATTTGTCAATCTTACGACCAACAAAAGGTTGTGTGTTCTCCATAGTGCGAAAATATACAATTAACCTTTAGTTAACTTTAATTGAGGCAAAACCAATGTTCACAGTTAACTAACATTTGCCTGTTAATAAAATACAATTTTATGTTGATAACATAAAAAAACCGAAGATGAAATTCTTCGGTTTAATGCTACGCTGTTAAAATGGTCGTTTATCCATTAAAAACACCCATGTTCGCATATTTTTCCATCCGTTGTTTCACCAATTCCTTTGGTGATAACTTTTGTAGTTCCTCATAATGGGAGGCAATTTTATTCTTCAGGATTTCAAAAGTCTTTTCCCTGTTGGTATGCGCGCCCCCAGCGGGTTCCTTTACAATTTCATCTATCAATTTCAATTTCTTCATATCGCTAGCGGTCAACTTCAAGGCCTCAGCCGCCCTTTCCTTGTATTCCCAACTTCTCCAAAGAATGGAAGAACACGATTCTGGGGATATTACAGAGTACCAGGTGTTCTCCAACATCAAAACCTTGTCTCCTACTCCGATTCCCAAGGCTCCGCCCGAAGCTCCTTCTCCTATGATTGCAACGATGATGGGAACCTGCAACCGGGTCATTTCCAAAATATTCCTAGCTATCGCCTCTCCTTGCCCCCGTTCCTCGGCCTCAATACCGGGATACGCTCCTGGAGTATCTATCAAGGTAACTACGGGTATGCCGAATTTTTCGGCAGACTTCATCAATCGCAAGGCTTTTCTGTACCCTTCCGGATTGGCCATACCAAAGTTTCTGTATTGTCTTGTCTTGGTATTATAGCCTTTTTGTTGCCCGATGAACATGTAGCTCTGATCACCAATTTTACCTAATCCGCCTATCATGGCCTTATCGTCCTTTACATTACGATCTCCGTGCAGTTCAAGGAAGGTGTCGCCGCAAATGGCCCGTATATAGTCTAAAGTATAAGGTCTATTTGGATGTCTCGATAATTGAACGCGTTGCCAGGGAGTAAGGTTTTTGTAGATTTCCTTTCTGGTTTCGTCTAATTTCTTCTCAATCTGTTTACAGGTTTCGGATACATCCACATCGCTTTCCTCACCAATGATCATACACTTGTCCAATTGCTCTTCCAGCTCCTTGATTGGAAGTTCAAAATCCAGATACTCCATAGTTTTCAATAAGATTTCGTTAGTTGCGTAGGCAAAGATAAAACTTTAAAAGGTAATCTGGCCACTGTCACTTACGCAATGGTTGCGATTTATTGGCCTGCCGACGTACCCCTTCTTCCAACTTTTGTTTTAAGTACGCTCTTCCTCGATTTTTCCGAGGCGAGTTTCTTAATGCTTGCCTTATTTTTTAAAATCCCGTTTAGGATGACCGTGCTTAAAATAAGCAACGCCCCTAGGTAAAAAAAGGGATTCATTTTTTCTTCCGAACCAAAAATGAACCATGCCAATAAGATTCCATAAACAGGTTCCAAGTTGGTCGTCAACATTACGGTGTACGGTGTCAAAACCCGCATAATCTTAATGGAGGCAATAAAAGCGTAGGCCGTACATATCAATGCCAAAACGAAAAGATACACCCAATCCATTGGACTTAAATAAAAGAAATCCGACGAATAACTTCCTTTAACACCCAAAATAATGGAAAGGAACAACACCCCTATACCCAGTTCATAGAAGGAAATGACCGAGGGCCTATGCTTTTTTACCAACGTTCCGTTGACCAAAGAAAATACGGCCGCCAAAAAGGCGGAACTTAATGCGACCAACATCCCGTAGGTATAGGAGGACTCCACCCTAAAAATCAATATAAGCCCGATAATGACCAAAATCCCAAAAAACACTTCATATCCTATCACTTTTCGATTAAAAATGAAAGGTTCCATCAATGCGGTAAAAAAGGCCCCCGTGGACATCATGGCCAATGCCACGGATACCGTTGAAATTTTTATGGCATAAAAAAAGGTGAACCAATGGGCGGCCACCACGATACCCCCAAAAATCAGCCAACCTAGGGATTTTTTGTCCACTTTCAAATCAAGGCGAACCAACCTTATATATATCAGTATAAATACGGATGCCAAAAGCATTCGGTACCAAACCAAGGGTAGAGAATCAATGGAAATCAATTTCCCCAAAATTGCGGTAAATCCCCATATAAAAACAATGAAGTGCAAATGGAGCAGGTTGCGTATCCTATCTCTTGGCATTTTGCAGCAGATAAAGGGCCAAAAGCCCAAAGAGTACGTTGGGAATAATAACCGCCAATAAGGGCGAGAAGCCGGACTGCTCCGCAAGGGTTCCAAACACCTTGTCAAAGAAGATGAACACAAAGGCGACCAAAATTCCAAAGGCCAAGTTTACCCCCATGCCTCCCCTTCTTTTTACAGAAGAAACGGCCACCGCAATGATGGTGAGAATAAACGCCGTCAACGGCAAGGCCCATCGTTTGTATTTGACCAAAATATAGGTGTTGATATTGGAAGCTCCCTTTCTTTTCTGGTCGGCAATAAATTGGTCCAGTTCAAAGAGGTTTTTGGTTTCGGCAACGTAGGAAACCGGAGTTAAATCATCGATTTTAAACGTAAATAGGGTATCCAAGCGACGTTTGCTCTCCAAGATGGCGGAATCCCCCACCATTTTCCGTTTCACATAGGAAGTCAGCCGATAATTGCTATCCTTTTCCACCCAACGTATATTCACTGCTGATATCTTGAAATCCAGCTTATTGTCCTCGTTGAACCTTTCATAGGTAAAATTATGCCCCAGCTGCCTGGCCGGATCAAAACTACTTACGTAAATGAAGTCCGTTTCGTTGAGTTGGTTAAATATATTGTTGGTAATCCTATCCTGCTTGCCGCGTTTCAAGTATTTGAACTTGAATTCATTGAACCCGATACTGGCCTGCGGAACGATGAACATGGTCATAAAGAACATGATTATGGCTATGATAGTGGCCCCAATCAAATAAGGTCGTAAGAACCTGCCATAGGATACCCCGGAGCTAAGAATGGCAACGATTTCCGTATTATTGGCCAGTTTGGAGGTAAAAAAAATGACAGATAAAAATAGGAAAATAGGAAAAAGTAGACTGCCTATGTAAATGGTGAAATTTAGATAATACATCAGTATTTCATTCAACGGCGCCTCATTGTCTATCATCTTCCCGATCTGTTCCGCCAAATTTACCATTATGCCTATGGGTATGAATAGAAGCAACATCATGGCGAAGGTTGCCAAGTATCGTTTTAATATGTATTTATCTATGATCGAAAGCACTATAGTCTCTTGTCCATTTGTTTCACCATATTATTTTTCCAGCTATAAAAATCGCCCTCCAAAATATGCTTTCTAGCCTCGCGTACCAACCAGAGGTAAAATCCTAAATTGTGGATCGTGGCGATCTGTTTTCCCAAATATTCGTTGGCCACGAACAAATGCCGCAAATAGGCCTTGGAATATTCCCTATCCACAAAAGTAGTTCCCATTTCGTCTATGGGGGAAAAATCGTCTTCCCACTTTTTGTTCTTTATGTTGATGGTACCGTGGGCCGTAAAAAGCATGCCATTTCTGGCATTTCTTGTGGGCATTACACAATCGAACATATCAATGCCCAAAGCAATATTTTCCAAAATATTGATGGGCGTTCCCACTCCCATGAGATATCTGGGTTTGTCCTCTGGAAGGATTTCGCAGACCACTTCGGTCATACCATACATTTCCTCGGCCGGCTCACCAACGGAAAGTCCGCCAATTGCATTTCCCTCCGCACCTGCGTTGGCTATATATTCCGCGGATTGTCTACGCAAGTCCTTATAGGTAGAACCCTGTACGATGGGGAAAAAGCTCTGGGAATAATCGTAGACAAAGGGGGTCTTTTCCAAATGGGCGATACATCGGTCCAACCACCTGTGGGTCATGTGCATGGACCGTTTTGCATAATTGTAATCACAGGGATAGGGTGTGCACTCGTCAAAAGCCATTATGATATCGGCCCCAATGACCCGTTGGATTTCCATTACGTTTTCCGGAGTGAACATTTGCATTGAACCATCTATGTGGGATTTGAACTTTACCCCTTCTTCCTTTATTTTTCGGTTTCCCGATAATGAATACACCTGATAGCCCCCGCTATCGGTCAATATATTTCGGTCCCATCCCATAAATTTGTGAAGTCCGCCCGCTTTCTGGAGAATATCGGTCTTCGGCCTTAGGAACAAGTGATAGGTATTCCCAAGAATTATATCCGGATTTATCTCCTCTCTCAACTCCTTCTGATGTACTCCCTTAACGGACGCTACCGTACCCACAGGCATGAAGATGGGGGTTTCGATTGTACCATGATCGGTAACCAAGGTACCTGCCCGTGCCTTACTTTGGACATCCGTTTTGTGTAGTGTAAATTTCAATATGCTCAAATAAAGATGCAAAGATAATGAACTCCTTGGCTCCAAAACTTAAGAAAAACCAAAGAAGGTTTTAGTTATCAAGTTAATCTTACTTCTCGATGCGACCACGGAAAAACCAAACCTCTCCTAACTTCGCCAAACAATAAAAGAACTTTACCCTCCGTTCTGATGGTATAACGAGAAAGGAAACGATCGGTATTGTTCTTGATACGAATGTTTCAATAAAATAAAACTATTATGAAAAAAACACTTTTTCTTACTGTGATGCTTTTGACCGGTCTGACCGCGATGGCACAAAGCGGTTCTGGATTTGGAATTAAGGGAGGTTTAAACTACGCAGGAAATGGAAACTATTTTGATTCTACAGCGGATGCTTTTGAAAATCCGGATAAAAACCTGGGCTACCATTTGGGTATCTTCGGGAAATTGGGAGGAAAAATATATGTAAGACCAGAATTGGTTTATACTAGTATAACGTCCGGATATGATGACGGAGATTTTAAAATGAAAAAATTGGATGCACCCGTCCTCTTAGGTGTTAATGTCATTGGTCCACTAAATTTATTTGCCGGACCAGCATTCCAATATATTTTGAACACCGACTTTGATGGCGTCACTTTAGGCGATGTGGAAAACGATTTTTCCGTAGGTCTAAATATAGGTGCGGGGGTCAACTTGGGTAAGTTGGGAATCGATTTAAGATATGAGCGTGGTTTTAGCGAAAACGAAGTGAATTTCATTAATACGAATGGTGGTATCTCCATAAATGATCGTATCGACACCAGACCGGACCAGCTTATTTTGAGCTTATCCCTAAAGATTTAGCGGGAATATTTCCCATAAAAAAGGCTTCCAGGGTACTGTAAGCCTTTTTTTATTTTTGCAAATAAGTTGCATCATTTAAGAATCCCTATCCAAGTGGTCCGGAGTACCATCCCCATCGCTATCCTTAAAGCCCACAAAATTTCCTTCATCATCTAATATAATTTCTTCTCTGGTAGGTATTCCATCTCCATCATCATCCGTATCATTGTGATTGGCCAATGGATCACCATCCGTATTATCGTTGTTAAGATTACCATCTCCATCTATATCCTCCAAAATAGAGGGGATACCGTCCCCGTCAAAATCGGTATCTTCTTCGAATGTAAAAATGTCCACTTTGAAAATCAATGGTGCGTAAGCTGGTATTGATGAACCAGAACCACGATTAAAATAGGCCAACCCCGATGGGATAAAAATAGCTCCGATACCATAATCCGAATATGATACCGTGCCATCTCCATTCACAATCAAATCTGTTCCGGATTTAAAATATTCTACACCGTTTCCAAATCCTTGTACCACCCCAGATAGATTGAATGTAACTGGCTGATTACTGGAAGCATCAAACAAGGTACCATCCAAGAGAGATCCTTCGTACCTCAATACTACGTTATCACCAATAGTAGGGGTATTTTCTGAAGTTCCTTGTCTTGCAATAAGATAATAAAAAGTATGTTCAGCAACTTCTTCATCACTTACACCAAAACCTGCAGATGCCACAGTAATCTTTTCCATGCCGAACTCTACACCGGGAAGAGAGCCACTATTCAAAATAGAGGTTTTGTCTTCATTCTCCCCTGCAATTGTGTCAAATTGTATCTTAAAATCAAAGCCTTCAAGTGGATCTTGAAAATCCTCGTAGTTAAAAAAGTGGGTACTCAAGAATTCACGTAGCTCCGCATCGTTCTCGGCGGCAACCTCTATTATTGATCGTGGAGGTACTATCGTCCCCGGTGAATCATCGTCTTTTTTACAAGACCAAATAATTAAAAAAACAAGCACAAATACCCCTATGTTTTTTAATCTCATCAGCAATAATTTAAGCGTGCAAGATACAATTTTCCCCTATTTTTGTAGAAAACCTTAACAAAGAATTTAGTTTGCCATGCGTATTGACAAGTACCTTTGGAGCACACGTTATTTTAAAACCAGGAACATTGCTACCAATGCCTGTAAAAAAGGTCATGTTAAAATCAATGACCAAACGGTGAAACCGGGAAGGGAAGTTTTTCCAATGGATAAAATCGTCGTTCGCAAAAACCAAATCGATTACCAACTTACGGTTTTGGATATCCCGGAAAGCAGGGTGGGCGCTAAATTGGTAGATATCTACCGAAAGGACACCACCCCTAAAGAAGCCTTTGAACATCAAAATCTTTTACAGTATTCCAAGGACTATTATCGAAAAAAGGGAACGGGAAGACCTACTAAAAAAGACCGTAGGGAAATCGATGATTATTTGGACACTAATGAAGAAATTGATGAGTGAAAAATTTAAAATGAAAAGCGAAAAGTGAAAAGTGAAAAGTTAATAGGGAACAGATAAATCTGGAACTTCGAACTTAAAACCTGAAACTTAGAATTATTAAATAGCGAAATGCGTTCAGCGCTTTGCGCATAGCGCACAATAATATCAAATTAAGCCTATATTTATCTCATAGAATTGAATGGCCATGCAGCAACAAATATTGACCCATCAACAGATCCAGCATAAAATTGAACGAATCGCCTATCAAATTTATGAAGCCAACGTTTCCGAGAAGGAAATTGTTGTGGCCGGAATACAGGGTGGCGGACTCCTTTTCGCCAAGAAAATCATGTCCGTGTTAAAGAAAATAACGGAAGCGGAAATTATCCTCTGCACAGTTCTTATGGATAAAAAAGATCCTTTAACAAGCGGTGTATCCACCTCTTTAGCCGAGGAAGCATATGCAAACAAATCGATTGTATTGGTGGACGATGTTTTAAATTCGGGGACTACCTTAATCTACGGAGTACACCATTTTCTAAAAACGCCGCTCAAACAATTGAAGACTGCTGTTTTGGTCAATAGAAACCATAAAAAATATCCGGTCAAGGCAGATTACAAAGGTATATCCCTTTCCACATCACTACAGGAGCACGTAAACGTGCTCTTCGAACCTAAAAAAAATAGGGTTTATTTAGACTAGTAACTTCCGTATTTGGAGTACCACGTCTTCAACCGATTTATATTGGTTGCCGATTTTATGATGCGCTTGATTATAAAAAAAACTACGCTCGAACAGGTGTTTTGCAATGAATTCCTGAAACTCTTCAGGAGCAATATCGGCTATTAGGGGTCTCTCATCCCTTTCCTTCATAAGTCGGTCACATAAAACATTTAAATCGGTTTTAATGTAAATCGAGTTTGGTGTTGCCTCGTTTATAAACCTTATATTGTCACCAAAACACGGTGTTCCCCCTCCAACGGATAGCACGACATTCTCTTTGCGATTCAAAACCTCTTTCAGATATTCAGTTTCCTTTTTTCTGAAATAGACTTCCCCCTTGTCTTTAAAAATCTCATTGATCGACGACTTTTCCGCGGCTTCAATATAATCGTCCAGGTCTAAAAATTTAACATTCAACTGTTTGGATAAGGCTTTGCCAATGGTGGTCTTTCCACTCCCCATGTAACCGATCAATATGATTTTCACTAGTGCTATTTTTTGTAAAAATCCGTCAAATTAAGCCGATTTCAAAAAAAAATAAATTTATGCACATTTGGACTTGGTAAATAAATAATAGGCCTTATATTTGCACCCGCAAAAGGGAAATCTTTGCAGTTACATTTTGACCTGGTAGCTCAGTTGGTAGAGCATTTCACTTTTAATGAAAGGGTCCTGGGTTCGAATCCCAGCCAGGTCACTGAAACGGATAACATCCGAGACCAAAACCTTGCTAATCTAATGATTATCAAGGTTTTTTTGTTTTTTGCGCTTCATACAATGTGTTATTATATGGTTTTAAAAGTTCACAAATCGTCAACATATTTTAAAATCGTCAACATAATCGTCAACACTGTTGTATATTGACATCTGGAAACAAAAAATACCAGCATTGTTGATTTGACTTTCGTCTCAATTATTGTTTAACGATTAAGACGAAAACTATGCGATCTTCTACATCATTTTCAGTACTCTTTTGGGTCTAAAGCCAAAGAGCAGACAAAAACAATTTATCGAACACTTATGTCCGAATTACCGTAAACGGAAAAAAGATCAATCTGAGCATCAACTAAAAAGTCGATATCTCAACTTGGGATTCAAAACGGCAGCGGGTAAAAGGTAACAGTACACAAGCCCGAACCATCAACTTACATCTAGATGAAGTGAAGTCGGAAATCGTTCAATGTTTTCGAGACATGAAATCAGAATCCAAAATCGCCACCCAACAACTTGTGAAGGCCAGATATTTAGGAGAGGACAAGAAAGACCACTCATTAAAGGACATATTCAATTACCATAATGAAAAAATGGGTGTAAAATTGGCCCCTAAGACTTTGTACCATTATAAAGCCAGTCAAAAATACATTTTGATTAGGTATCAAATGAGTATCAAAAAGATGATATATTTCTTCAAGATTTGGACTATAAATTTATTTTGGGACTAGAAAGCTTCTTGCGTTCCTATCGACCTGTTCATTACCAAGGTAATATTGGCAACAATGCTGTAATGAAACATATTCAGCGCCTTAGGAGAATGATTACGCTAGCATTTCATATGGAATGGATAGAACGGGACCCCTTCGTTAAATTTAAACCTAAATTGGAAAAAAGAGAACGGGAATATCTCACATTGGACGAACTCCAAAGCATCATCGAACTTACCACCTCCATGGAAAGGTAATCTACATTATAGGACTTGCTTATTCTTAATTGCTATGCGGATATATCCTATGAGGAAATTATGGACTTAACGAAAATTGTATTGTGCCTGGAGTTGATGGTGGTCAATGTAAAAAGGTAAATAGAAATAAAACAGGTAGCCCTTTAAATTCATATTATTACCAATGCTGAACAAATCATTAAAATACGAAAATCATCCTCGAACTAAATTTAACTGTAAATTGTTGCCCAAGATAACGAACCAGAAAATGAACAGTTACCTAACGGATATTGCCGATCTCTGCGGCTTTAAAAAAAACTGACATTTCACATGGCAAGGCATACTTTCACTACAACGGTCACCTTATCCAACGGTGTTCCCATAGAAACGGTTTCAAAACTCCTTGGCCATACCAAAATGGCAACTACCCAAATATATGCTAGGGTAATGAATAAGAAAAATAGCGAAGATATGGTGGTACTTAAGCAAAAGCTGGATAAATAATTGGAAGCTTTCCAAAAATTTCAACAGCAAAGCATTCACAATGATTACTCTTATAATTTTGTTCAAAAACAGACCTGAATATGAACTTCGTTCTTGTTAAAAAAGTTGCTATATATTTTTTAAAAATATTAATTATAATATTTACTAAGAGCTCTAATTAATAAATTTCCGTAATGATTCTAATATTTTGTGAAAAGTGATGACAATACTGAAAGTCGTCCCACATATAGTTAAAATTACACACGGAACCTTTATTTTTGAAGAACGGGTAACTTTTGGTCCTTTCGATTTACTCTTTGAGCTAAATTGAAAAAATTCGATGCCATTTGTCACTTTTAAACAGTTCGGTTTTAAAGGCAGCTAACATTTTCAAAGCCTTGAAACTAAGGGGACAATTTAGACCTCACTCTTATGTTCTAAATCAACTATTTTTAAACACTACCTCATCCATGTTGGCTTTGTATTGGACTTATGATCCCCACCAATAATGTCTCTGTAAAGTTCAGGTCTTCTTGCATTTTTGTACCTCCAACCTCCCGATTGCTGAATTTTTTCTTTTGTAATTTTTGAAATTGTAATTTCGTCTTTAAAGGACCTTATTTCAGATAATATTTCTCCATATGGGTCTATTATCATCGAATTTCCATTTTTTAGTTGTTCCCCATCATAGCCGATTGGATTTGTAAAGGCATAATAAACTCCATTGTCGTATGCCCTTGCAGGTAGCCATCGCATTAACCAACGTCTACCTTTTGGTCCATCAAATTCGATTCGTAATGAAACAGGGTCATTTTCACGATTCTGCCAATATTTATCCGCTACATAATCTCTGTGTGGCATTGCAGACGGTGTACATCCTGTAACATGGGGTGCAAAAATCAATTCTGCTCCCAAAAGACTTGTTGCCCGAACATTTTCAATAACGTTGTTGTCATAGCAAATTAAAATTCCACATTTCCAACCGAGTAATTCGAATACACAATATTCGTCACCCGCAGAGAGGTATTGGCTTATAAAAGGGTGTATTTTCCGGTATTTGGCAACTAATCCGTCTCCGGTTACGCAGATATAAGAATTAAATAATTTTCCATCTGATTTTTCCACGAGACCTGCTAAAATTGGAATTTCCAATTCCTTGGAAATTTGAATTAATTTCTGAACACTTTTTCCGTGCGGCACTTCCTCTGCCAACTCAGTAATTTGTGCAAAATTTAAGTCCTTTGTGAATGTGTAGCCAGTAATCGACATTTCGTGAAAACTGATTAAGTCCGCTCCGTTAGATTTGGCTCTTTCCGAAAGCTCTCGAATTATCGACAGGTTATATACTTTGTCACCGTCTTTAGGTTGAAATTGAGCCACTGAAACGTTCATAGTTGAAAGTATTTTCTATTTTAAATTTATTCCTTTATATAAAATTTTACTACTGTAAGTTGTTTATGATTTCCAATCACTTCACTGTTTACCTTCATAAAAGCCTTATTTTATACACAAAATTTCATCTAAAATAGTTAAATAAAGAATTCTCCAAATTTAGCGAAGCAATGAATGCGTCCCTTTAATTCGAAGAATTTTATTATAAAATATACTTCTTTGGTAAGCTAACTTATTAAAAAAGGTAGCCTTCAACTATTTCATAAATCAAACATCCGGTAAATAGTACTTCTTCGTAAAAAGGTAAAATTCGAGTTTGCGGAAATACTAGCACTTATCATTTCCTTTAGGTTTTCTACAATTGATCAAAAAAATACCAGATCATATCCTATTAAATATTAAGCTTTATCAAAAATGGAGAGCGCGCATCTTGATTTTCATTTAGTACGAATAAAGAATTTAACGATTTCATTTCGTTCCTTTTCCATCCATAATCAGTAAAGGCCTAGTCTTTAAAAAAATAGTGCAACTATTCAAACCCAGCTGGAATTGCCGGATTAGGTCAAACTTCCAGGAATGGATATTGTTTTTTGGAATAATTTCAAGAATTAACAATGTTATAAAGTGTTGAATTATAAAAATAAGCTCTTCATCGACTAATTGAGACTGTGAATAAAAATTAGTTTTGCAAAAAAACGAGGACGATTTAAAAAGAGAAAGAATTCGTGTTAAACCAACTTAAAATAAAAAAAATAACTTATATTTAATTTCGAAAAAAACAAATTAACTTACTAATTATATAAAATGAGATATTTATTCTTTCTTTTCATTATGTTTTCCTTTGTTTCCTGTAAACAGAAGATGACCAATAAGGAAATTACAAGTGATGTAGATGTTACTACTAAAAGCGATGAGCTTGAAATAATCGATGTTCACTCCCATTTTCAAAAAGACCGTGATTATTTTATTGATTTCATGAAGAATCGTAAGCTGAAAACGATTTTGGTGGATGTTGCAAAGCATAACGCTACAGACTCTACCAAAGTTGAACGCAGTTGGAACGAATATGTGGCCTTAGCGGAGAAACACCCGGATCTTTTTTGGCTATGTTCCTCTTTAATGGGCTTGGGAATCGATGAGCCAGATTTCGCCCAAAGAGAAATAAATCGCCTCAAAAGGGAAATTGCCCAAGGTGCGCGAATGGTGAAGGTCTGGAAAAATTTTGGAATGGTCACAAAGGACAATTCGGGCAAGTATATTCAAATAGATGATCCCAGGCTTCAGCCTATTTGGGATTTTCTGAAAGAACAGAAAATACCGGTAATGGCACATATTGCAGAGCCCATACAAGCATGGAGACCCCTAAATCCCAATAGCCCCCATTATGGATATTATAGCGATCATCCAGAGTATCATGCCTATAATTTCCCAAAGATTCCCTCGTATGAGACCATTATAGCCGCAAGGGACAATTGGATTTCGAAAAATCCCGATTTACAAATCCTATGTGCCCATGTAGGAAGTATGTCCCATGATGTCGATATGGTTGCGGAACGGTTAGAAAACTATCCGAACATTAAGGTAGAATTAGCTGCTAGATTTGGGGATCTTGCCACGCAAGATTCTAAAAAAGTAAGGGCATTTATGGAAAAATATCAAGATCGTATCCTCTTTGGTACCGACTTTGGAAACAATTCAGATCAGCTAGACTTAAATGCCGAGGAACTAACTAAGGAAAAAGAGGACTTAGCAGCGGATTATGATTTGTTGCATACCTATTTAAGCACTTCAGATTCGGTATCAATAAGAGGGCAGTCCAATGTCGGTCTTTCCTTACCGAAAGAAGTGCTCGATAAAATATATGTGGTCAATGCAAAGAAATTGTTAGAACTCAAGTAAGGCCACTATCCCTAGGCCTTACCAAAAAATATAAATGAAGCATTGCACCCCTAGCACCACAAACCTTCCTAAAACATCCAAATTTCGAATATTACATTTCGGTGTCGTTTCAGGAATTTCAGGTAACTTGAATAATTGATTTATAAAATTGTATTTTTTATCCATGCATTTAATTGACCGACTTCCCCTGTTTTTATTCATATTGATGGGATTGACTTCAGCATTTTCACAAAATGAAAACTTAAAGGATTTCACCCAGAATATTGGAGGTTCCAAATTGAACATTGAAATGATTGCGATACCATCGGGAAGTTTTAATATGGGGAGTCCCACTTCAGAGAATCACCGCAATTTGGATGAAGGGCCGGTCCATGAAGTAACACTGAACTCATTTTGGATTTCGAAATATGAAATTACGTGGGAGGTATACAATCTTTTTGTTAATCGAGCCATTGATGATTCAGAGAACCCTGTCACTAACAGAGACATTGATATCGATATTGATGCAATTTCCGGGGCGACCATTCCCTATGTAGATATGAGTTTAGGCATGGGAACCAGTGAAGGTTTGCCTGTTGGCAATGTTACCCGATATGCAGCAACGCAGTTCTGTAAATGGCTATCGGCGAAGACCGGACATTTTTATAGATTGCCCACAGAAGCCGAATGGGAATACTGCGCCCGGGCCGGCACGTCAACCGCGTATCATTTTGGTGATGACCCTAAAATATTGGATGATTTTGCATGGTTCTATGCAAACAGCGAGGACACGTATCACCAAGTTGGGCAGAAAAGCCCAAATCCATGGGGACTTTTCGACATGTATGGCAACGTTGCGGAATGGACCTTGGACCAATATATACCCGATGCTTATAAAGAGAGGAAAAACAGCACAGTATCACCATTTGAAATAGCCAAAAAAACCTACCCAATCTCGGTACGAGGAGGCTCATATAATGATGATGCAGAATATCTAAGAAGTGCGGCAAGACTTGGATCCAATGAAAATTGGAAAATGAGGGACCCTCAATTTCCTAAAAGCAAATGGTGGAATACGGACGCCCCTTTTGTAGGCTTCCGTATTGTTCGTGATCCTAAAGTACCTAATGAAAATGAAATAAATCACTATTGGGGTCAATAGCCCATAAATTAAATAATTGATTCATGAGAAGTTCAAAAAAAAAATCCGAAGTAAGGACAAACTCCTCCAGAAGAGGATTTTGTAAAAACACAGCACTGGTGGGGGCAGGCATGCTCCTACCCGGATTGGAAATGAGTGCTATGGCAAACA
Organism: Maribacter aurantiacus; assembly: GCF_005780245.1. Classification (NCBI taxonomy): domain Bacteria; kingdom Pseudomonadati; phylum Bacteroidota; class Flavobacteriia; order Flavobacteriales; family Flavobacteriaceae; genus Maribacter; species Maribacter aurantiacus. The sequence goes on along the minus strand of NZ_VBUK01000002.1, from coordinate 406,667 downwards.
TATTAAATGATAAGAAATTAAAACTTGCCGTTGTCGGTTGTGGGGGACGAGGTACCGGTGCTGCCAACCAAGCCTTAAAGGCCGACGAAAATATAGAATTGGTGGCTATGGCCGACGCATTTGAAGACCAGTTAGAGAATAGCCTGATGAACCTTCAGAAAGAATTTGAAGGAACCAAAAAAGTGAATGTTAAGAATGCCCATAAGTTTGTGGGTCTCGATGCCTATAAAAAGGCCATAGACATGGCTGACGTGGTCATTTTGGCAACAACACCTGGTTTCAGGCCCTACCACTTTGAATATGCCGTAAATGCGGGAAAACATGTATTCATGGAAAAACCGGTAGCCGTAGATGCACCTGGAATCCGTAAGGTATTGGAAATGGCCAAGGTTGCCAAAGAAAAAAAATTGAACGTCGTGGTAGGACTGCAGCGACATTACCAGAACAACTATTTGGCCATTGCCGACAAAATAAAGGAAGGTACCGTGGGCAAGATAGTTTCTGGCCAGGTCTATTGGAACAGTGCCGGGGTTTGGGTAAGACCACGTCAAGAAGGACAAACAGAATTGGAATACCAAATGCGAAATTGGTATTATTTCAACTGGCTCTGCGGAGACCATATTTTGGAGCAACATATACATAATATTGATGTGGCCAACTGGTTTATTGGTGAGTATCCAATATCCGCACAAGGAATGGGGGGCAGACTGGTACGAACAGGTAAGGACCATGGCGAGATTTTTGACCACCATTTTGTGGAGTTTACCTATCCCAGTGGAGCGGTCATCGCCAGTCAATGTCGACACCAGCCCGGTACTTGGTCCAAGGTAGGCGAGAATTTTCAGGGTACAAAGGGCAATATCGAAATGAACGATGCCGGGGCTGCAAGTATAACCGGTTTAGACGGGGCAAAGCTGTTCGACTATCGTAACCGAAATGACCCAAACCCATATCAAGTAGAGCATGACCGCCTTTTTGCCGCCATTCGAAACAATGAGGTTATAAATGATGCCGAAAACGGTGCAAAAAGTACGATGACAGCAATCATGGGACGTATGGCAACGTACTCCGGAAAGGTAATTTCTTGGGACGATGCACTGGCATCGGACAAGTTACTAATGCCTAGTGAGATTACATGGGATTCAACCCCACCAAGCATACCTGGACCGGATGGGTATTACCCGATTCCCACTCCAGGAGTAACAGAAGTTTTGATGTAGAAAAATATTAATATTGAGTCCGATATTTATAGCTTTAAGTCACAACAGATTAAAAATCGATCAATAGTTTTAAAATGTTTTAAAGTTGATTTATAGTATCAATTTACAGACTCCCTAGTATAGACAGAAAATAACCAATAAACCGAAAAAAAACCTATGAAAGTACTTCATGGGTTTTTTTGCTTAAATGTGTGACAAAACCAGTAAGCAGCAAAGGGTTCTAATAGCTTTCCGACCAACAAACTAAATGTCCCAAGGTTCTCTTTTTAAGATAGCCTTTCTACCAATTAAAAACGTGAATATACTTGGTCCACCAAACTTTTAAAAACTACAAGGTCAAATCTTAAAATAAATCTTGTGTTTATTTAAAAAGTAGGTTATGTACCAGAAAATGAAAAGCACAAAAAGGGCATTTAAGACAAGTATTAGGTCTTCAGGGAAATTGAGTGTTCCAAAAATACCTTGGGTAAAAATTAGCCCGAAACCTCTAAACCATTGTATGCCCACTGTTTCGGAAAACAGGTAAATGAAAATAGAATTGGTACCTACAACGGAAAAAACCTGTAACCACTTTTTATGATTCTTGCGTACGTCTATAAACCAATAGAACAAGGTCAAGGCCAAAAGGGTATATCCACCTGAAACTAGGGTAAAGGAAGTTGTAGCGATTCTTTTTACAATAGGGGTGATACCAGTTAAATCCAATAAGTAGCCACCTAGAAATAAAACCAAACCACCAATCAAAAACATTTTTATTTTTTCCTTTTCCTTACTTCTTGATAGCAATACCTGTCCACAAACTACACCCCAGATAGTATGAGCTGCGGTAGGTATGAAATTAATGGTGACCCAACCGCCCTTATTGATTTTACCCATAAAAACCATATCCATAAAGGATCCAAAACTCTCCCCATTATTATACGGGTTCTGGAAGTCATACATTCTATATAACAGTTCTGTAAGAACAAGTAGCCCTATAGATATTAAAAGCTGATATTTATGGGATAGGTTCATGATTGCATAAGCAATCAATATCGTAAAGGCGAGTTGAACCAATACGTTCCATAATTCCCAGACCAAGGCATGACTGTAGACACAATGAAGTAAAACACCGAATAAAAACAAAAGAAAACATCTTTTAAGTATGTGTTTGGTTACGTCGCCCTTTGAGGCGGTTGCAAGTCTTTTCCGCAAAGAAAATGGCATGGCCACACCCACAATGAACATAAAAAACGGTTGAATCAAATCCCAAAAACGTAGCCCGTGCCAGGGATGGTGGTGTAATTGCAATGCCAGCGGCTCTAGGAAGGTACCCTTTGCAAAATCATAAAAATTGTGATGGAAACCGGCTGCTTCAGCAATGAGCAAGAACATGGTGAAGCCCCTAAAGACATCTAATGAGAATAGACGATTGGATAATTTTTGATTTGATACTTCCATGTTTGATTATTTATTGGTTGGTTATCATTTTAACTATTGGAAAGCATTGTTGAAAATGCTAAAGAAGTGATATTCCGTATGCTATTCTGTATTGTGCTCATGGGCTATTCGGAAAAATTTAGAAGCATATTGATTTGAGTTCCCTAATAGGTTTTTATTGCAATGAAAAGTCCTGGAAATTCTTTACTGTAATGAATCCTTATCATAAACAATTCTAATATTGCCCTGGTTATCCTTCAATCTGATGGTCTGAATATTTTCATTTAAAAGGATACTTCTGCTATTTTGTGACAAGTAGCCCTCACCGTAATAAAACTCACGTTTGTAGCTTGTTCCATCTATTAGAAAAATTTCGGCACTGACCCCATTGGCAGGAACTTTAATAGAACGGTCCGGGCCCTTATGGTTATTATTTAGTTCAAATATTTTTAAAGCTGCGTCATTATTGGCTACGAGTATGTACATACCACCATCAACAGTTGTTAATTTTGATAATGCACTGGCATCCCAATCATTCAAAAAACCACTTTTCTCTATCGGTATGGACGAGAATTGGCCATTACCACCTCCTTTAAGAACTATACCCTTTATAGCATCATACCTCCCAATAGAAACTTCCGTTGTATATGAATTACCTGTTAATAGTGCATCCAAGTTCCCATCACCATCAAAATCTTCCACAAGAACACCTTCAATTGGACCCATCTGACAGATTTTAGGTAGCGCACCAATTGAAAATTCCCCGTTTCCTAAATTTTCCAAAAATGAACTTTCAAAAAGTTGGCTACGTAATATGTAACTACCTTCTATCTCTTCAGGCAGAAAGGCCTTTTGGAAGGTAACATCCGAATAGGATTCATACGATTGAAAGCGGGCTCTCATGGCACTGATTTGACCAATTATCTCATCTCGAGTGTGTACTATATATTCATCTCCTTCCGTATAATAGCTCATTACGGGATCGATTTTCCCATTTTTATCAAAATCCTTGGCATAAATAGAAACAGGTGTGTCTTTTGAGACATTATAACGATTATTTAGACCGAGATTACCCACGAGATAATCGATATCGCCATCATTGTCAAAATCAGCACCTGCCAAGCTGTTCCACCATCCACTTGTATTCAATAAGCCGGCCGTTTCTGGGGCCTTATAGACTAATTTCCCTTGATAGTTATGAAAAAGGGTGATGGGCATAAACTCACCAACTACCATAAGATCTTTCCAGCCATCATTGTCATAATCCGTCCATAAGGCCGATGTAACCATTGTAAGTTTATCCCAATTATCTATGGAAGCACTAATATCCTTAAATCCTATTTTTCCTGTTATCGGGTCCAAGACATTTTCGAGAAGATAACTTTTTACGGGCGTTGGATAGGCACCTGGGTTAACCCTTCCTCCTATAAATAGATCTAGATCGCCATCCTGATCATAATCCGAAGCTGTAACCACCGAACCACTGGAGTTTACCTCGGGGAAATCCATTAAACGCGTAAAATTGCCCGTGCCATCATTAACGTATAATCGATCTTGGTAAAGTGTACTGTCAATCTCCAATGAAACACCTCCACTTACCACGTACAAATCCAAGTCTTGATCCCCATCCGCATCAAAGAAAAGAGCACCCATATCCTCAAAATTAGGCTCAGGGAAAAAAGCACCTTCGCTAAATTGCCCCATTGGACTTTGTAAGAATAACCTACCTGAAAATCCTGCCGCACCTCCAATATAGAAATCATCCATGCCGTCATTGTTGACATCGCCTACAGCGATTCCAGGGCCATTTCGAGAGTGCATATGGGGTAATATAGATTGTATCTTAAAATCTACCATGGGGTCTTCCTGATGGATATAGGATATCTTCAAGGAATCGGTAACATTCGTGAACAAGGGTTCATTAATACGACCAACCATTGAAGACCCCATACTCTTTGCCAATGACTGGTTTAAAGTCAACAACTGATTGGCCTTTATATTGGTAAGTATCTGTACCCTTTCGTCTGGCCAGGTAATTTTGAGAGAATCAATGGAGGTGAATTTTCCAAGACCAAAATGTACAGTGCGGTCAACGGCAGATTCGTATCCTCTACTAAGATATTGTTCATAGTATTGGGTGATGCTATCGGTGGTAATTTGAATAGTGGCGCCCAAACCATCCAGATTGCCTTTCTGACCCTTAAGCTGTATACGCAAATAATTTCCACTGCCGGTTTCATTATTCGTATTCTCAAATAAAAAGGCCGGCTGATTGACATTGTTCACAATTAAATCCAGATCTCCGTCATTATCCAAATCGGCATAAGCGGCTCCATTAGAGCAGCTGGGCGTATCAATGCCCCAAGCTTGCGTTACATTTTCAAAAGTAACATCACCCCTATTTCTATAGGCATAATTATTTAATTTGGCGGCTGGCAAATTGCGTATGGATTCAAGTTTTTTTCGAAGCTTGGTATTGTAATCACCCAATGGATTGTCATAGATATTTTGATAATTGATATAATCCAAGTTTCCAAGATCCCTTAGAAACCCATTAGTTACATAAAGGTCCTTGAATCCATCGTTGTCATAATCCGCAAAAAGTGGGCTCCAACTCCAATCTGTACTACTGACCCCCGACATGAAACCGATTTCACTGAACTCACCCAGTCCCCTATTGAGTTGCAAGGTATTGCGACTATACTGTGGATCATACCCGGCATTCAGCATCAATTGGAACCTATCATATCCAGTGGATGATATAATCAATTTTTGCCTTTTATTGTCTTCAGGCCTCATATCCAACACCATGATATCGGTCTTCCCATCATTGTTAATATCGGCCATATCATTGCCCATACCCGCATAGGAGGTGTGGTTAATGTATTCGCTGAGTTTATTTTTAAAAGTCCCGTCTTTCTGATTAATATATAGAATATCACTACCAATAAAGTCATTGGATATGTAAATGTCCGGCCAACTATCATTATTGATATCCGAAATCGCAATTCCAAGGCCATAACCTTCCGTAAGGATTCCGGCATCTATGGTCACATCTTTGAAGGTGCCATTTCCCTCGTTACGGTACAGCCGATCATTACTGATTGACTCCCCGTTCAACTTTCTTGGCTGACTTACGTTAACGCTATGTTCGTAGGCCGCAGGATTGACCAATAGATACATATCCAGATCTTGGTCCTTATCGTAATCAAAGAATGCAGCGTGCATGGATTGTCTGGTATCCGCAAGTCCATATTCCGCTGCCTTTTCCTCAAAAGTTAAATCCCCTTTATTGATATACAACAAATTTGCCCGTTCCGATTTTTTAGCCCCTCCCGATACACATACGTAGATATCCAACCATCCATCTTGATTGATGTCAACCATGGTAACCCCGGTACCCCAACTGGAATTCAAAATTCCTGCGGTATCGCTGATATCCTCAAACTTTAGCCCCCCTTTGTTCAAAAAGAGCCGCCCGGATACCATATTGCCGCTAAAATAAATATCAGGTAGTCCATCATTGTTAATATCGCCTACCGTTACCCCGGCTCCAGTATATATGTTCATGAATTGAAACACATTGACGCTGTCATTCTCAACGATCGTATTTTCAAATTCCAAACCGGTATCTTTTGGGGATAAAAGTCTAAACAGTGTAGGTTCTCTGGGAGCACAGGAAAAAACAATGGAAAAAATTCCTATTAGTAGAACAAGCGATGCATAACTCCTTTTCATTGAACTGGTCCTATTTCTTGTTCGTTACCCTGATTATCAATTATAATTACCGAAGTTGCGGTCCTTGGGATTGAAAAAGCCCTGCTGGGCTGCGACAAATATCCAGTGGAACGCTGGAATTCGAATCTTTGAACCGAACCATCCGGATATTTTATTTTGGCGGCAACCTCATTGTTTTTGGGGTGATAGATGTTAGTTGACAGGCCCTCAAATTCCAAAACAGTAACAGGACCGTTATTGATCCCTGCGACTATAAGCTCCTTGTCGCCGTTTCGGAGATTTATCAATGACTTGGCATCTCCTTTTACTAAAAAACCACTTTCTTTAGATTCAATTGGCATAAAATTTCCCGTACCATCCCCCGATAAAAACCATCCAATGGAAGCATCATATTGTCCAGAAAATACCTCGCCACTATAAAAATTACCAACAGCGAGTACATCCAAATGCCCATCATTGTTGTAGTCTCCCACTAGGGTACCATACATGGGAGCAGTTTGCGCCATTTTGGGTAATGGGAATAACCTAAATGAACCATTCCCCAAATTCTCTAGATAACTATTAGCAAATGTTTCACTCTTTACAATATAAGCGCCCTCCAGTTCCTCTTCCAGAAAAGATTCCCTGAAAGTTGCTTCGGCATAATTAGAGTAGGTCCTAAACCTCGCTCTCATTGCACTAATTTGCTTGATTAGGTCGTTCCTTGTGTGGGAAACATATTGTTCTCCCTTAATATAATGGCTCATGATTGGGTCTATCTGTCCATTTTTATCAAAATCCTTGGCATAAATACGAAGCGGTTCCTTTGGATTTACCACGTAGCGATTATTCAGTCCGAAGTTTCCAAGAATATAGTCCATATCGCCATCCGCATCAAAATCCCCAGAACTTATACTGTTCCACCAACCATGACTATTTTTAAGACTCGCAACGTCATGTATTTCGTTTAAAACCCCTTTTGTATTCTCAAAGATACGTATGGGCATAAATTCCCCCACAACAATCAGATCAGGCCAATTGTCGTTATTAAAATCGGTCCAAAGTGCGGCCGTTACCATTCCCAAATTTGCCAGTTGGGTGTTACGTACATCTTCCACAAATGCTATTTTCCCATTTTTGCTATTGTTTTTGAGAAGCATACTTCTTGGAACAAGGGGATATTCCCCTGGAATGATTCTCCCCCCCACAAAAAGATCCATCAACCCGTCCCGATCATAATCTATAGAGGATACCACAGCCCCACTTGTTGTAAATTTGGGTAATAAATCCTTTCTTATAAAAGTACCTTTTCCGTCATTTTCATAGAAACGATCTTGATAAAGTTCATTGTCCTTGGCAAAACTGGTGCCTCCACTGACCACATATAAATCCTGATCTCCATCGTTATCTGCATCAAAGAACAAGGCACCCATATCCTCGAATTCGGGGTCCTGAAAATCCATTTTGGCAAATTTCCTATCTTCCTGTTGTATCATTAAGGCACCAGATTGTCCTGCAGCACCGCCCACATATAAATCTTCCAATCCGTCTCCATTAATATCCGCTACGGCAAGTCCTGGACCGTTTCTGGAATGCATGTGGGGTAATAAAGCCTGAACCTTATAGTCCACGAAATTATCTTCTTGATGATTAAATTGAATCAGTGTAGTGTCTTTAGAATGGAACACAAGAGAAGCCTTGCGATTCGTTCCCAACTTACTTGGATTCCATTCTGATGCGTTATTGTAATCCAGCACATAATCTTGGTTGGTAACAATACCCTCTATTAATTGTTTCCTGCCATCGGGCCAGGTAACAAGTACGGTATCTATCTGGCTAACATCACCTAGCCCGAAATGAATTCCGGACTCCACAGAGGAAAGATAGCCCCTGTAGGGCGTATTATACCCAATTTGCTTTTTTTCATCGTACCTAATTTCAACTTGGGCTCCAAGGCCATCCTTATTTTTAGAGGTTCCACTGAAATTAAACTTAATATACTTTCTTGCTGGGTTTTGGTCACTCTGATTTTCATATAATCCTGCGGGATCATCAATATTGTTAATTACCAAATCTAAATCCCCGTCATTATCCAAGTCAGCATATGCCGAACCATTGGAATACGTGAGTTGGTTAAAACCAGCCTTTTCCGTTCTATTTTCAAATCCTAATTCACCGGTATTTCTATAAAAATAGTTTTTGAGCTTTACCTCCGGAAGCTTATTCAATTCCTCTATTCTTGCTTTTCTATTAGCTTCTTCCGTACCCATGGTAAGTATGGTGTTACCATAGTCCATAAAGTCTAAATTGGTAACATCTTGCCTATAACCATTGGTAATATAAAGGTCCCTGAAGCCATCCTGATCAAAATCCGCAATTAGTGGACTCCAGCTCCATTCTGTAGCAGATATACCCAACATTTGCCCTACTTCACTGAATGTTCCGTTTCCATTATTCAACTGTAATGTATTTCTAATATATTGGGGTTCGTATCCATAGGATAGTCCCATATAAAACTGATCAAACTTATTCCCCACCATGGTAAGTTTGAAGCGATTATTCTCCTCTGGCAACATATCGAGTACAACGACGTCCATGAGACCATCATTATTGATATCCGCTATATCATTGCCCATACCGTTAAAGGTTAAATGTTCAAAATATTGGCTTATTTCATTTTCAAAGGTTCCATCTTTTTGGTTGATATAAAGAATATCAGGAGTAAGAAAATCATTGGAGATATAAATATCGGGCCATCCATCCGAATTAAAATCGAATATTTCCACACCAAGACCAAATCCTTCAATTAATATATTGGACTCTTTGGACACATCCGTGAAAGTATTATTTCCGTTATTCCTGAAAAGCTTGTCCATTGAAGGGGCCTTACCCGTTTTTTCCAATGGCCGTGCCGTGTTCCTGTTAAAATCCACCAATGCATTATTTAACAAGTACATATCCAAATCACCATCCAAATCATAGTCAAAAAAAGCTGCTTGTACGGAATATGCATCATCGTTCAAACCCCACTCTTCAGCAGATTCCGTAAAAGTCAAACCATGGTCCTTAACCCCATTATTTATAAACAGTAAATTTGCCTTCTCTTCTTCCGTGGCTCCACGCGGTCCTCCCCTGCTAACGTAGATATCTGGGTAGGAGTCTTGGTTTATATCTACTATAGCTACTCCATTTGACCAATTTTTTGTTCCCGTATTTGAGGAAACCGTAATATCCTCAAATTTCCAATTGCCCAAATTTCTATATAAGGTATTACTGGACATGTTGGCGGTAAAGTAAATATCCTGTAAGCCATCCAAATCAAAATCAGCAATCGCAACTCCCGCACCATTATACATGTACTCAAAATCCAGAACTGTCAACTCATCCGATAAAACCAGTTGATTTGAGAAATGAACACCTGTTTCTTGAGGTGTCCTCACCTTGAATAAAGTTGTGGTTTTATCACATCCTAAACATATGAGTAACAATAACAGGGATAAGCTATTTTTTTTTATGCTTCTATACAAATTTCTTGGGAGGCTGATCATAGATACAATTGGTTGTTCCTATACAAAACAATCCAATCTAAATAGTCTAGATTGGATTGCCAAATTAAAATAACTAACACAACTTATATTTAGAACATAAAATAGAATTCTATTCAAGGATTAGTACCCTGGATTTTGTTGCAATAAACCGTTTGAACGCTCTATTTCAGTCAATGGGAAAGGAAACACGTTTAAACGATCATTCCAATCCGCTCCAAATATGTCAGATCCAATTCCCCATCTTGTAATATCAAACCATCTATGGGGTTCCATAGCCAATTCTACTCGCTTTTCCTGTATCATGGCCGTTAATGGATCGGATGTTCTATCTACCGGACCTAAACCTGCCCTATCCCTAATATCGTCTATCTGATCGAATGCGACACCAACATCGCCTCCTCCTCTAATCAATGCTTCCGCATAAAGTAGCTTAAGCTCAGCAAACCTGAACCAACGCTCGTTATTAAATTCAGACTGACCATTGGGAGAACGGTTTCCAGGAACCGTGTTGTGCGCTCCTTGATATTTACTAGAAGTCAATCCTGTTGAGGACCATGTTGGGTCATAGGGTAACTCAATTTGGCCACCACCATCATAACTATAGTACATATCACCATCTTGATATAAAACAAAAGGCAGACGCAAATCACCTGGTTCGTAAGAATTTAATAGGTCTTGTGTTGGAGCAAACCATCCATTTTTACCACCTGGCACACCATTACCACCAGCATCCCAATAATAAGATCTTGCTATACCCTGGGATGCCTTAAAATCTTCTGAGTGGGTATCATCAAACACCCAGATATTATCATCGGAGAATGGACCGCCAAACTGGATTTCAAAGATGGACTCCGCATTATTTTCCGTATCAAAATTGAAATTGTCCTCATAATTGGGCATCAACATGTAAGGCCCATTATTAACCACGTTGCCCAGTGCGGTAATTGCTGCAGGCCAATCTTCTTTCCAAACATTTACCTTACCAATATAAGAAGTGGCCGCCCAAGAGGTTGCCCTACCTGTATTACCACTGTCCCAGACATCTGGTAAACCGGCCTCCGCTGCTGCGAAATCGGCTAAAATGGCCGTAAATAATTCATCTCTTGAGGCATTTGGCAAAGCCTGATCATTTATACCGGGTATAATTTCCATAGCCAGTGGTGGAGTGCCAAACAATTTCATTGCTTGGAAATGGAACCAAGCCCGTAGAAATCTTGCTTCAGCTGCCAATACGGTCTTATCTTCATCCGTAAGGTCATTTTCAGCATCCAAACGTTCCAATACTAGATTCGCTCGGTAAATACCCTCATAAATTTGCGTGTATACCGCAGCATATGGACGATCTGAAGCTCTAATTAGAAGCTGGTCCACATCCCTCGTTATTTGGTCCGCTGTGGCTTCATTAGCAGAAATATCATCCGTAATTGCCACACTTATTTTCCAAAACTCACCTCTTTCCGATAATGTTTCTGTACTCGTTCCCCAAAAATCCTGTATGGAAGAATAAGAAGCAAAGATAGCTCCATCAAAGTCGGCCCTAGATTTGTAAAAGGTATCAGTAGTCAACCTATCCAAGGGCTGCAAATCTAATTGGTCGCTACATGAGAACAGAATTCCCAAAGAGCAAACGGCCACTATAAATTGATTTATTTTTTTCATAATAGTTATATTATAATAATTTTTTAATTAAAGTTAACGGTCCAACCCAATTGAATAATCCTAGGTAGCGGTGACTGTCCACCATCTTGACCGGTAGCCAAGGTAAAATCACCCTTTTGAAAACTTTGGGCACGGCCAACTTCAGGGTCATACCCTGAGTAGTTGGTGAAAGTAGCCAAATTTTGAGCTCCAATATAAAAGCGCATATTGGTAATGAAGTTGTCTGTCCAACTTTTTAATTTATCCTGAGAAAGCGTGTAACCTAAGGATATATTTTGAATACGCAGGTAACCTGCATCTTCTACCCATCTATCCGAAAAACGGTTATTACCATTTGGATCATTAACGGCCAACCTTGGATTAGAACTTGAATTGGTGCTTCCTTCACTTGTCCATCTATCCAGTATCTGGGTGCTAAAGTTCCCTGTGCTCGTCATTCCTTCCAAACCTACTCTCGCAGAATTGTAAATCTGCCTGTCACCAACTCCCCTTAAGTTCATGGAGAAGTCAAATCCTTTATATTCTGCATTGAAGACCATACCATAAAAGAAACCTGGAAAAGGACTTCCCAAAAATGTTCTGTCATTTGCATCGACCACACCATCATTGTTGACATCAACAAAACGAATATCACCTGGAGAAGGCGTTCCGTTAACATCTGGAACAGCGGCCGCTACTTCGGCAGCATTCTGATAGAGTCCATCGGTTTTGTAACCATAGAAATGCCCTAGACTTTGACCTACGACCGTTCTGTGGGTAGATGCGCCTCCAATACCGCTAATTATATTGGGTATTGGTCCAAGATCCGTCACCTCATTTTTAACGGTAGTAAGGTTTCCTCCAAAGCTATAATTGAAATCCCCAATGGAATTTGCGTAATTGAACGAAAGTTCTATACCGGAGTTTTTAATCTGTCCGATATTGGCATCCGCAGGTAGAAAAAATCCGGAAACAAAAGGCAGGGGAAACCCTAACAAAACATCGTCCGTAGTTTTGTTGTAGTAATCGAAGGTTGCCGTCAATTTTCTATCAAAGAAACTGGCATCCACACCTATATCAAATTGTGTACTCGTCTCCCACTTTAAATCCGCATTTGCAAAGGTTGTTGGTGCAGGGGCAACCACGGTTCCCTGATCATCACCTATAACATAACGGACATTATTGTCAATTGCAGCCAAGTATGCAAAATTCAGACCTGTAAACTGGTTTCCTGATTGCCCCCAACCACCTCTCAACTTAATCTCGTTTATTGCGGTATTTTTTGGGAAAAAATCCTCGTCTGTTATTCTCCAGCCCAATGAAACGGATGGGAATACCTGATCCCTATTGCCAGGAGCAAATCTTGAAGTTGCATCCCTACGAACGTTGGCGGTTGCCAAGTATTTCCCCTTGTAGTTGTAGGTCAAACGACCCAACCAACCCTGCAAGGTCCAAAGATCACCCTCATTGGCACCGGCAACCGTAGTACCCGTTGCTGCAAAATTTTCATTGAAAAGATTCCTACCTTGAAGCCGCTGTTTATCATATCTGAATTTGGTCTGCTCAAATCCGAATATTGCCCCAATATTATGATCGCCATCACCAAAAGTCTTATCATATTGTAAGGTTGCCGCACTGGTCAATGTTAGCTCTATAGGTCTTTCGGACACCAATAGCGATGAGCCGGATGCTCCATTCAACAGGTCAATTCCGCTTGTAAAATAATCACCTACACCAACATTATAGTCTATACCCAGTGATGTCCTGGCCTTCAATCCTTCAATAATATTTAGTTCACCATAGAAGTTGGCAAGGACTTTTCTTGTTTGTATTGTAGTTTTCGTAAACCTATCATCGGTATTGAAAAGATAGTTTGTTGCAGAACCTTGGCCTACAGTTTCTTGATTTATAAGATTATAACCTAAGGGACCGTCACCAAATGGTTGATAATAGGGCGCATTTGTTGCGGAACGAAAGCCAGCAAAGATACCTGGTTCACTCTGAACTTGTCTATCCACTTGACTTATCAAAATAGATTCACCAAATTTTAATCGCTCACCCACCTGAATATCTGAATTTGCCTTGAAGGAATATCGTACAAAGCCCTGCGCCCGCTCAACTCCTTCTTGGTCCATATAACCACCAGATATGAAATAAGTCGCTTTTTCATTTCCTCCACTTATGGACACGTTATGATTTTGGACGAAACCGGTCCTGAAAATCAAATCTTGCCAATCCACAAAAGGCTGGCCACTGAATTGCGAAAGATCTCTTCCTAATTGACCTTGAATATCAATATATTGGTCTACATCCAAAACGTCTATGGTCTCTCGGATACTAGCAAACGAGGCGTAACCGTCATAGGTCACTCTAGCATCGCCCCTTTTTCCTCTTTTTGTTGTAACGATAATAACCCCATTTGCGGCACGAGCACCATAGATGGCCGTAGATGCAGCGTCCTTCAATACGTCAATTGATTCTATATCATTGGGGTTCAAACCAGCAAGCGGATTGGAATCAGTTGTAGAAGAGGTATTGACCGTAATATTTGTGGTCTGCACGATGGGCACACCATCTATTACCCATAAGGGGTCATTAACACCAGGAGTACCCACCCCCCGAATATTAATACTGATTGGCGCACCCGGATCACCACTTCGGTTTGTAATGTTCACACCAGAAATAGTTCCTGCAAGTGCCTGATCGGGACTAGTAATTGGCTTGGTAACAATGTCAGCAGCACCAATGGAACCCACTGAACCGGTCAAATCTGCTTTTCGCTGCGTACCATAACCCACTACAACAACCTCGGACAAGGCTTCAGCATCCTCCACCATGGTGACATCAATACTGCTTCGTCCGTTGATGTTTATTTCTTGTCTCTGATATCCCAGATAGGTAAACACTAAAGTACTTCCACCTTGGGGCACATCAATGGAATAATTACCATCAAAGTCTGTTTGCGCACCGGTCGTGGTCCCTTTCACCAATACAGTAGCCCCCGGAAGTGGTCCTTGGCTATCGGAAACGTTACCCGTGATTGTTGTCTGCGCGTATGCCGATGCAGAACCTAAGACCATAAAAGCTAAAAACACCATAAAAAACAGAATATTTTTATGGCATCTACATTGTGGTTTTTTCATAATATGAAGCTGTTTTAGTTAATTGAATTAGTTGAGAGATTGAAAGATTAAATTGCTTTTTGTTACTAAAAGCTAAACTACCGTTAAACTTATGTAAAAATTTACAGAAATAAAAATAATGAAAAATTATAAGTTTCGTTATATTTCTATAATATTATTTTTCCTTTTTTTAAGATTATAATTAATAATTATGGCATTTAATATATCTTAACCCCTTTGACCACCCTGGAAATGGCTCCTGTCTCAGAAGGAGAATCTGGACGAAGCTTAAAATTCAATGAAGTATAAAAGGCCAACAATTGCCCTAGAACGATATACAATACGGCTAAATATTCATCTTCTATGACCCCAGATTTAACATCACCAAGAACAATAAGCTCATCAACTGAAGGGATATCGTACTCAAGCATGGAGATTCCTATTTGTTTTAGCGGCCTTTTTCCTACGCCCATCCCCTGGACCAAGTCCAATTCGTATTGAAGGACTTTTTCATTATTCGAGAAAAAATAAACCAAAAGGGTTTCCTCGTTGACCACGGCTTTGGGGCCGTGTCTAAAACCAAGATAGGAATCATTTTTACAGATGACATGCCCATCCGTCAATTCTTGAAGTTTTAACTGGGATTCCATTGCCGTACCATAAAGTGGCCCAGATCCAAGAAAAACTACTCGTTTAAACCCTAACCCTGATATTTTCTTGATTTGACCCAACTTTTCACTCAAAAGCTTTGTAGCTGAATCTTTGATGGTAGCGACTGTCTTCTTTAGATATTTTAGCTTATCGAAACGCCCCATTAACAGAATAGTCAAAAGCATACCCGAATAACTACCAGTCATCGCAAGACTTCGGTCATTGGATTCCGGGGGAAGCAGAAAAACCAAATAATCATTATCCGATTCATATTTGGCCAACTTCCCATCCTCACTGCAAGTGATGATTAAATGGCTACAATCTCTTATATGATTGTCTGCCAGTTTAACAGCTGCCAAGCTTTCAGGACTATTACCAGATCTTGCGAATGAAATTAACAATGTTGGAACACCAGATTCAAAATAGTCCTGAGGATGGGAAACCAAATGCGTAGTAGCTATCGACAAGGTGGTAATTCCTGTATTTCTTTGAAGGAACCCCTCTACAGACAATCCTATATAGGCACTTGTTCCGGCACCCGTCAATATTATCTTTTCTACTTTATTGAGAGTGGAATCCAAGAAAGAAGTAATTATGTCCCTCTCTTTTTCAAGTTTGTCTAAAATCTTCCCCCAAAGTTCAGGCTGTCCAGAAATCTCCTTTGCGGTATCATAACCCCCAATAGCTTTCAATTGCGAAGTTCCGATATCAAGGTATTTCATATTGTCATCATGTATAACGTTTATATCTTTCATTTCCTTTCTTTGCAAATATATAAAACCTATTTAAAGTTTCTTTAACTATTTTTATTTATTTGAAATCATTTTTTTTTGATGGTTGCTAACATATGTGCCTATATTTGCTTTTTAAAGAAAAATCCTATTCAATGAAGGAAGTAAAATCGAAAAGATCTACGGTTGAGCGACGAAAAAAAATATTGAATCTACTCGATGAAAATGGACAGGTTTTCGTGCACGAGTTAAGTGAAGAATTTGGTGTTAGTGAAGTCACCATTCGTAATGATTTGGAACTATTCGAAACAAAGGGCTTGTTGATACGATCAAGGGGAGGTGCTATGATTAATGAGAATTCTGTTGGAATGGATTTTCAATTATCTGAAAAGGACAAGATGCACTATACCGAAAAGGTTCGGATTGGTAAAAAGGCGGCAGAGCTAGTAAACTCCGGGGAAACAATTATTCTTGATTCGGGAACAACAACGATGGAAATCGCTAAAAACCTTGGTTCTAACAAATCGTTAAATGTAATCTCCAACGCTTTGAACATAGCCAATGAGTTGCTAAAGTACCCAAATATAAATATAATTGTACCTGGAGGGACCTTGCGAAAAAACTCACATTCCCTAGTTGGCCCATTAGCCGAAAAAAGCATGCGAAATTTTTATGTGGACAAGGTCTTTTTGGGGGTCGACGGATTTGACATAAAGGAAGGTGCGTTTACGCCAAACATTGAAGAAGCTTCCTTAAACCAAGTGATGATCGAAATTACAAAAGAGGTTATTCTTGTATCCGATTCCAGTAAGTTTCGACGCAGAAGTCTTGCCTTCATTTGCCCTACCCGTAAAATAGATATTGTCATCACCGACGATAAGATTAGCAAGGAAGACCTAGTTTGGCTTAAGGACCAGAATATTCAAGTTATCGTTGCCTAAAACTAATTTAAGTAATTGGCCAAGCTTCAATTCTTTGCGCCTTAGACGAACTTGAAGTCGACATCATGGAATAATGACTCACGATTTTCTTCACCGCCAACCAACCATACGGTTACATTCCTTTAACCAAAAACCCTTTCCTGAAAATTTGCACTTTAGCCAAGCTTCATAAAAATATTCAATAAGAATTTTTAGGGTTAAATCGTATGGCAATCCCGATAACACTCTTTGAAAAGCAAAGACCTTTGTCCATTTAGGCGAACATGCATTTTACATGGGGCTTACCAAATATATTTACGTACTTCTCACCATGTATGTTCTGTCTTTTTTTTTAATAATCTACTTATATTATAATATCATTTTACCCCACCCATTATTAAGGACCTTGGATATTTAACAACCCTTTTAGTTATCAATAAATATCAATTCAGTAAATCAGACCATTTTAAACCTATTACAATATAAAAACAACTTTAAAAAAGATTTTTTTTGATAATAAAAAGGTAGAATAAGTAAATAATAATTTTATATTTACAAATGAAAAGATTATCATGGGTTTCCATTTATGGGAGTCAATACCTATTTGATATATTTTTTTAAAAAAAGTAAATAGAATTCTTAGGCAATTATAGACCGAACTTTATTGCAGCTTGGGTCAGAAAGAGCGAGCTTCATGATGGGTCAAACAAGGATTACCTAAATCCTCAAAGGACAAAAAATAAATAGATCAAGAACCATGGCGTCTTTCGATGTATTAGTAATTGGCGAGTTAAATGTTGATATAATTTTAAATGATATTCAAGGGTTCCCCGAAATTGGGAAGGAAATCAGGGCTGATCAGCTCAATTTAACCTTAGGCAGCAGTTCGGCCATTTTTGCAAGTAACCTCAGCTCTC
Organism: Maribacter aurantiacus; assembly: GCF_005780245.1. Classification (NCBI taxonomy): domain Bacteria; kingdom Pseudomonadati; phylum Bacteroidota; class Flavobacteriia; order Flavobacteriales; family Flavobacteriaceae; genus Maribacter; species Maribacter aurantiacus. The sequence continues at coordinate 388,784 of NZ_VBUK01000002.1, read as the reverse complement.
TAGGTGTATCCGTTGGCATGGTGGGTTTACTGGGCAATGATAGCTTCGCCGACACTATAAAAAAATCCCTGCTTGACAAAAAAGTGAATATAGATTTTGTCATGTCATCAGACAGATACAGCACCGGACTGACCATTGTAATGAACTATGGAATGGATCGCGCAAATGTTACCTTTCCAGGGGCCATGGAGCGCTTAATGGTCGAGGATATTACAGATCAGATGTTATTGAGCTGTAAGCACATGCACCTAAGTTCAATTTTCCTACAAAAAGGTATAAAGAAACAAGCGGTCCAACTTTTCGAAAGGGCGAAAAAATTAGGTATCACAACATCCATGGACCCGCAATGGGATCCTTCAGAAAATTGGAAGCTGGATTTGAGTAGCTTGCTACCTCACCTAGATGTTTGGATGCCCAACGAAGTGGAATTTAAAAACATAACAAGCGTTCCGGAACTGGCCGAAGGGCTGGAAAAAATTAAGGAGTATGCAAATTATGTTGTTATCAAGGACGGGATACATGGTGCCCATCTTTGGAATCAAGGAAACCTTACATCCAAACCCGCATTCCTTAATAGCGAGGTTGCCGATTGTATCGGTGCGGGTGATAGCTTCGATGCCGGTTTCATAAGTGAATTTATAAAAGGGTCCGAGTTAAATCGGTGCCTGGAGGTAGGAAACGTTATGGGCGCAATCAATACGCTTGAACCTGGCGGCACCACATCCTTTAAAAATAGGGAGTACATTGAAAAAATAGCAATAGAAAAATTCGGGTTTACCCTTTGAATTATGGAGTTAAAAGAAAGACTAAGACACAATAAAAAAAACGGGAGCGCACTGCTTGCAACAAATTTTTACAATTTTGAAACCCTTGCAGCTGTTCTAACGGCAGCCCGTGAGATGAAATCCGGATTAATCCTCCAGCTTTCCGAAAGTTCGATCCACTATATGGGACTGGAGGTAGCCACATCTCTTGCCAGGGCAGCCATTTCCCAGTTTGGTGTAGAAGCATGGCTTCATTTGGACCACGGTCAAAATATAGATTTGGTAAAGCGGTGCATTGATGCCGGCTTTGACTCCGTTATGATAGACGCAAGTGAAAAGTCATTTACCGAAAATATAAAAGTGACGAGACAGATTGTGGACTATGCTTCGGGGTACGAGACCAATGTGGAAGCTGAACTGGGCTACATCTCAAAACTGGGCCAAGAGCAAAAAATGATATATACCAGTCCGGACGAAGCCAAGGCCTTCGTTGAAGCTACCGGTATAAATGCCCTGGCCGTTGCCGTTGGTTCCGCCCACGGATTCTATAAGGAGACACCTAATCTACAATTAGACCTGATTTCAGAAATCAATGCGGTCACGGATGCCGCCCTTGTCCTGCATGGCAGCTCGGGAATTCCTGACGATCAACTACAGCGAGCCATTAAAATGGGTATAACCAAAATAAATTTGGCCACTGAGATAAAGAATGTTTTTATGAAATCCTTACAAGAGACACTAAAGCATACCGATAATATTGATTTAAGGGAAGTGTTCCCCTCCGCAACCACGGCAGCTGTAACCCTTGTCAGTGCAAAATTGAAAACCATAAACTTTAAAGAATCATGAAAAGAATAATTCTGCTCCTGTGTCTGAGTTTTGGATTTTTTTCCTCTAGTGCCCAAGGAGATATCCTGCTCAAGGATTACCGGCCAAAAACCATTCACAATGTTCAAAAAACGGAAATTACCAAGGCCAAATTTACCGCAATAGATGTCCATTCACATCCCTATGCTGCCAATGATGAAGAGATAGGGCAATGGGTCAAAACCATGGATGCACGTGGTATTGAAAAAACAATCATCCTTACCTACCAAACTGGAAAGAAGTTTGATAGCATCTATAAGGCGTATTCAAAATATGGGGATAGATTTGAAATTTGGTGCGGCTTTGATTATAGCGGATATGGAGAGAAAGGATATGTTCAAAAGGCAATCAAAGAACTTGAACGTTGTTTTAAAGTGGGTGCCAAGGGAGTTGGGGAACTCGGGGACAAAGGATTGGGCATGGCGAATTCAGGTCCTACACCTGCACCGGGGATGCACTTTAACGACGAAAGGATGCAACCCTTGCTTAAGCGTTGTGGGGAATTGGGGATGCCAGTAAATATTCATGTCGCAGAACCTATCTGGATGTACGAACCTATAGACGTTCATAACGATGGTCTTATGAATGCGGCCACCTGGAAAATCGATACAGCGAATCCTAACGTTTTATCTCATGCAGAATTACTGAAGACATTGGAAGAGGCCGTGGCCAACAACCCCGGCACCACATTTATAGCGTGTCATTATGCAAATTGTGGCTATGATTTAAGTTTACTAGGCCAGATGTTTGATCAGTATCCAAACCTATACGCTGATATATCCGCCCGCTATGCAGAAGTAGCTCCAGTACCTAGGGCGACCAGTGCGTTCTTTAAAAAATATCAGGACCGATTACTATATGGAACGGATATGGGGATGGACGATTCAATGTACCAGACTACTTTTAGAATTTTAGAAACCGCAGATGAGCATTTTTATGAGCATGAACTTTTTAGCTACCATTGGCCATTAAATGGTTTAAATCTTGACGAGGATACATTACGAAAGGTGTATAGTGAAAATGCAAGAAAAATATTAAAATAGATGAGATATTTCAGTATAAGGATTATAATAATTTTGGCTTTTGTACTTCTTGCCAGCTGCCGTAAGGAATCTGGCAATAGCGTCATACTCCAAATTGAAAACGGAGCATTGATGTATGAGGTTGACACCTACTTAAAAACCAAAATATCCAGTAACCTGCCACAAACAAAGACTCTTGTTTCGTCTTTTCAACCTTCGGAAAACATAGAGATTAACGGCAAGACCATTGAACAGTTCAAACATCAAGAGACAAATGAAACTACCATTGGTGGTGACTTACCCGGAAGACAATGGGTAGTACAAGGAATTTATAAAAACGAAGAAATAGACATTCAAAAAACGGTACGCCTAACTACCTATGACTCATTCCCAGATTTGGTTTCCACCCAAGTTACCTATATAAATATGTCATCAAATAATATTATTATAGATAATTGGTCAAATAATAACTATATTATTGAATCTCAAAATGACGAACCAGCATTTTGGGCCTTTCAAGGAAGCTCCTCATCTTCAAGAAGTGACTGGGTAAAACCACTGGAGGCCGGTTATTATCAAAAAAACTATATGGGCATGAACGATTCCGATTATGGAGGTGGTATTCCCGTGACTTCAGTTTGGCGTAAAGATGTAAATGTTACCGTGGGCCATTTGGCCCTGGTACCCAAGTTGGTAAGTCTGCCTACCGAAGTATTTTCAAATCCTTTGGGTGCGAAGATTGGCGTTCAAGAAGATTTTGATGATCATACAATATGGAAGCCTAAAGACACGATTCAAACCCTTGAAACCTTTGTTTCCCTCAGCACTGGTGATTATTTTGTGAGTCTTGCAAGATATTCAGAACTGATGCAGGCCAAGGGTATTACCATAGCGGAGCCGGAAGAAGCCTCATTTGAACCCATATGGTGTGCATGGGGCTATGAAAGGGATTTTACCTTGAACGAGGTGATAGGTACACTACCAAAAGTAAAGGAACTTGGAATTAAGTGGGCCGTGTTGGATGATGGCTTTCAGATTGCGGAGGGGGATTGGAACGCCAATCCCAAAAAGTTTCCACAAGGAAACCTAGAAATTAAAAGACTGGTCGACAAAATACATGACAGCGGGCTAAAGGCAAAAATATGGTGGACACCCCTAGCAGCAGATCCAGGGAGCAAGGTATTAAGAGAACATCCAGATAGTAAAATCATTCAGGAAGATGGGGCTCCGCAGTACATAACGTGGTGGAACTCATATTACCTTTCCCCGACTAAAGATGCTACTATAGCCCATACCAAGGAAACCATACATTTATTCATGGAAGAATGGGGGTTCGATGGTTTAAAGATGGACGGTCAGCATATGAATGCCGTAGCTCCAGACCATACGCTGGAAAACCCAAACAATTCTGTTGAAGGCTTACCCGATTTCTTTCAGATGATATATGAAGAAGCCCGAAGCATCAAGCCTCATGCGGTGATAGAAAACTGTCCCTGTGGCACCTGTATGTCCTTTTACAACATGGCTTCAATGAATCAAGCGGTATCATCCGACCCTCTTTCCAGTTGGCAGATTCGTCATAAAGGAAAAACTTATAAAGCCTTGGTTCCAAAAACAGCCTACTACGGTGATCATGTGGAGTTAAGCGATGGAGCAGATGATTTCGCCACCTCTTTCGGTATTGGGGCGGTTCTAGGTACAAAGTTCACTTGGCCCAAAGACAATCCCAATGCCTCTGGAAAATATCTTCTTACCCCTGAAAAAGAAATAATCTGGAAGAAATGGTTCGATCTTTACAACAACTTGATGCTCTCCAAAGGAACGTATCTAGGTGACCTTTATGATATTGGATATGACAAACCAGAAGGGCACGTCATTCAGAAAGATGGCGCTCTTTTTTACGCCTTTTATACGGATCGCTGGGATGGTGATATCCAATTGAAAGGTCTCGATAGGAATAAGACCTATCATATTAAGGATTACTACCACAATGAAACTTTGGGAGAGATTTCAGGAGCAAATCCTGTTTATAATGCATCTTTTGAGGACTTTCTTCTTTTGGAAGTTTCACCAAAATAATACGTTAAGTTATAACAAAGAACAGCGATTATGAATTCTAGAAGATATTTTTTAAAGAATACTACTTTGGTAAGCGCAGGCCTTTTTGCAGTACCTAGCTTTGCCACCCGGTACTTTAGCGAAAATGATAAATTGAACGTAGGTTTGATAGGGGTAGGATTGCGAGGTACCAACCATCTCAAAAACCTTCTGCTGCGTAAAGACGTTAATGTGACTGCCATTTGTGATGTTGATGATAATAGGTTGAAAATAGCGCAAAATCATATTAAAGAGGCGGGGTTCAAAGCGCCAAAGGTTTACGGAAGTTCTGAATATGACTATAGGAACTTGTTAGAATTAAAGGAAGTGGATGCAGTTATCATTGCCACACCATGGCTTTGGCACACCCGCATGACCGTTGATGCCATGAAAGCAGAAAAATATGCTGGTGTAGAAGTCTCCGCGGCCAATACTCTGGAAGAAAGTTGGGACTTGGTCAATACCCATGAAAAAACCGGAACACATATGATGATTTTGGAAAATGTGAATTACCGTAGGGATATCTTGGCCGTACTCAATATGGTAAAACAGAACTTATTCGGTGAGTTGGTACACTTTAGATGTGGTTATCAACACGATTTGAGGCATGTAAAATTTAACGATGGTAAGTCTGCTTATGGCAATGGCGCAGAGTTTGGCGAAAAAGCTATTTCAGAAGCCAAATGGCGTACCGAACACTCGGTAAAACGCAATGCTGATGTCTATCCTACACATGGCCTTGGCCCTATTGCCATAATGGCAGACATAAACCGAGGTAATAGATTTGTTTCCTTAACCTCGCATGCAACAAAGGCAATTGGGCTGCATAACTATGTAGTGGCCGTGGGGGGCAAGGAGCACCCCAATGCCGAGGTAAAGTTCAAACTTGGTGATGTCATTACTTCAACTATAGATACTGCAAATGATGAGACTATTATCATCACACATGACTGTAATCTTCCTAGGCCCTACTCACTGGGCTTCCGGGTCCAAGGCGCCAATGGGCTCTGGGAAGTGGATGGTAATAGAATCTATATTGAAGGGAAGTCAAGAGAATCACACGAGTGGGACGAAGCTACTTCATGGTTGGAGCAATATGACCACCCCCTTTGGAAGAAATATGGTGAGTATGCACTAGGTGCAGGTCATGGAGGTATGGATTTCTTTGTACTTAACTCTTTTGTGGAATCGGCTAAGGCCAATACTGCCCCGCCTTTGGACGCATATGATGCGGCAGCATGGAGTGCAGTGACCCCATTATCTGAAGCCTCAATTGCCAATAATGGTGAACCTCAGGATTTTCCAGATTTTACAAGGGGGCTTTGGATCAAGAGAAAACCTTATAATTGGATGAAAGCGACTTATTAAACGATAGTTTTCGAGTATAGCTTTGGAAGCTGGATAATTCTGATTTGACCATTAAAACAGGGACATATATTTGTTGCTAACCCATGCTTTGGCAAGAACATCTTAGGCCTTAAGAAGATTGTTGCTTTCATCTTGATGTATGGGAATAGAAAAACCGAAATGAGCAATTTTAAAAGGCCAATATAAATTTCTGCCTAGATGGCAATGACCAACTAGAAACCCTTTTGACATTTTTAAAATACATCGATATAAATTCAACACGAAATGAAAATAGATGCCCATATCCATTTTAACTCACCTAAAACCGAACTTTTGGAATACGGTGTTAAACAGGATATCGGATTTGTATCCATAGTCACGGATATTCCAGGATTTCCTACTGTTGACGACCAGTTGAAAACCGTAGTGGAATTAAAAAAGGCTTATGGAGATTATTTAAATTTCACCACTACCTTCACCTGCGCTTCATGGGGTTCCCCAAAATGGGTAAATAAAAGTCTAGATTTCATTAAAAAATCATTGGACATGGGCGCCATTGGAGTAAAGGTTTGGAAAAACATTGGCATGACCCTCCAAGATAAATATGGAAGCTACCCCATGATCGACCATCCTTCCTTTGAACCTATTTTTAATTTTCTTGAAGAAAATAATGTAGTTGTTCTGGGCCATAATGGAGAGCCTAAAAATTGTTGGCTACCATTCGATCAAATGACCGTGGAGTCCGATCGCTCTTATTTTATGAAGCATCCAGAATATCATATGCACTTACATCCAGAGGTACCAGATTATAAAGCCCAGCTTTCAGCAAGGGATAGAATGCTCGAAAGACATCCAAAACTACGCTTTGTAGGATTACACTTGGCAAGTCTGGAATGGGATGTTAATGAAATTGCCGCATGGCTGGATCGCTTTCCATTGGCCATGGTCGATTTGGCGGAAAGAATTGTCCATGTGCAACATCAGACTGTTTCGGCATGGCAAAAGGTACATGATTTCTTTATAAAATACCAGGATCGGATAATTTATGGCACCGACTTTATTTGGGCCGATAATCATACGAAACTTGAGCTAATGGAGTATTTGGATGAACGGTATCAATCGGACTGGGATTATTTCTCAGGTCACGGAACTTTTAAAGTCCCTGAGGTGGAAGGCAACTTTAAAGGGCTTGGTCTTCCTTCCATAGTACTCAATAAGATTTTTAATTCAAATGCCAAAAAAACGTATGGAATTTAAGGCCATTATACCAGAGATAACTATGTCAATTAGGAACCAAAAAAAAATCGTCTTGCTTTTCGCCCTTTGGTTGACCCTGCTACCCATAATGGCACAGAAAGGATATCAGGCCAAGTTACCCGATATAAAAGAAAAGGCTTATTATACCCTGGAAGATTTCAATCGTGTGGATAAATTTGATGTCCATATCCATATCAACACGGTACAACCCTATTTCATACATCAAGCAATAAAAGATCGATTCTTTTTTTTGGATATCGTCGATGATCGTCCATTTGGAGTACCCATGGACGAACAACAAGCATTTGCCAAATTTCACCTGACTAATTTTCCAAATCAAATGAACTTTGCCACCACTTTCAAAGTTTCCAATTGGAACCAAAAGGATTGGGTGGCCACTACCATAGCACATCTCAAAAAATCCTTTGCCCAAGGTGCCATCGCCGTAAAGATCTGGAAAAACATAGGTATGGACCTGAGGAGTGAAAATGGAGATTTTGTAATGGTTGACCATCCCAGAATTGATTCCTTATTGACCTTTCTATCTGATAACGATATACCATTGCTTGGTCATAATGGAGAACCAAGGGATTGCTGGCTACCCTTGGAAGAAATGACTTTTAACCAAGGCTATTACGGTGCCCATCCGGAATATCATATGTATTTGCATCCAGAATATCCTTCCTATGAAGATCAGATCAATGCAAGGGACAATATGCTGAAGAAACATCCTAATTTGAATTTTATGGGGGCTCACCTTGGCAGCTTGGAGTGGAGTTTGGAAGAACTGGCAAAACGTTTGGACGCTTATCCTAAAATGCGTGTGGACATAACACGTATGCCAAACCTTAAACTACACACATTTAATGATAGGCAAAAAACACGGGAGTTTTTTATTACCTATCAGGATCGATTGATTTATGGTACGGACACGGCCATTAACCCAATGGATAAACCTGCCGAATTAAAAGACCGTATTCACCAGAAATGGCTTGATGAATGGGCATTCTTAGTAACCGATCGTCCTTTGGAACTTAAAGGTTATGGACAATTAAAAGGCTTAAAACTTCCTCGGGAAGTAATTGATAAGATTTACTTTGAAAATGCCTCAAGGTTTTTGGTTTTTACTAAAAAGGAGTAACCCCTAAAAATAGGAAAAGAAGATGATGTTGATTACCAAAAACGGTTGGGACCCACTATAATTTTTAAAAGTCGAGTATATCGCCCAACAAAAATAACTATTAAAAAAATTATTGTAATTATTTGAATATAAAATAGTTATAATCAACCTTTTTGAGATTTGAACAAACCAAAGAATAGCTTTAACTAAAAATTCGGCTTCAGAATGTTTGTGTTGGAATGGTACTATAAACGCCAAAAACAAGTTAAATGAAACAAATTAAAAGACGGAGATTCATTAAAAACACCCTGTACTCCGGATTGGGCACCTCTCTAGTTCCTACCCACCTCATCGCAAAGGGGGAATCTAGCATTAATGATCATATGATTGAACGAAATTCCTCGGGAAACGCTAAAAAAATCATCGTTGCTGGGGCTGGTATCAGCGGACTTTGCTGTGCCTACGAATTGATGAAAAAGGGACATGAGGTAACCGTACTGGAAGCCTCTGGCCGATTTGGCGGTGCAATACTTTCCGTTCACGATGGACTGGCTGATGGACTTTATGCCGACTTTGGTGCCGAAAATTTTACAAAACCTGGTTACGAAAACTACTGGAAGTATATTGATGAGTTTAAGCTTGCCGTGCTACCCTATCATCATAGGGAGCATAGAATGACAAGAATTGACGGGGTATGGCAGACCGATGAAATGCAAAAAGAAACTCTCGATAAGAGGGTGGAGCAACTGGGGGGATTCAACAAGCATGAATTGAAATTTCTAAAATCAAATCAAGTCAGCAACTTGCAATTGTTATATCTGAAGCCTTATTTTGAAAAATTTACAGATGAATACCAGCCTTTTGGAATTGGCTACGACCATTTGGAAAACATACCGGTCTCCCAAATCTATGAGGAAGCAGGAGCTTCCAAAGCTGCAATGTCAATCTTGGGAGGGAGTCAAACATCAGCCCTTTATAGTATTTGGCAAGCCTTTATAATGTACAAACGTGGATATGACGATACGCTAGATCTATTTCGTCTTAAAGGAGGAAATCAGGAATTAACAAATGAATTTGGACGACACTTGGGAACACGTATAAAGCTGGGGTGTCAGATCTTGGAAATAGAAAATAACAATACAGGGGTGAAAGTTATATATCGGGAACTGGGGGAAGTAAAGGAAATGTCGGCAGATTACCTGGCCTGCTGCCTAAGAACGACGGCACTAAAAAATATTCTTTTTACACCGCCACTTCCACCAGAAAAACAATATGTCGTGGAGCATCTCAAATATGATCAGACCACACGAATCGTCTTTCAAGCTCGATCTAAATTCTGGTTGAAGGACAATGTAAGCATCAATCTATCATTCAACCATCCAGCACTTTGCCACATTTGGCAAGTTGCCAACGAAGTAGATACAGATCGTGTTTGCTTAATGGCCAAAGCACCAGGGGGAACGAATCCACTCCGTACCTTGGATGCCTTTATGGAACTTTACCCCGGCAAACGGTCGAATATAGATATTGAGCAAACCTTGGTTAAGGATTGGTCAAAAGATACATACGTACACGGATGCGAGCGCCATGGATTTTCGGGTTTAGGCAAGCTATCCAAGTTTTGGCCCCATACCATGACCTCCCATGGTAGAATTCATTTTGGAGGTGCCCATACAGACAACAGAAGCTGGGGAATGGAGGCGGCTACAAACGCTGCCAATAGGGTTGCCCAGGAAATCGATGGGGCTTAAGTAGAGAATAGTTCAATACAAGATTATGCGAAATATCCTATTTGTTATATTGATTTTCCCCGTCTTCCTTTATTGGATAGGTCCGATAAAAAAATTTGGATACCGAAGTATGTCGGAAGCCATTTCCATGTTGCCGATAACCTCAGGTACCGCAAGAAACGAGGGACAGGAAAAATCCGTGCCCCATGTAAAATTGGACCTTGGTCAGACCAATGGAAACCTTACCTGGGGTGATTTTGTCCGATATTCCATCGAAGTTTCAGACTCTATTGACGGAGATTCCAAATATGGTGAAATACCGAACAACAGAGTACTTCTGGAAATTGAATTTCTGCCTGCCAAAAAAGAGAACGGACCAAATGAAAAAATAGAAGCGACCAAAAAAGAGGCCGACCATGACGGGTTATCACTAATGATGGGTTCCACTTGTTTTTCCTGCCATGGAGACAAAAAGGTTATGACGGGTCCATCGTTTTCTGAAATTGCCGAAAGGTATGGGAAAAGCCCTAAAAGCATCAAGTTCTTGGCAGGTAGTATCTTGGCGGGCTCAGAAGGCAAATGGAGCGATATAAAAATGCCCGCAAATCCAGGACTAACGGTTGAAGAATCCGAGAAAATTGCAGCGTTCATCCTCGCTCAAGGCAGTAGAAAGTACCAATGGATCCTAACTGGGTTGGAGGGTACCTTTCAAATCATGGAAAAACCGGCACATATCTCAGAGGGAACATATGTGCTCACAGCAAGCTATACTTCATCCGCCTCTATGAAAGGGCAGAATAGCATACCATTACAAATTCGATAATATGGTAATGCAGGTTCGTTTACAAAAATTATCAATGACAAAATTCACCTATTTCATACTATTATTCTTACTAATCATATCTTGCGGTCATAATCAGCTTCCCGTACCCTTGTACTATCTCTCAGTAACTGATTGGAAAGTAGAAGGACATGACGAAAGATTTAATCTGTACGAATATAATACGGGAACTTCTACCGACCGTTTCGGTAACTCTAATGGAGCCTTCTACTTTGACGGAACCTCGGCCAGCCTAGGCCTGTCGCTAAACAAAAAACCCCATCTAAATAGCCCTATTACCATCTCATGGTGGTACAGTATTATTGACGACCCATTGTTCAAGGACTCCATGGATGCCGGAAACATGATCGCCTTGGTGGACACGGTTCAAGCCATTGGACTTCAATTTGGTTTTAGAGCTCCGGGCTACCGAACCAAGGGTCTCGATGTCTGGAATTGGGGAGGGGCTACAATCCTTGAAAACCAAATATCTAAATTGAACCAGTGGCATCATTGTGTCTATGTCTATGATGGTCACGAACACCAATTCTATTTAAATGGAGAGCCCATGGAGATGTCGGACATCAAACCTCAAAAGGGCAACCCAGATTTTTTGCTGCTTGGCAACTATCCTGGGGGCACCCAATTCTTTAAAGGTAGTTTGGACGAGTTACGGATTTATGAGCGGGCACTGTCTAGAAATCAAATCCTGGCCCTTTTGAATATGAAAAAATTTTGAACCTGAAAGGGGTTCAGGAGTTGAGGTGGTGTATCTTGTTAACAAAATAAAATTAAAGGACTTTTCGTTGCGAAATATTTATATGAATTAATATTTATGCTAAAATATATTTCAATAACTTTCTATATATGTAAATATTCTTTCTTAACATTTCGTAATTAAAATTTAGAAAGTATATGAAATATTAATATATTTGATTTAAAGGCACCGCATATTGTTTTTCAAAATAGCCTTTGGTCCGCTACATCCAATAAATTATGAAACGCAGGTCATTTATGGTAACCGGAGGGCTTACAGCGCTCTTTGCAGGGATTAACTTAGGACGTGCTTCCTCCAATAATGTTCCCAAACATGGTGTCCCGCATAATGATTTCGGTCCTCCCCCTCCGATTAAAGATCGTCTATACCAAGGTCCATTTATTAATTATGGCCCAGCAGCCAATGTTCCAGGAAGCGATGTTGTAATGACTACCACGCCATCAACCGCACCTGTAAGGAATTTTGGGATGGGACTGGTTACCTATATTTGCGACGAGGTAGGGCCTCCCAAGCCTAAAAATGGAAGTCTTCGAAGTGCTATAGAAAAACTGGCGAAATGGGAACTTGGAGACGTTTTGTACCTAAGAGTAGACTGGAGGGACATTCAGAAGGAGCCAGGTAAATTGGAATTTCCCGAACATTGGAACCTTACTTTTGAAATGGCAAAAAAGTATGGGAAGCGAGTTGCTTTTCGGATCCAATTGATGAGTCCTGTTATTGAGCCACAATCCCTGCCAGATTTCCTAAACGATAAAGTGCCCATGGTGAAATTGGGAACTACCGACGAAATAGGAATTAACGGAAAGGTACACTATGCCCCAAGGTACGACCACCCGGAATTTATGAAGGCCTTTAAGGAAATGGATACGCTTCTTGCCGAAAGATATAACGGACATGAGCTTGTGGAATACGTAGATACTTGTATGTACGGTTTTTGGGGAGAAGGACATACTTGGCCCTTTGAAGGCTCGCCACTTCCAGATTACTACAAGGCACGCGATACCTTTGTTGAAATTTTTGAACATCAGGCCGCTAATTGGTCCAAAACTCCCTTGACCACCAATACCCAACCCGATTATAATCATGTAGGCAATGCCGAAGTCTTGGAGAAGACCATTAGGTCATACAACTGGCTTAGAACAGATACTATTTTCATAGAGAACGAACAGATCGACGTTTTGAGCAATAGGCCCCCATGGATCGGTGCCACAATTGAGCAGGGCATCACAAAGGGCAATATAGGGGATCTTAGGGTCGTGGACGGCTTAATGAGAAATGAAAATATCATCGCCCATGTAAAGGATGTAGGACCCAATTACTTTTCACTTTGGAATTGGCATGACATTGCATTGGAAAATCTCATGAGTTATCATGATAAATACCCAAAGGCACTTAACACTTTATCTCGAAGTATTGGTTACCGAGTGCGCCCTTCCTGGATCTGGTCCTTTGAAAAAGAGGGATATCCGGGTCTGGTCTTGGGATTGGTCAACGACGGTATTTCGGGTGTACCAGGTGCGCTGCGAATCCAGGTGCGGGATGCCGCAAACACATTTGAAGTCTCAGGTAGTTTAGATCCTGGATATCCTTTACCAGGAAAAGTAAGGCAAGCCGTCATTATGCTTCCAAAGGATACCCAATGGGAAGGCCTTAGGCTTTCTGCCGTTATAGAAATCAAAGGAGTAAGACGTCCCGTTACTTGGGCATGCGCACAAAAGCTTGAAGATGATGGCGCGTTAATTTTAAAGAGAAATCTGTAATTCCAGACATATGAAATCAAAACTATGGTTGATTTTTGCAATAATAACAACAGTTTTTTGGGGCATTTGGGGCGCTTTTACGGGGCTGCCCACCGAAAATGGTTTTCCGGAAACCCTGGTGTATTGCGTGTGGGCAATCACGATGATTCCACCGGCAATAATTGCCTTGAAACTGATTGACTGGAAATTGAACCGAGATAAAAATTCAATACTTTATGGATGCCTAATAGGACTATTGGGCGCAGGCGGTCAAATGGTGCTATTTCATGCCGTTTCCGAAGGACCCTCTTATCTAATCTTTCCCATTATCTCACTATCGCCAATGGTAACCATCGTACTTTCCTATACCTTTCTTAAGGAACGTACCGGTATTCTAGGTACAATAGGAATTATATTAGCCTTATTGGCACTTCCCCTATTTGATTATTCAGACGGCAATGAAACGACAGACTACGGGTTCCTTTGGTTTGTTCTTGCTGTAATTGTTCTATTGGCCTGGGGGCTTCAGGCCTACTTTATGAAATTTGCCAACGAATCCATGAACGCGGAGAGTATTTTCTTCTATATGACCCTTACCGGATTGGCCTTAATTCCCATCGCACTTATTATGACCGATTTTTCCCAAGAAATCAATTATGGGATCGAGGGTCCATGGCTGGCCGCTGCCATACAAATCTTAAATTCCATTGGAGCCCTTTGTCTGGTCTATGCCTTCCGCTATGGTAAAGCAATGGTGGTCTCACCGATGACGAATGCCGGGGCACCCCTGATAACCTCGGTAATATCCATGATCGTATTAGGATTTATACCTGGTACTTTTAAAATAATCGGAATCGTTTTAGCAGTGTTGGCCGCCTTTTTTCTAGCTTTTGATTCCGGTGACCCAGAAACACAACAAAAGAATATTTCCAAATAAGCTTACCACTATAGCGCTTTTCCCTAATCTGGCAGTACATCAATGGTTGTTAGGCTTACTCTTCTGAACTCCACTTCAGCACCTTCTGCCTGCAAGGCAATTTGTCCTATACTGGCCGTGGCATTATACCCATAATTTACCAAATCACCATTTACCCATACCTTTATCTCGTCTCCCACACAGGCTACAACCATGGTGTTCCATTCCCCAAGCGGTTTTTCTGAACTATCCGTAAGGTTTAGGATTCTTCTTTGCTTATCTTCAGTACTACCCCATTCGGCCTTTGGACCTCTACGTTCTTCCATACGGTCAACCTGTATATCTTCGGCAATAACCCAAAAATCACCGGCATCCCCGTGCTGCATTTGTACTTCTATCGATTTGGGAAACATTTGATACAACGCCCTCGGTTTTGAAGCATGGACCAAAACTCCACAGTTACCAGGCCTGCCGGGGAATCGATATTCTATCAAAAGCTTGTAATCACTGTAGCTTTTATCGGTGATAAGATGACCTCTTGGCTCACCCAGACTAACCAACATTCCGTCCCGAATTACAAATGGGTTCGTGCTATCAGGAATGGTATCCATTTGAGGCACATCGATATGCCAACCACTTAAATCCTCCCCATTAAAAAGGTCTATTTCCTTTTCTTTTTTCTGACAAGAAGTTATCAGTGTAATACCAAATACGAACCCTAGTAGAAATTTCATAATATTCTTTTATTTAATTAATGATTTTCTTTCAGAACTACAACCTTAATTATTTACAATTCGAATCTTGTATTGCTTCCTTGAAAAAGGAATTATCCACCATAAACTGATGTAATACTAATACCGAGTTAACTTATAAAGAACTTTCATTATTACAATTATCAAATCAGACCGTGTCATTTAAATCGGCAAACTATCAATTCTTTTTAATCTCAACCCTTGGCAACAAAGTCTGTACGTCGTTTAGATGCAACATTCCTAAGTCCCCATTCATGCAATTAGCCGCTCCGCATGCGACTCCGTAAGCGGCAACTTTATTTATCGGCATATTATTAAATGTAGCAAAGGCTATTCCCGCCGTGAGGCAATCACCACTACCTACAGTACTTTTAACCTCTTCAACTTTTACATTGGCGTGAACATATTGATCATGTAAATAAAGAAATAGACCTTCTTTCCCTTTGGTAAAGGCGAGCATCGGAACATTCTTTTTTAAGTATTTCCTAATCTCGGAGTGCTTCTCAACGCCAAAGTTACTTACAGCTTCATGCTCATTAATATGTAAGCCGTAAAATTTAACCTTTAAGGCGTTCTCCAGTTGCACCCCTGAGCAATCTAAAATGGCCTTTTTGTTTTCTTTGTTACAAATTTTAAGTAACTGGGCATATGCGTCGTCCGGGGCTCCGGAGGGCCATGAGCCAGAGAGGCAAACCAAAGAACAATGGCTTAATGCTTTCCGAAACTGGACCTGAAATAAATCCCAATCTAAAGTGGACATTTTTGGACCAGGTTCCAACAATTCCGTATTGTTTAATTCATTATCCAATTCAGAACGAAAGGTGAAACATTTTCGGGTGCTACCATTAAGTTGCGGCCCTCCGATTTCTATTCCTCTAAGGGGATGGGCCTTCATAATCCAATGTCCATTTGGACCGGCCCAATTCCCCAATAAAGAAACTGGAACGCTCAACTCTTTTAAAGCCATTGCTACATGGATTCCTTTTCCGCCAGGGAACTCCTTGAGCTCAATGATTCGATTTACCTGACCTATCCTAAAAGAATCCAGCCATGCATATGTATCTATTGAGGGATTTGGGCATACAGAAAGAACCATTTTTTGCAGAATTAAATGTGTTAAATAAATATTTAGAAATAAATATAAAAATAATATGAAAGTTTAATTATTAAATAAATATTTCAAAACCTTTTTATTTTATTGTATCGTAGTTTTATTCTAATCAATTGAACTTTTTAAACAAAGTTTTAAAGGTATGTTGCCTTAAGTTGTATTGGAATAGCAAATTTAAATGTTAAAGACTGATTGTAAATCCAATCTTTAATATTCAGGGTTATCGATTACAAAGCATTTCTACAGTTGGAATTAATCTTTTCAATTAAAAATCTTTATATCTCTGCTAATTAAACTTGAAGTATAAAAATTGGAACGTGAAAAAGTAATGTTGTTCAACATTTAAAACTACCATTCTAGTTTTACTAGCGCTTCTGTATTCTATCGATGAACTCTAACGGTAATCAAAACGGTTCCGTTTTTCAAATTCAATGTAAGTTTCCCGTTAAACCGAAAAGTTTGGTAGTATAAATCAACACTGAAATAAATTCTGTATTTTCGTATAACGAAAGTTAAAGTTCACAATTCGTCAACACGTGAAGTGCAAAATAGCAAGTATTTGATTCTCATTGGCCTGAGCAAAGTAAGTTCAGACCTCAGCCAGGTCACGAATTAATTAACAATAAGTTGAAAACGAAGCAAGCTAAAAAACATAGCTTGCTTTGTTGTTTTAGTGAGGTTTTGATTTTAAAAGCGGAGCTTTGTCAGGAAAACCAAAGGTAATCCTGCCGAGGTCACGAATAAATAGTTAAAAAAAACGCCAAACTTGCTTGAGCGTTTTTTTTGTTTGAACTATTTTCACCGCGTAGCGTTGAGGGAAGAGCGCAGCCAATCCCAGCCAGATTACCAAAAAACCTTGACTGAAAAGTCGAGGTTTTTTTTTAAAGGAGTACAGACTTATATAACCTACCATTGCAAAAAAGCAACAGTGTTTTCACAATAGTGTTGAAAGCTACTTCTCACCAACACTATTTATCACTTCCAAATTCACCTTACGAACTGCCGGAAAATCCATTTTATCCACCTTACGGTCATAGGTCATAAAACCGTTCACTTCCCCTTCAACATCCGTTGTCTGGGTATAAATCGCACCGGAGAAACCTGCCTTTACCAATTTCTTCAATTCTTCGGCATATTCAATATATTGATTCGTGGTTTCCTTGGAGTTTTTAAACTTTACATACCCCCAGTTATTCTCAGGCTTCCAAAGATGATTTTCAACTGCCAATCCAATACCTCCGTATTCCCCTAGTACATTTACCCGTTGTGCATCGTACAGATACATGGCAGGCCCTGGATAATTATGAAGATCGACAATATCGCCGGTCCTGTAAAAATTACCACCACTGGCAGCGTTGACCAACCTACTAGGGTCATAGCTTTTCGTCCATTCCGCAATTTCCTCGGTTTTAAATTGCCCCCAGGCCTCGTTAAATGGGACCCAGACCACGATGCTTGGAAAGGAATATAAGTAGTCCATTATTTCCTTCCATTCGGTTCTGTATATTTTTTCCGATTCCGAACTTCTTTTAAATTCGGTTCCATTGAAATAGTCATGGTTCTGCCATTGAGGCCCTTTGTCTCCATTGGGCATATCCTGCCACACCAATATACCAAGCCTATCACAGTGGGCATACCACCGGGCAGGTTCCACCTTGACATGTTTACGGATCATATTAAAGCCAAGTTCCTTGGTTTTGACAATATCATATTCAAGTGCTTCATCCGTAGGGGCCGTGTAGAGTCCGTCTGGCCACCATCCTTGATCCAAGGGACCATACTGAAAATAATTCTTATTGTTCAGTTGCATCCTTACAATACCAAACGCATCCTTCTTCATACTGATCTTTCGCATCCCAAAATAACTTTCTACCTTATCCGTTTCCTTGGAGTCGGTCATAAGTTTTACTTCCAAGTCATATAAAAATGGCGTCTCTGGTGACCAAAGTTTTGGGTTTTTTACCGGCAGCTCAATTTCCATACCAACCCTGGCCTTCGCCTTTGAAACCAAACTTCCAGCATCCAGAACGGATACTTCCACAATATCGCCATAGACGGCACCTTCGATTTCAGTATATACAGAAACGGTACCCCTATCCAAATTTGGGACTGTCTTGATGTTGCGAATCCTCTTTTTTGGAACGGGTTCCAACCAGACTGTCTGCCAAATTCCAGTTACCGGGGTGTACCAAATTCCCTCCGGATTCTTTACCTGTTTTCCTCTGGGCTGCGGGCCATCGTTCGTGGGATCCCAAACCTTAACGGTTAATTTTTGATGGCCTTCCCCCAAAAAAGGTGTAATGTCAAATTGAAAAGGGGTATATCCACCAGTATGGGAACCCACAAGGATATCATTTATCCAGACATCCGCTTTCCAGTCTACCGCCCCAAAATGAAGCAGCATATTGTTTTCCTTCCAGTCCAAAGGAACCTCAAAGGTGGTTTGGTACCATAATTCCCTTTCACTGCCCACTTCCTTCATAACTCCGGACAGGCTCGACTCCACAGCAAATGGAACCAAAATCGCACCTTCAAAATTAGTTGGGCACGACTCCCCTTTTCTTGTAATTGCATATTCCCAAAGACCATTCAGGTTTTTCCATTGCTCACGAACCATCAACGGCCTAGGGTATTCATTCAATATATTTTTGGTGTCTATTTGTTCGGTCCATTTGGTTTTTATTTTATCACCAGCGGGTTTCCATTGACCGTAGGTGAAGCTCAAAAAACAAAGGCAAAGGGAGATTAAAGCATGAATACTACTATTTTTAGGAATCATTGGACATAAAATTGGTTTATAACAACAATTTAAAAATAATTCCTTGAGCTTGTCCAAATTGGCACTTTTGTCCAATCACAATTCATGAATTATTTGAAGCGAACTGAAATACGATACTTATTTAGTAGCCGTACTCTAAAACTCATCTTAGATTTGCTTTGAAATACACAATACCTTTTTATCTTTACGCCCAATTCTGAATCGCCCACGTGGTGAAATTGGTAGACACGCTACCTTGAGGGGGTAGTGTTCGTAAGGACGTGCTAGTTCGAATCTAGTCGTGGGCACGAAAGCCAGGTACTTTCTACCTGGCTTTTTTTTATTTAGCGAGGTTTTAACATCTTTTCCAACCAACTTTAGATGCAATTCATTAAATTTGTTTAACGTTTTTCTTCAAACTATGAACAACGTAAAGAAAATATTCAGCATTAGGGACCTTGAGAACTTATCAGGCATCAAGGCGCATACCATTAGAATCTGGGAGAAAAGGTATAATCTGCTATCCCCCGAAAGGACAGATACGAATATACGTACCTATAGCTTGTCCAGCTTACAAAAGCTTCTGAACATCACGCTTTTATACGATAATGGTTATAAAATTTCCAAGATTGCAAAGATTCCCGAATCGGAAATACCAAATACCGTTAAGGAGGTAGTTTCAAAAAAAACCAGTAAATCACAAAATCTGAATGCCTTTAAGTTGGCAATGATGAATTTTGACCAAACCATTTTTTTTGAAACGTATGACAAACTTCTAAGTACAAAGTCTTTTAGGGAAGTCTTTAAGGATGCATTTATTCCCCTGTTGAACGAAATCGGGCTTCTCTGGCAAACGGATACCATTAGCCCTGCTCATGAGCATTTCATAACAAGTCTCATCAAACAAAAAATTTTGGTGAATACGGAGAGGTTACAACATCAAAAGCCAACTAAAACGGATAAGGTTTTTGTGTCCTTTTTACCCGAAAACGAGATACATGACATTGGTATATTGTACCTAAACTATGAGATTCTTCTAAAAGGTTATAAAGTGGTTTATTTGGGCCAGACGATACCCATTGAAAATTTAACCGATCTCCTAAAGTATTTTGACAATATTTATTTCCTATCTTACTTCACGGTAAAGCCGGACAAAACCGAGATAGCCACCTATCTTGAGGAATTTGAATTATATCTAAGAGATACTTCAAACCCACACCTATGGATACTTGGTCGTCAAATCCAACATTTGGAACGCACCAAACTTCCAAGTTTTGTAAAAACCTTTACTTCAATTGAAGAGGTGGTCCATCATTTATAACCTATGGAAAAAAATATAGCTATCATTGGATCTGGTTTTTCATCCCTTTCGGCAGCTTGCTATCTTGCCAAGGCCGGTCATCAGGTATCCATCTACGAAAAAAACGAATCCATTGGAGGAAGGGCCGCACAATTGATAAAGGATGGTTTCACCTTTGATATGGGCCCTAGCTGGTATTGGATGCCCGATATTTTCGAGAAGTTTTTCAGCGATTTTGGTAAAAAGACCTCAGACTATTACCAACTGGACAAATTAAGTCCCGCATATAAAATTTTTTTTGCCGATGACGTAATTACCATAGGGGACTGCATGGATAAGATATGTACTGAATTTGAACGTATCGAATCCGGAAGTTCCGTACATCTAAGAAAATTTATCGCCCTGGCACAGGAAAACTATGAAATTGCCATAAACAAAATCGTTTTAAGGCCTGGATTGTCACCTTTCGAATTGGTCACCAAGGAAACGGTTTTAAAGGTTGATCAATTTTTTAAGACAATTAGTTCAGAAGTTAGAAAAAAGTTCAAAAACCCAAAACTTATTGCGACCTTGGAGTTCCCCGTGCTGTTTTTGGGGGCAAAGCCTAGTGATACGCCATCCTTTTACAGCTTTATGAATTTCGCCGATTTCGGTTTGGGCACTTGGCACCCCCAAGGTGGTATGTACCGTATCATTGAAGCCATGGGAAGTCTTGCGGAAGAATTGGGAGTTAAGATTCATACCGATGCCAACGTAGAAAAGATTTTGGTCACAAACGACACCTGTAATGGCATTATTTGTAACGGTTCCACTATTTTGGCCGATATCGTGGTCAGCGGGGCAGATTACCATCACTCCGAAAGTTTATTGGATGCGGAGTACAGGCAATACAGCGAAGCATATTGGAACAAAAAAACCTTTGCGCCTTCTTCCCTCTTATTTTATATCGCTTTTGACGGGAAGCTCAAGAATGTGGACCATCACAATTTGTTTTTTGATACAGATTTTGAACGCCATGCTGAGGAAATCTATGATAACCCGCAATGGCCAACAAGCCCCCTATTCTATGCCAATTTTCCTTCCATAACGGACGAAAGTATGGCACCCGAAGGATGTGAGACCGGATTCTTTTTGGTTCCCATCGCACCCGGGCTTGAGGATACTAAAGCGCTTCGGGAGCAATATTTTGACTTGATTATGGATAGGTTTGAGGAAAAAACAGGTCAAAAAGTCTTGGATAAAATTCGCTTTAAGGAAACCTTTTGTGTAAATGACTTTGTGGAGCGGTACAATTCCTATAAAGGCAATGCCTATGGAATGGCGAATACGCTATCCCAAACCGCATTTCTCAGACCAAAATTAAAGAGCGGTAAGGTTAAAAACCTTTATTTCACAGGGCAACTTACAGTTCCTGGACCTGGCGTTCCTCCATCTTTAATTTCAGGAAAATTGGTTTCTGAACTTTTAACCAAAAATAACTAACTTAAGGCTATGAAAGTACAGATCTTAATCGGCAAAAGGATTATTTGGGTGTACCATTCCACAGCTTTAACCATATAAATGAACACATGAAAATCACTTTTGACAAGGTATCCTACCAGTGTAGTAAAATCGTTACCGAAAAATACAGTACATCGTTTGCCTTGGCAACAAAAATGCTTCATGGTTCCATACGTGGGGACATATACAACATTTATGGTTTTGTAAGGTTTGCCGATGAAATTGTAGATACCTTCCACGAGTATGATAAAAAGACCTTATTCGATAAATTTGAGGAAGAACTTGCCGCCGCACTGGAAAACAAAATAAGTTTGAACCCCATTCTAAACTCGTTCCAATACACGTTCCATAAATACAACATCCCCATTCATTTAGTGGATTCCTTTATGAAAAGTATGCGGGCGGATTTGACCAAGAACGTTTACAAAACCGAGGCCGAGTATAAAGAATATATTTATGGTTCCGCGGATGTAGTTGGTCTTATGTGCCTTAAAGTATTTGTCAAGGGCTGTGATGAATCCTACGAAAATCTGAAGGAATCTGCCATGGCCCTAGGTTCTGCCTTTCAAAAGGTGAATTTCCTAAGGGATGTAAAGGCCGATTTTGAGGAGTTAAACCGCACTTATTTTCCAAACGCCAATCTCGCTGCTCTGGACGAAGATTCAAAAATGGAAATCGTTCAAGAGATACAACGAGATTTTCAAGAGGGGTACAAAGGTATCGTAAAACTGCCCATTGAGGCAAAATTCGGGGTATATACGGCCTATAGATATTACACTAGGCTTCTTAAAAAGCTACAAAACACCCCGTCCATGGAAATTAAAAGCACCCGTATAAGGGTTCCTGATTATGAAAAATTCGGTCTTCTGGCAAGGTCTTATGTTAAATATAAAATGAACTTAGTTTAGATGAATACGTTTCTTTGGATTATTATTTTTTTGGGTACATTCTCTTTCATGGAATTTATGGCCTGGTTTACCCATAAATACATCATGCATGGATTCCTATGGTCCTTGCATAAGGACCATCACCATAAAGAACATGATTCCTGGTTTGAAAGAAACGATGCCTTCTTTATTTTTTACGCCATTGTAAGTATGTCGCTGTTTTACACTGGGGCAAACGGATTTTGGTATGGATACCCTCTTGGTTTTGGAATTTTGGCCTATGGTATCGCATATTTTTTTGTACACGACATCTTCATACACCAAAGATTCAAAATTTTCCGTAACGCAAACAATTGGTATGCACGTGGTGTACGACGCGCCCACAAAATCCATCACAAACACTTGGGAAAAGAGGACGGGGAATGTTTTGGAATGTTGGTAGTGCCCTTCAAATATTTTAAAAAATAGCCAATGCCCCATGCTTTGGTAATCGGTGCCGGCATTGGTGGTTTAGCCACTTCCTTAAGACTTCGCAAAAAAGGTTACCGAGTAACGGTTCTGGAAGTCAACGATTACCCTGGAGGTAAACTTCACGCTATCGAGCAGGATGGCTACCGTTTTGATCTGGGACCCTCCTTGTTCACGATGCCCCATTTGGTCACCGAACTTTTTGCACTGTATCAAGAGGATTTCCCAACTTATTTTCAATACAGTAAAAAACAAATTGTCTGTAATTATTTTTGGGAAGATGGACACCGATTTTCAGTGGCATCGGATATAGAAAAGTTTATAAAAGACGCATCCGAGAGCTTCAATGAACCTCCACAAAAAATAAAATCCTATTTAAACAGAAACCGTGAAAAATATGACTTGACCGCGGCCCTATTTTTGGAAAAGTCCCTTCATAAGCTCTCCACGTACCTATCAAAACAAACCATAAAGTCTATCCTTCAAATTGGGAAACTACATTTAAATGTGACGCTAGACTCTGTAAACAAACAGTATTTTAGAAACCAAAAGTTGGTACAACTCTTTAATCGGTATGCCACGTATAATGGCTCATCGCCCTATAAAACCCCAGGCATCATGTCCATGATTCCCCATTTGGAAATGCATTATGGCACCTATTTTCCCAAGGGAGGAATGCACAGCATTAGTCTTTCGTTATATGAATTTGCCAAACAAAAAGGGGTCAGCTTCAAGTTTGGACATCCGGTAGAAAATATCATTGTTAAAAATAAAAAGGCTATTGGCGTACTATCCAAGGGAGTCGCGCATAAGGCCGATATTGTGGTTTCCAACATGGATGTGTATCCTACCTATAAAAAATTGCTGAAGGACCAACCCTATCCAAAAAAAACCCTGGAACAAGAACGCTCAAGTTCCGCACTCATATTCTATTGGGGGATTTCAAAGGAATTTCCACAACTGGATTTGCACAATATTCTGTTTACTGATTCCTACCCTGATGAATTCCAAGCTTTGTTTGACCAAAAGACCCTTTACACGGACCCTACCATCTACATCAATATTACCTCTAAAGAAGAGGTCAGGGATGCGCCCGAGGGCCATGAGAATTGGTTCGTGATGATAAACGCTCCAGGAAACTATGGGCAGGATTGGCGCGAGCTAAAACAAGTGGCGAGAAAGAACATTGTTTCCAAAATAAATAGGATCCTAAAAACAAACATTGAAGAATTCATAACTACGGAGCATATTTTGGACCCAGTTGGGATTGAAAGCAGTACAAGTTCATTCCGGGGAGCCCTCTATGGCGCGGCAAGTAATGATAAATTTGCCGCCTTTGTAAGGCATGCGAATTTTTCAAAATCGATTGAAAATTTATATTTCTGTGGAGGATCCGTACATCCAGGGGGGGGGATTCCCCTTTGTCTTTTATCCGCGAAAATTGTTTCCGACTTGGTTCCAAACCCCATTCCAAATGCTTGAAGCCCTATCCAAACATAAGGTCCTCATCGCTATTGGTATAGTATGGTTATTTCATATTTCGGCCATTATTGGAATCGCTTCGGGGAATTTGGAATGGTTTATTCAAAAAACCCCTTTGAACCTAATAATCAGTTTAACGCTCTTTTTATTTATTTATCCCATCAATACTCCAATAAAGTCCTTTGCCTTTGTATTGTTTTTTTGTGGTGGCATGTTTGCCGAATGGCTTGGGGTACACTATGGAATTTTGTTTGGGGAGTATGCATATGGGAATAACCTAGGCCCAAAACTTGACGGGGTTCCTTATTTGATTGGTACATACTGGGCCCTTCTTACCTTTATCACGGCAAGTATGCTTGATTATACCAAATTAAAATCCATCCCCAAGATTATATTGGCCGCGGGCCTTATGGTTTTACTTGATTATTTTATGGAGCACAATGCCCCAGTATTCGATTTTTGGACTTTTGAAGGTGGTATGGCACCGCTTGAAAATTATACGACATGGTTCGCCTTGGCGATTTTGTTCCAGATACTACTAAGAGTCCTAATAATAGAGGGAAATAAACAATTTTCAATCCATCTGTATTTGGCCCAACTTGTTTTCTTTGGGTTTTTCCTTTTCTAATTTTTTAAGTCATATAGTGGGTTTTTGCCCATCCAAGTACCTATGGACCTGTAAGGCTGAAACCTGGAAAAAAGTTCTTCCTTGTACCAATTCAACTGCCTTGTTTTTTGAATCGCTTTTTGGTGTTCTTTGCTCGCGTAGGCAAATTGCATAAGGGATTCCTTATCACTCCAAATACTGAATGTTGCCATTTGTAAAAAAGGGACCTCACCTATCCCCTTTGTAAATAAAAGCCCCCTATTACCAGCTAGGGATTTTTGGGATGTTGGAACATATTTCCAAAATTTAAGGAGCATTCTTGTTTTGATTGTCGCCCTGGTGATTACGGCAATGTACGGATTCGCTTCTTCCAAAGATTCACTTTTGATAAAAGGATTATTACCATCCCAATCCCCCTTTGCCGTAGTGTTTTTCATGTAAACCGTCCATCTTTCTTCACTTTTCCCCAAATAACGTTGCATAATAGTCGAGGTATTGAAAAACTCGTTAGCACAAGTTTCATTTTTCCATATCTGAAGCAAGCCATAAACAGACCAATCCGGTAAGGGATTAAAGCCTTCTCTACCGCTTCCCATAAGTTTGTACATTTGAAGACCTTCTACTTTGGAAAGCCCTGCATGTGCAAAATGCATTTCGCCAAAGGCCCATAACTTACTGCTAAAATTGGTATATCTAAAAAAAGTGAGTGTTGTGATTTGGGACATACAATATTCCTGAAAATTGCCATTTAGGAATATCTAAGATACAAAATGAATATTGTTGCTGTTTTTTTATGGAAACCCGTTTCGTTTTATTCCGATATTAGCTCCTCCAACAATGCATCCACAGCGGAATTGTCCCAATCGGCAATCGCATTTTGATGAACGGCTATGAAACCGTTTTTATCGATTATATAGGATCCGGGCGGTTTTAATATAGTAACCGGACTGTCTTCACCCACAATCCTGTACGTAACAGGAAACGTATACCCATGCTCTTCCATAAACAGTTCCACAGGGGCCCGCTCCTCATTGGTAATGATATAGAAATTAACCCTACCCTTATACTTTTCGTATAGACTTTGGATATCCTTTAACTGAGCTTGTGATGGCATATGCCAAGAGGTCCAAAAAGAAATAAACACCACATTGCCTTTAGCCTCCTCAAAACTGAAGAGCTTCCAATCTTCATCCTTTAGTGTCCAATCGTAGCTGGATATTTTACCCCTCTTTTCCGGAGTTATTATGGTAGGTGCCATGGCCAACCATCTATTTAAAAGAATCTTGCTATAATCACCAAGGGGGGTTACAAAGAAGGACAACACAAATGCGATGATCAAAAGTGTGAAAAATGTTTGTTTCTTCATCTTCAGTTTATGGAATACCCAAAACTAAAAAACTCCCGAATAGTTTCGGGAGTTTTCCTAATTTATTTTATTGGCACCGCCAAGGGGTTCAATACTTCAAGGCTTGCCCGCCTGAACACCTGTCGGGCAGGCCTCGAAAAAAAAGTGCATCTACCGCGAATGCCTCATGGGATCGCCCAGTGGTAGATTACTACTAGATTATGCTGCATTCTGCTTCTTGATAACATTCAAAGCGGAACCTTCCCTAAACCATCCAATTTGTGCATCGTTATAGGTATGGTTTGCCTTTATGGTGTCCTTGGAACCATCGGCATGAACAATCTCAATCGTCAACGGAGTGTCCGGAGCAAAATCGGCTATATCAACAAAATTGAAGATATCGTCCTCCTGAATCAACTCATAGTCATTCTCATTGGCGAAAGTCAAAGCCAACATCCCTTGCTTCTTCAAGTTTGTTTCATGGATACGAGCAAAGGATTTTACCAAAACCGCCGCTACACCAAGATGTCTTGGCTGCATGGCAGCGTGCTCCCTGGACGAGCCTTCCCCATAGTTGTGATCACCAACAACCATGGATTTTATTCCCTTCGCCTTGTAGGCCCTTTGGGTATCGGGCACACCTTCGTATTCACCGGTCAACTGATTCTTTACCAAATTCGTCTTTTGGTTAAAAGCGTTTACCGCACCGATCAAGGTATTATTGGCGATATTGTCCAAATGGCCCCTAAAGCGCAACCAAGGTCCGGCCATGGAAATATGGTCCGTGGTACACTTTCCAAAAGCTTTTATCAACAATTTGACGTTTTGTAACGACTCATTCTGGATGGGCTCGAAAGGATCCAAAAGCTGTAACCTTTCCGAGGTTGGGTCCACAACTACCTTTACACTGGAGCCATCCTCTTTGGGCGCTAGATAACCGGCATCTTCCACTTCAAAACCTTTGGGTGGCAATTCCCATCCTGTTGGTTCCTCAAATCGTACTTCCTCGCCATCCTCATTGATCAAGGTATCCGTCATTGGATTGAAATCCAACCTGCCAGCTATCGCTATGGCAGCGGTAATTTCTGGGGAAGCCACAAATGCATGGGTATTTGGGTTTCCATCCGCACGTTTTGCAAAGTTTCTGTTGAAGGAATGAACGATGCTGTTCTTGGGTGCATTCTTTGGATCACTGTAACGCGCCCACTGTCCGATACACGGTCCGCAGGCGTTCGTAAATATCTTGGCATCCAATTTCTCGAATATGCCAAGGATACCATCCCGTTCCGCCGTGAAACGTACTTGTTCAGAACCTGGGTTAATTCCAAATTCCGCCTTTGTCTTTAGTTTCTTATCCAAAGCCTGTTGCGCAATAGAGGAAGCTCTTGACAAATCTTCATAGGATGAGTTGGTACACGAACCTATAAGTCCCCATTCTACCTGCATTGGCCAATCGTTTTCCGTGGCTTTCTTGGTCATTTCCTTGCCAACGGGAGTGGACAAATCCGGCGTAAAAGGCCCGTTCAACAATGGATTCAGTTTTGAAAGGTCGATGTCAATGACTTGATCAAAATACTGTTCCGGATTGGCATATACCTCTTCATCGGCAGTAAGATACTCCCGTACTTTATTGGCGGCATCGGCAACATCAGACCTATCCGTGGCCCTCAAATATCTTTCCATGGAGTCGTCATAACCAAAGGTTGATGTTGTAGCCCCAATTTCAGCACCCATGTTACATATGGTTCCTTTCCCCGTACAGGAAAGCGCCTTGGCACCGGGACCGAAATATTCAACAATAGCTCCGGTTCCTCCCTTCACGGTAAGAATTTCGGCAACTTTAAGAATTACATCCTTTGGAGCGGTCCAACCTGAAATTTTCCCGGTCAAACGCACCCCTATCAACTTTGGAAACTTTAGCTCCCAAGCCATTCCGGCCATGACGTCGACGGCATCGGCACCACCTACACCAATTGCCACCATTCCCAAACCACCTGCATTCACGGTGTGGGAATCGGTTCCTATCATCATGCCACCTGGAAATGCATAATTCTCCAATACCACTTGGTGAATGATTCCGGCACCAGGTTTCCAAAACCCGATACCGTATTTATTGGAAACGGATTCCAAAAAATCAAATACTTCCGCACTCGTGGAATTGGCCGTCTTCAAATCTGCAGCAGCACCACTTTTCGCCTGGATCAAGTGATCACAATGCACGGTGGTAGGCACCGCCACCTTTGGTTTTCCGGCTTGCATGAACTGTAATAAGGCCATTTGAGCCGTTGCATCCTGACAAGCAATACGATCCGGAGCGAAATCAACATAATCCTTGCCTCTAACAAAGGCCTTAGTGGGAGTACCGTCCCACAAGTGAGCGTACAAAATCTTCTCCGAAAGGGTCAGTGGTTTTCCCACAATTTCACGGGCCTTATCCACCCGCTCAGCCATATTGGCGTACACCCCTTTAATCATATCAATATCAAATGCCATATTTCTCTATTTAATGTTAAAGCAATTCCGTAAAATTAAGAAAATCTAAGGCGCAATTAAAATTTTAAACAAAGGAATAAACCCTTTTTTGCCATTCCCAGAAAATTAGATTTACGGAATACCGAATTTAACGCTCAAAGACGCTTAAATCTTGCGGAAAACAGATTTTCGGGTTTTGGAAATTATAGTAGCTGCTTGATAATTGCCTCTTCGGAAATACCCTCGGCCTCTGCCTTGTAGTTTTTTATGATCCTGTGTTTTAGGATACCATAGGCAACTTTCTGTACGTCCTCGAAATCCGGTGAAAATTTTCCGCTGATGGCGGCATTCGCCTTCGCTGCCAGGATCAAGTTTTGGGAGGCGCGCGGGCCCGCTCCCCAATCAACGTATTGTTTTACATAATCCGAGGCGGATTCCAAATTTGGTCGGGTCTTGTTGACCAATTTTACCGCATACTCCACAACATTGTCAGGAACGGGAATTTTACGGACCAATTCCTGTACTTCCAATATTTGCTGGGCGTTGAACTGCGGCTCCACATGGTATTTGGTTGTTGAAGTCGTATTTTTTACGACCATGACCTCTTCCTCAATACTTGGATACTTCAATTCTATCGCGAACATAAAACGGTCCAACTGCGCTTCGGGCAAGGGATAAGTTCCCTCCTGCTCTATGGGGTTTTGGGTAGCCAAAACAAAATAGGGCAAATCCAATTTATATTGATGGCCCGCAATGGTAACCGCCCTTTCCTGCATGGCCTCCAAAAGGGCCGCCTGGGTTTTGGGTGGGGTTCTATTGATCTCATCGGCCAAAATAATATTGGAAAAAACAGGGCCCTTGATGAACTTAAAATTTCTGTTCTGGTCCAAAACCTCACTACCCAAGATATCGCTGGGCATGAGATCTGGTGTAAACTGGATGCGCTTGAAATCCAATCCTAGGGCTTGGGCAATGGTATTCACCATCAAGGTCTTGGCCAACCCCGGAACACCGATTAAAAGGGAATGTCCTCCTGTATAGATGGAGAGCAATATTTGGTCTATAACGGCTTCCTGGCCAACGATTACCCTGGCTATTTCCTTCTTTAAGGCATTGTGTTTTTCGACCAATAATTTAACGGCAGCAACATCTGACATATTTATTCCTTTACCCAGTTATTGGCAAAATCACAATCCCTGTTGGCATCGCTTACGCTAATATACGTATCTTCAATATGATCTTCCATCCATTCCTTGATGGCATTATATTGCTTTTCCGTTAGGGCAAGTTGTTGAATTTTGGTGTAGTCCTTTGCAAAATCCGCAACGTGTTCGTCATATCGATTGGTCACCTTAAGAATTTTGTACTTGGATGGACCTCCCCTTGGGTCAGCTTCCAAAATGGGATAGGATATTTGGTCGTCCTGCAAATCACGTACCTGATTGTACAAGGTAGGATCCATTTTAGTAAGTTCAAAACGGGAACTGAAATCCTGCGGGTTTCTTAGCAAGCCACCATCGAATTTAGTCTCCTTTTCGTCCGAAAAGTTCAGGGCCGCCTCAGCGAAGGTAAATTTCCCCTCTATAATTTTCTGACGGATGCTGTCCAATTCCGATTTAGCCTCGGCCAAGGCCTTATCCGAAATTTCGGGCTGAATCAAAATATGTCTTAGATCGAGCTCCTGGCCCCTTATTTTTTCAATGTAAATAATATGAAACCCAAACATGGTCTCAAAAGGCTCCGAAACCTCCCCTTCCCTTAGGCTGAAAGCTACATCCTTAAATGTCTTATCAAATCCTGTGTCCTTGGTTATACTATAAAATCCACCTTTGGATTTAGAGCCAGGATCTTGCGAATATAAAATGGCCTTTACGCTAAAACTGGCATCGTTGTCCTCAACATCGGCCTTTATTTCATTGAGCTTGTCTATCACCTTCTGCTTTTCTTCCTGTGAAGGCTCCGGAGCCTTCACAATCTGGGCGATTTCCAATTCGGCACCAAAAACAGGCCGTTCGTTTTCAGGAATCTTGTTAAAGAATTGACGTACTTCCTCTGGGGTTATCTCTATTTCTGAAACAA
This sequence comes from Maribacter aurantiacus, assembly GCF_005780245.1. Lineage (NCBI taxonomy): Bacteria > Pseudomonadati > Bacteroidota > Flavobacteriia > Flavobacteriales > Flavobacteriaceae > Maribacter > Maribacter aurantiacus. The sequence goes on along the minus strand of NZ_VBUK01000002.1, from coordinate 357,566 downwards.
TATCCTGCTGCATTTTTTCGGACAGCATTCGTAGCTTGTTGATCTTGAACAACTCCTCCCTAAAACTTTGCTCGTCCTCCTTTTTGTAGTACTTCAAGACCTTCTCCATAGAACCGATCTGCTGCACCAGGGACTGTAATTGACGCTCGCCCGTGGCATTCACCTCATCATCGGAAACCAAAATACTGTCCTGTACGGCCTGATGTGCGTATAATCGATCTTCCATCAGCTTGCCCAAAAGGCTACAGTGCGTAATATCTTCCGTGGATGCACCCTGACTTTTTAAATCGATGAGGGTTTTTTCGATATCGGAATCCAAGATTACATAATCACCCACTACGGCGGCGATTCCGTCCAATTTGATCCGCTTAAAGTTTGTGGAGTCTTTCTTAGAGGGAGTTTCAACACTTGCCGATGCCTCCGCGCCTTCTTCCGTATTCTCCTGGGCCGTCAAAATTGCACAAAAGATACTTGCCAAAAAGGTCAACAGTCTCCTACTTGTTGTCATTGTAAACCTCAAATTCTTTTTCTCTGATTGCTTCATCTATGATTTCGGTTTCTAGTTTTCGCAGGTAGTCGATTTTTCTGCGACTTAATAAAACTTGCTTTATGGTAGGTGCAATGTATGAAAGTGGTGCGATATCATTGACATCCTTTACTTCCTCTATTTTGCCCAAATATACCCCGATTGAATCCTGTAATTCAAAAAATTGTGAATTTTTTAAGTATCTATCCTGATTATCAAAGGTTATGGGTGGAATTTCCTCAAATATCCTGGAAGAACTCACCCAAATGGAATCGTTAAAATTCAGCTTCTTAAACTGTACCCCAATGGAATCCAGATACGTCAAATCCTCCTCGTCAAAACTTCGTAAGCGCTGCTTAACTTCGTCCTGATTCAAAAAATTCAGGGGCAATTGTACAAAACGAATGCGCACGATGCGCTCCTTTAATTTGAAATTTTCCTTTTGTTTGTCATAGAATTCCTGTAATTGGGTTTCGGAAATTAATGTGTCCGTCCCCTGTGATACCAAAGCTTCTTGATAGGCCCTGGTGTACAGGTCTGTTCTATACGCATCGACCAAAGCATCGAATTCCCGTAGCTTTTCCTCCGGTAGGTTGATCTTGGACTTGGAAAGCAGTAGTTGTTTGGAGGCCCAGTTATTGATATAATTGGTTACGAAAGAAGCACTGTCCCCTTTGGACATTCCCTCTTTAAGAAGGGGCTTCACGTCCTCTTTGTAAAGATACGACTCGCCCACCCTGGCCAACGGCTCCTTTTCCTCTTTTTTGTTGAAATACCCCTCGCATGAAACGAGGATACAAACAGTTCCTACCGCCATCAACAAATAAAGGACTCCCCGTTGTATCATTTGAGAACTACACATCCTGCAAAAATAGCAAATACAATATCCCGAACAAACGCTATGGGTTTTCCTTAACAGAATAAGGCGATAATCCTAGAAAAATTGCATTCAAAAAGTTGGACAAACGCAACAAAATTTTTGAAATCCATGGAAAAATAAGGTCCAAATGTTAATTTTGATACCTATTAGTTTATTATTTTGGAAAGACAGATCAAATTGATTTGGGACTTTAGGGGTCCCGCCGCGCACAAGACCGCAGAGCACCATGAAATTCATCTCAAGGAATTCATTACCTTGGAAAAAGTAGCGGCGATCACAACGGGTTTCACGGAATTGAACGATATGCACAGTATAGCCTTCCTGGTCGTTCATGAACGGGATATGATTGCCATGCGGGATCGATTAAAACCACATAGAGGGGAAGTTTATGTTGAAAATTAATCACACGTTGTATATATCATTAAGGCTCTTGGGCCTTTTGATCATTGGGTTATTTTTTTCCTGTTCGAACGAACCGGTGAACGATAACCTTTTGGAAGTTGCACTAAGTTCCAACAACCCGAAAATAAAGAGGGTCATGGATAGCCTTGATCGGTACGAAGTCCAAATCAGGTATACCAAAATCGATAGGAAAAACGACAGTATTTTTTTTACCGATTATGATTTTCAGGTGGATAAGGACGCTTACTTCTATCCCGCCAGCACGGTCAAATTTCCCATAGCAGTACTGGGCTTGGAACGATTGAACGAGACGGATACCCTGAACAGGGAGGTACGTTATTATGTGGAAGGCGACACCCTAGAATCGACATTCTCCAAGGATGTTGTAGAAATTTTCAGCGTTAGCGACAATTTGGCCAACAACCGATTGGTGGAACTGTTGGGACAGGATGCCATAAACGCTTCTTTATGGGAAAAGGGCGTAGAACCCGTCCGTATCTCACATAGACTGGGCTATCACTCGGAAGACCTGGAAACCAAACCTTTGATCATCTATTTGAACGATAGTACCACTGGCATAACGAAACCTAGTATAAATTTGGCTCCAATACGGTTATCCCTGAAAAACATTCGTAAAGGAATAGGCTACTATGAAGACGATACTTTGATGGAGGATCCATTTGATTTTTCATTGAAAAACTACTACCCCATTGAGGCCCAACACGGTGTCCTAAAGCGGGTGATATTCCCTGAACAATTCCGTCCAGAACAGCGATTCAACCTGTCCCCAGATCAACATGCGTTTTTACTGGAAGCGATGAAGATACTCCCAAGAAATTCGGGCTATGACCCTACGGAATATTTTGATGGTTATTGTAAATTTTTCATATACGGAGACACCAAGGATACCATACCTTCCCATATGGAAATCTACAATAAGGTGGGGTTTGCCTATGGTACGCTGACCGATTGCGCCTACATCAAGGACACTAAAAACAAGGTGGATTTTATGCTCACGGCGACCATTTTGGTAAACAAGGATGGAATCTTCAATGACGATGCCTATGAATACAATGAAATAGGTATTCCCTTTTTAGCCGAACTGGGAAGGGAAATCCACAGATTGGAACTAGAAAGAAAGAGATAGATGCCAGAAGCACCCAAACAAACCCGTATCAACAAATATCTGAGCGAAGTCGGTTATTGTTCCCGTAGGGAGGCCGATAAGCTCATAGAACAGGGGCGGGTGACCATCAATGGAAAAGTTCCTGAAATGGGCACCAAGATATCCGAAGGGGATTTGGTACAGGTGGATGGCGAATCGATTTCCGAACCTAAAGAAAAACCGGTATACCTCGCGTTTAATAAACCCGTTGGAATTGTTTGTACAACGGACACAGGCGTGGAAAAGGACAATATCATCGATTTCATCAATTATCCAAAAAGGATTTTTCCCATCGGTAGGTTGGACAAACCGAGCGAAGGTTTGATTTTCCTCACGAACGACGGCGATATCGTAAACAAGATTTTACGGGCCCGAAACAATCATGAAAAGGAATACTTGGTTACCGTGGATAAGCCCATATCTCCCGAATTTTTAAAGAAAATGAGAAACGGGGTGCCTATTTTGGATACCGTCACACGAAAATGCGAAGTACATCAGGTCAGTAAATATCAATTTAGGATTATCCTTACCCAAGGCTTGAACCGACAGATTAGGCGCATGTGCGAATACTTGGACTATCGGGTAAAAAAATTGAAGCGAATTCGGATTATGAACGTTACCTTGGATGTACCCGTGGGAAAATGGCGCGATCTTACCGCCTCTGAATTAAAGGAAATTCAAAGATTGGTCAGTCATTCTTCCAAGACCCACAAAGGATAATACCCAACTTATTCCGACTTTGGCATTGTTTCAAAACCATTTATTTTAACTAAAATTTATTTTATATCACTCTTAAAATCACTATTTTAGGTAGGAAAAAGGGAGTTGTTCCCAAGATTGCTAAAAATCAAATTGATATGAACAAGAAAGTAAACCACTTCGGGGCTAGCCAACTAGGAATTATTCAAAAACGAGCTTTTTATTTCAAGTCAAACCTCGGGATATTAAACCCTTTGGCGTTGCCAATAAATCTCCAAAAAATGAAAGGCCTTTTCAATCCAAGGATTGTATGGCTTTTTACCTGCATGTTGCTAAGTGTTGGACTGTTTGCCCAAGAAGAAGGCTTCAAGGAATATCTAGGGGAAGTGTATGACAGCGAAACGAAGAAACCCTTGATTTTTGCGACCCTCACGTTGGAAAATACCAATATCAGTACAATTACGAACACGGAAGGTGAATTTTCGCTAAAGGTGCCGGATTCCAACACCAGTGAAAATGTCATCGTATCGTTTTTAGGTTACAGGACCAAACGAATCCCTATGTTGCAATTTAAATCCGAAGGTAATGAAATTGGTATGACGGAACTCGTCACGCAACTTTCGGAAGTAAGTCTGAGTATTCCAAAGGATGCCAGGGCCCTGGTTAGGGAAACCTTGAAAAAACGGGGGGAAAACTATATCGATAATCCCACTGTGATGACGGCCTTTTACCGGGAAACGATTAAAAGAAGGAGGCAGAACGTGAGTCTTTCCGAAGCTGTGGTGAACATTTACAAGGCCCCCTACTCCAGTAATAAAAACGATGCACTGAAACTTTTTAAAGCGCGTAAAAGCACGGACTATAGTAAATTGGACACGCTTGCTTTGAAGCTTCAAGGTGGTCCTTTCAACGCTTTGTTCGTGGATATGGTAAAATATCCCGATTATATTTTTGCGGCCGATATGTTCGAGTACTATGATTTTTCATTCTCAAATTCTACGAGGGTAGACGACAAATTGATCTATGTGATAGATTTCACCCAAAAACCAGGGATAATAGATCCCCTCTACACGGGAAAACTATACATAGATGTGGACAATAAAATATTGACCAGTGCCATTTATTCCCTGAATATTACCGATCGAGATCTTGCCGCTCAAATGTTCGTGAGAAAGAAACCCAGAAATGCGGATGTTTGGCCCACGGAGGTCGCCTACAGGGTAGACTACCGCGAGAAAGATGGAAAATGGTACTATGGCTATAGCAACGTGTTGATGGAGTTTAAAATCAATTGGGACAAAAGGCTTTTTAATTCCGTTTATAGCATGAGCTGTGAAATGGCCATAACGGATTGGGAAGAGAACTTGAGTAACGAGATTCCAAAGTATAAGGACCGAATTAAATCTGATATCATTCTGACCGATGAGGCCATAGGTTTTGCCGACCCGGATTTTTGGGGAGAATACAATATTATCGAACCTGAAAAATCCATTGAATCCGCGATTCGGAAAATTCAACGGCAATTGAAAAGGGGGAAAGTTGACGGCGGTACCTCGGCCGCATCGCAATAAACCAGATGAATGTTAAGAAAAAAGCCGTTGCAAAAATTTGCAACGGCTTTTTTGTAAGGCAAAATAACCTTATTTAGGCATTACCACGCCATCAATGGCATGTACTACACCGTTTGAGGCATCAACATCGGCCATTACAACTTTGGCCATGCCACCTTTGGCATCTTTCAACATCACATTTCCGTCTGACAAAGATAGGGTAATATCACCTCCCGCAACCGTCTTAACATTGAATTCGCCATTGTTATCGTTTATCGCCTTGATTACGTCCTTGGCCATATACTCACCGGATACTACGTGATAGGTCAATATTCCTTGTAACGTAGACTTGTTTTCCGGCTTCAAAAGACTTTCAACTGTACCATCGGGCAAGGCACTAAAGGCACTGTTCACTGGCGCAAACACTGTAAAAGGACCTTCACTACTTAAGGTTCCTACCAAATCGGCAGATTTAACAGCGGTTACCAACGTGGTAAAATTCTCGTTTCCTGCGGCGACCCCTACGATATTGTCCGATTGGGAAAAACCCGCGGTCAAACAAAGAAGGAAAGCGCATACTGTGGTAATTTTTAAAATTTTCATAGTTCTTTTTTTTAGATTTATCCAAATGTATGCGATTGATTCATAGCATAATCTTAATTTTTGTTTAATTAATTTTTAAAATAGTTAAACATTATTAAATTGTTTTAATACCTAGCCAATGTTACCTAGAAGAAAGTTCCTAACCGCCGCCCTAAGCCTATCCGTCTATCAACTTGTATACGGAAAAGAATTCCCCAAAACTGGGAAATCGGTCAAACTAACAGGTAAATTGTATCCGAAGCCCTTAAAAAAAGGGGGCACCATTGGATTGATAGCCCCCGGATACCGATTTTCCGAAGAAACCTTGACCAAGGCCAAGTCGGTCCTACGAAAAATGGGATATATTGTCTATTGTACGGAAAGGCTATCCAAACCATATGGTTATTTCAGTAATACCGATGAAGAACGGGCAACCGATCTCAACCATATGTTCGAAAATAAAGTTGTGGACGGCATACTTTGTATACGAGGCGGATACGGATGCACCAGAATCATGCATTTGATAGATTATGGGGTGATAGCCTCCAATCCCAAGGCCCTAATTGGCTTTAGCGATGTTACCGCTCTTTTGAACGGTATTCATCAAATGACCGGTCTTATCACTTTTCATGGCCCGGTAGGAAGTACCCTTGATGATGGTTATTCCCAAAAGGCCCTTATCGATATCGTTAAAAAGCCCAAAGAAAATAGGGTGATACGAAATGCCAAGCTTACGAAGGAACAGCTTATAGATGCGGAATATGAACGCTATACCATAAACCCGGGCGAGGCAAAAGGTGAACTTTGCGGCGGAAGCCTTACTTTGATCAATGCCCTCATAGGTACGCCCCATGAAATTGACTTTACGGATAAGATCGTATGTATAGAGGATGTGGAGGAGTCACCGTATCGAATCGATAGGATGTTAACCCAATTAATTGAAGGTAAAACGTTTAAAAAGGCTTCGGGCATCCTTTTTGGAGTATGCAAAGGATGCAATACAAGTAACAATCCCAATTCTTTTACCTTAAAGGAAGTAATACTGGATAGGATAAAACCACTGGAAATTCCCGCAGCTTATGGCTTTAGCTTTGGACATGTGGAACAGAACTTTACCTTTCCCATAGGAATGGAAGCATATTTTGATGCAGACCGTTTAAAATTGAAAATAATTCAAAAACCAGTTACAAAATAACAATCCTAATTCGCCACTTCACTGATAAATTTCAACCTGTAGAGTCGTAATTCCTCATCCTCATATTCACCATCAAATTCCTTCATGGCCTCTTCCAGGTTGTCAGTTTCCGCTTCTAGAAAATATTCGTGGATTTCCTCCTGTTGGTCTTCGTCCAAGACCTCATCTATCCAATAATCCAAATTCAGCTTGGTGCCGCTGTAGACAATTTGTTCCATTTCCTTGATGAGTTCAGGTATTTCCAAACCTTTGGCCGAAGCGATGTCATCCAGCGGTAGTTTCCTATCCACATTTTGGATAATGTACAATTTCAACCCTGAATTGGCCCCGGTACTTTTTACCACAAGGTCATCTGGACGGATGATATCATTTTCTTCTACATACGATGCGATAAAGGACACGAAAGGGGTACCGTACTTTTTGGCCTTGCCCTCGCCCACACCATGGACATTGAGTAGTTCTTCCAAGGAAATCGGATATTTAAGTGCCATGTCCTCCAATGAGGGGTCTTGGAAAACTACAAATGGGGGCACCCCTAGTTTATTGGCCTGGGACTTTCTCAGGTCCTTCAATTGCTTGAGCAATTTTTCATCGGCAACACCACCGCCTTTGGAGGCCCCAACAATCGCGTTGTCATTTTCGGCATTATAAACGTGGTCTTTTGTCATCAAGAAGGAGTGCGGATTCTTCAAAAACTCCTGGCCTTTTTCGGTTAGGTGCAGTACTCCGTATTGTTCGATGTCCTTGCGTATATAACCTGCAACCAAAAACTGCCTGATCAAGGCCATCCAATGGCTCTTATCCTTGTCGGACCCAATCCCAAAAAACTCTTTTTCATTGGTTTTGTGGGAACTTATCAATGCGTTGTTTTTTCCTCTAAGGGTATTGACTATTTCCTTTGATTTGAATTTTTCACTGGTTCCCTGGACCACCCTAAGCAATTTAAGGGCATCGTCCTTGGCCTCCACCTTTTCCTTGGGATTTCGGGTGTTGTCATCCATATCGGCACCATCGCCGTTTATCTCATCGAACTCCTCCCCAAAATAATGGAGCATGAATTTTCGGCGGGACATGGAAGTTTCGGCGTAGGCAACTACCTCCTGCAACAAGGCATTGCCTATTTCCTGTTCCGCAACCGGTTTTCCGGACATGAATTTTTCCAATTTTTCAATATCCTTATATGAATAAAAGGCCAAACAGTGGCCTTCGCCCCCGTCCCTACCGGCCCTACCGGTTTCCTGATAATAGCTTTCGATACTTTTGGGGATATCGTGATGGATGACATACCTTACATCTGGTTTGTCTATTCCCATCCCAAAGGCGATTGTGGCTACTACTACATTTACATCTTCCATCAGGAACATGTCCTGGTATTTGGATCGTGTCTTGGCATCAAAACCCGCGTGATACGGAACGGCACTGATTCCATTTACCTGAAGCACTTGGGCGAGCTCCTCAACTTTCTTACGGCTCAAACAATATACAATGCCGGATTTGCCTTCGTTCTGCTTTATGAATCGGATGATATCCGCATCCACATTGTCCGTCTTGGTCCGCACTTCGTAGAACAGATTGGGACGGTTAAAGGATGCTTTAAAAACGGTGGCATCGGTAATACCAAGGTTTTTGATGATATCCTCCTGCACTTTTGGGGTTGCGGTGGCCGTGAGACCGATCATAGGTATATCCTCTCCCAATCTGGCAACGATGGCTTTTAAGTTTCGATATTCCGGTCTAAAGTCATGGCCCCATTCTGAAATGCAATGGGCTTCGTCCACGGCTACAAAGGATATTTTAACCGAACGCAGAAACTCTACGTTCTCGTCCTTTGTAAGCGATTCCGGTGCCACGTAGAGCAATTTAGTGGTACCGTCCGTAATATCCTTTTTAACCTGTTTGATTTCGGTTTTGTTCAAGGAAGAATTAAGTACGTGGGCAATTCCCATTTCGGCCGAAACGCCCCGCATGGCATCCACTTGATTTTTCATCAAAGCTATCAAAGGGGAGACCACTATGGCCGTTCCTTCCTGCATAAGCGCAGGCAATTGATAGCACAAGGACTTTCCTCCGCCCGTAGGCATAATTACAAAGGTGTTCCGTCCCTCCAAAATATTTTTTACAACGCCTTCTTGAAGTCCTTTAAACTGAGAAAAACCAAAATATTTTTTTAGCGCGGCATGTATATCAATCTCATTCAAACTTATACAGTATTTCAAATTTACAGCGTCGGATTATGGCGAATGGGCCCCGACCCCGAAAGAAATTAAATAATTATTTCAAACAATCTGATAGAACTAAAATATTGATGGATAGATACCCAATCAAATTAAGTTTACGTAATTTTGTATTCTTAAAGATAACACATCTTCACAAGAATACCATTGATAAAATTAAATAATACATTGACATCCAAGAGCACAATTCTTGAGTTGGCGAAAAGGACTATTGAGAAGGAACGGGATGCTATTGGGCACTTGGCAACCTTATTGGACACGAATTTTTCCAATGCCGTCGATTGTATCTTGAATTCCAAGGGACGCGTGATTATTTCTGGTATTGGAAAAAGCGCCATAATTGCCTCAAAAATTGTCGCAACGCTCAACTCCACGGGCACTCCTGCCATTTTTATGCATGCGGCCGATGCCATTCACGGAGATTTGGGAACCATCCAGGATGACGATGTAGTGATTTGCATTTCCAAAAGTGGCAGTACTCCAGAAATTAAGATGTTGGTACCTCTCATCAAAAGGGGCAAAAATACCCTGATCGGGATGACAGGAAACCTGGAATCCTTCTTGGCGAAACAGGCGGATTTTGTCCTGAACACCTTTGTGGAAAAGGAGGCGTGCCCCAACGATCTGGCACCCACAACAAGTACTACTGCGCAATTGGTGATGGGCGATGCCTTGGCCATCGTTCTTTTGGAACTGAGAGGTTTTAGTAGTGCCGACTTTGCCAAGTACCATCCAGGAGGGGCTTTGGGCAAAAGAATGTATTTAAGGGTAGCCGATATTGCCCGCAACAACCAAATACCAGCGGTTCAGGTTTCCGCCGATGTCAAGCAGGTTATCGTGGAAATTTCCGAAAAAATGTTGGGGGTTACCGCTGTTCTGGATGATAAAAAAGTAGTAGGCATCGTAACCGATGGTGATATCCGTAGAATGCTGAACAATCATGATAATATCAAGGGGCTAACTGCAGCCGATATCATGACCACACAACCAAAAACAATTGAGATGGACACCCTCGCCATTAAGGCATTGGAAGTGATGCAGCAAAAAGGCATCTCCCAATTATTGGCCATGGAAAAAGGCGAATATAGCGGCGTGATCCATTTACATAACCTTATAAACGAAGGTATCATATAATGGCAAAAAGTACGACTTCCCCAGATGAGATGTCCTTCCTGGACCATCTGGAAGAACTAAGATGGCATTTAATACGATCTACCTTGGCGGTAGTAATCATTGGCGTCGTAGCCTTTGTATTTAGTAGGTTCATTTTTGACGTCATCATCTTTGGACCTTCGCAAATGGATTTTCCAACTTATAAATTCTTTTGTAGGGCGGCTACATACATTGGGATTGAATCCGACTTCTGTAAGGATCAATTACCTTTCACTATTCAAAGTAGGACCATGTCCGGTCAATTTTCAGCGGATATTTGGACGGCTATTTGGGCAGGAATTATAATTGGGTTTCCCTATATCCTCTATGAACTTTGGAAGTTCATTAGTCCTGGGCTCTATGAAAAGGAACGCAAACACTCCAAAGGCTTTATTTTAATCGCCTCTGTTCTATTCTTTCTTGGAGTTTTGTTCGGTTATTATGTCGTAGCTCCATTATCAATAAACTTTTTGGGAACCTATCAGGTAAGTGAACGCGTTTTAAACGAATTTGATTTGGATTCTTATATTGGTACCGTAAGGTCCGCAGTACTTGCTTGTGGTGTGCTGTTTGAACTACCCATTATTATTTATTTCCTCACCAAGGTAGGGTTGGTAACACCTGAAATCATGAGGAAATACCGAAAAATAGCATTGGTAATAGTATTGATCCTGTCCGCAGTGATTACACCTCCCGATGTTGCCAGTCAAATCATAGTGGCAATTCCGGTACTTATATTGTATCAAGTGAGTATTTATATTTCCGCCAGAGTACTGAAAAGCGAAGCTAAAAGGGAAGCAAAAAGAGCCAAAAGAAATGTCAAATCCAGTTGAGGAATTTAATGCCTATCGTTCCAAAATGAACGAGAAGCTATTAGCGGACAATAATAAGGTAATCAAACGTATCTTTAATTTGGACACCAACGCCTATGCTCCCGGCGCTTTGGACGTAAAGACCAAGGAACTATTGGGATTGGTTGCTTCCGCAGTGCTACGATGCGATGATTGCGTAAAATACCATTTGGAAAGTTCCTTTAAGGAAGGGGCTACCAAAGAAGAGGTCATGGAAACTTTGGGTATTGCCACCTTGGTAGGCGGAACCATTGTAATTCCCCACTTACGAAGAGCCTACGAATATTGGGAAGCGTTGGAGGAAAATCAAGGTTAAAGATTTTATAATTGCTTTTTCCCGCCAGTAAGAAGGGTTAGATTTGAAATAATGAAGCTAAGAGCAGAAAATATTATGAAGTCCTACCGTGGCCGCCAGGTCGTTAAGGGCATTTCCCTTGAGGTAAATCAAGGTGAGATTGTAGGGCTTTTAGGTCCAAATGGTGCCGGTAAGACCACTTCCTTTTACATGATCGTAGGACTCATCAAGCCGAATGGTGGAAATATCTATTTGGACAGCATGGAGATTACCAATTTCCCTATGTACAAACGTGCCCAGAACGGTATTGGGTATTTGGCACAAGAGGCTTCTGTATTTAGGAAATTGAGTATTGAAAAGAATATCCTGAGCGTTCTCCAGCTTACCAAGCTGAGTAAAAAGGAGCAGCTCATGAAGATGGAATCCCTGATCGAGGAATTCGGTCTGGGACACATCCGTAAAAATCGTGGTGACCTATTATCCGGTGGGGAACGACGGCGTACGGAAATTGCCAGGGCTTTGGCGACCGACCCTAAATTCATATTGCTTGATGAGCCATTTGCCGGGGTGGACCCCGTAGCCGTGGAGGATATCCAACGCATCGTAGCCCAATTAAAGAACAAGAATATCGGTATTTTGATTACGGACCACAACGTTCAGGAGACCTTGGCCATTACGGAACGTTCCTACCTTATGTTCGAAGGAGGTATTCTTAAGTCGGGAATACCAGAAGACCTGGCCGCCGATGAAATGGTACGCAAGGTATATTTGGGCCAGAACTTCGAGCTGAGAAAGAAGAAGCTGGATTTTTGAGTTGTTTTTATGTAATATACTTATTGACTAGAATCTACTCTAATTATTTTGTTGGTTGAAAATAAAGAACCATCAGAAGCCATGCCCTCGATAAATAGTTCAAATTCCGTCCAACCCTTACCATCAAAAATAAAGTCGGCCTTCCCATTTTCGTCGAGAATAATACCTGGCTCCCAATGAATGGTTCCAAAATTAATAAAGGCATCGTCTGTAACACTAGCGTAATTGGGAACATGGAAGTCTTTAACCGGAGTAAAGCCATTTTTTACGTTGTGCAGAAAAAACCTTGACTCTTTTTCAACTTTTACATCCTCCCCTTCGCCCCAAATCTTCCGGTACAATCTTATAACACCGCCTCCCGCGCCTGGTTCTGCATTTCCAGACTTATCTATAAAATAAGCCCCTATTTCATCCGTCAAAATATGTTCTATATTATTAAAATCGACTTGAAAAATGTCATCTACATATAAAGCTGGTGAGAGGCCATTTCTAAGGTTGACAATGGATACTCGACCCTCATATGAGCTAGTCCAGTCGATAATAACCCTAAAACCATTGGAGCGGATAATGTCCATAAAACGGGGATACATTTTTCTTTCCCGCTCCGTAATCTCGGTTACACGATTTTCGTTAACGACCGGACTGATTAAGTAATGATTTCTCTTTTTCTTATCAACTACCGTGGCTTCGTTCAAAACTATGGTTTTGTCAGGCATTATAAAATCTTCCAGGTTATACGCTTCGCTATTGTCCTTAGCAACAATCTCTGTAATATATTTCTCAACACTATGTATTTTATCGACCCTAATGCCATTATCCAGCCTTACATATAAATTGGGCCTTGAAAGTTTTCCATTTGAATTTATTGTGGTGAATTGTAATTCATCACCATTTTCAAAATAATAGTTCTTTAATACAAATTCTTCCAAATCTTGGGACAACTCAATCCTTTTTGGGTATGGCTTGTCACCAATATACAGTAAAAGATTCTCATTTCTTCCCAGTTCAAAATTCAGCTTGCCGTAAAGGTCCACTCCTGTCCTGGAATTATTCTCTTTTCTTGGTGAATTATTGAATATATTCTTCCAATCGTAACGGGACCAACCTTGCGTTAATAACAATAGGTCCAAATCATTTTCCCTTTTCTTTGAGGTCTCCGTAAAATAATACGAAGGATGCTCAATATTTTCATTAACATAAGGTTCCAATAAAAAAGAACTAGAAATATTTTTCTTTTTTTGATAGGCTTTCGTTCCCAAAGGCAAAATTGAAGCACTTAAAAATTTTAAGCTTTTGGAGCTATTTTTTGCAAATAGGGTTAATTGCACAGAATCAAATTTCTTTGACTTTACGTTTATGTTTAAATCATTATTCTTTTTTGAATCCCCAGAATTAAAGACTAGCCTTTCGACCACAGGAATTCCCGTATTATCAACCAAGGTTACAATATTCATTCCCGGGTGTAACTCTTCGGAATTAAAAATATAGGATACAAAGGTTTCATCCTTTGGAAAGTTAATATCCATATGCTTAAGAAGTCCATCTCTATGGAACAATAAGGAATACGTTTTTTCACCAATCTCACTCCTAGTTAAAGGATTCATGCCCAAAGTAATCTGTATTTTATTTTCAGAAAGTCTTTTGACATTGATGCCTATTCCCCTTTCTTCTATCTCCGGTAGGAAGAATTGCCTTATTCTGCCTTCGCTGTCAATTAAACTTGTACTGTAGGTCCCTTCTTTTCTAGGCAAGAAATTAAACCTGGCCAAACCAAACATATTGGTTTCAAAGCTCGCCACGGTATCACCTTTACTTTCCACCAAATAGCCCTTAAATTTTTCGACACCCTGGCCCGATCGATTTTCAACTTTAACCCCTACCGTCGCAGGAACATCGCTTACTAAGGTACCTCCCTCGGGCAGAAAATTTATGTCCAAAATATCTTTACTATTTTCTAATACAGTCTGTAATCGATTTATAACCCTAAATTTTTGAATAAAAGAATCCTCTTCTTTCAAGTTTTGCAAAATACCGGTTGTTGCCTTTAGGTAATAAAGCCCGGCAGAAAAAATAGAATCTACCTTGATTTGTCCTTTTGATATTCCATTTTCACTAATGAAAAGTTCCTTTTTGATTTGATTGCCTTCTGAATCATAGACACCTACATAAAGATTCAGTCTCTCGTTATAAGGGGAGCCAGTCAAAGGATCATAAATATAACCATTGAACCATAGATATTCCCCCTGCACATAATCGCTTTTATTCGTATGTAAAAAGACTAAAGGCCTCGGCATACCAAAATAATCACCGATTGCAGGTTTGACCCTGTTTTCAATGCTTAAATTCTGTGAATATAAGGTTGCACATGCGAAGACCGACAAAAAAAACAAACAACTTAATGAGCGAATAGTATAATTCATGTTACAAATACGAATTAATTATTGATCTAGCCAAGGTGACTTTGTTATGACAAGTATCTTTTGTTAAAGTTTTTATATTCAGAATCTCAATCCCTTCGAAGTAGCTATTATCAACCTAAAATGTTGATTTAATAGATGTTAATAGCCTTATTGGTTTATAATAATAAATGAAAAGTACATCCTATGAATCTTACTCAAATAACCGGTTATCTAAAAAAACGTTGACCTAATCCGGACTAATTTCAACATCCTCCATTGTGGAATAAAGAGTACCATCTTCACCAATTCCCTCAATGAATATTTTCATGCGCTTGATGTCTAGGTGTTGAAATACGAATGTACCATTACGTCCATCAACTATTTCCAAACTGGGGACCCAGTGAATAGTTCCAAAATTTTTAAAGGAGTCATCACTGACGCTGGCATATTTGGGCACATAGAATTCTTTCACCTGGTCAAAACCATTTTTTACAATATGTATAAAAAATTCCTTATCGGAATATTTTCTTCCCAAACCTGAAGCATCCTGATCAACCCCCTTCTTAGTGTATACCCTTATCACTCCTCCTGCGGCACCAGGTTCCCCGTTTCCAGACCTATCAATAAAATAGCTTTCCAATTGGCTAGTGGAAAAATCTGTCAATATATTGAAATCTGAATAAGGTATGTCATCCACGTATAATCTTGGAGAGGGAGGTGTCAAAGAAAGTGCCAAGGGTCTTTTGGACGTAATACGAATGCGGTCATAGCCCGTATTAGGTGCCTCCCACACATTAAATCCACTGGACCGTATCAAATCCAATAGTCTAGGAAAATTGCCTATGGTTTTCTCTGTAACTTTAACGAGTTTATCCGAAGTAAAGTGGGGACTCACATAAACAGGGTCCTCCTGACTGCCTTCTACGGTTACCTCATTCAATGTGATGGTATTATCAGGAAGTACAAAACTAAAATTGCCACTGTAATCATTTACTTGATAATCAAAGGTAGACATTTGCCTTTTATTAGGCAGTTTATGTAGAACATCCGATTTTGTTCCGTTATCGACCCTGACGTATAAATTTGGCCTGGAAAGCCTTCCATTGGCATCTACTACCGTAAACCTGAGTTCAGTTCCTTTTTCAAGATCGTAATTTTCAAGAAAAAAACTTTTGGAACCTTCTTTTATTTTTATCATTTGAGGAAGAGACCCCTCTCCAGGATATAACATAATCCCTTCATTTTTTCTAAGCTCAAAATTAAGTTGGCCCAAAACATCTACGCCAGTCTCAAAACCATTTCTTTTATCTGGAGCATTCTCAAAGATATTCTTCCATTCATAACGGGACCAACCTTGTGTCAATAGAAGTAAATCCAAAT
The DNA here is from genome assembly GCF_005780245.1 of Maribacter aurantiacus. Taxonomy (NCBI): domain Bacteria; kingdom Pseudomonadati; phylum Bacteroidota; class Flavobacteriia; order Flavobacteriales; family Flavobacteriaceae; genus Maribacter; species Maribacter aurantiacus. The sequence continues at coordinate 341,443 of NZ_VBUK01000002.1, read as the reverse complement.
CCTTTTCGGTTTTTTCGGATACATTTGAAAAATAATATTTAGGATTTTCAACACTTCCGGACAAATATGGAATTAACAAAAAGGTACTTAAAATGTTGTAATCATGTCGATAAGCCTTAGTTTCTGCCGGTAAAACCGAGGCGCTTAAATATAAAAACCCTTTTGATTTTCTTTCCAAATCAATATGCATGGATACTGAGTCGCGATCAACATATCCAAGAGATGTTTTCAATTCTCCCTGCTTTATACTATTCCTATTAAATACCAGTCTTTCCAACAGAGGATTTCCATAGCTATCTATTAGTGTAATAATGTTGGTACCAGGATGTAAGGACTCCGAGTCAAGAACATAGGAAACGTAATTTTTATCCGATGGAAACACCACCTCCATATGTTTTAAAAGCCCATCCCTGTGAAAAAGTAAACTAAATGGCTTACTTCCCATTTCAGCCCTGGTCACGGAATTGGTTCCCAAAAGAATCATAATTCGATCAGAAGAAATTCTCCTTATGGACATTGCAATGCCTTTGGGTTTGGACTTGGGAAGCAAAATTTTTTGTTTTTTCCCTCGATTACTATCCATTGTTGCGGAATACAGCATTTCCTGCTGAGGTAAAATCTCAAACTTCGCGTGGCCAAAATTGTTTGTAATGAATGTGGTTATGGAATCACCGCGATTATTTCTGATGATTCCTCTTGCTCCTTTAACACCGTTTCCATGAGAATTTATTACCTTAACCCCCACAGTACCCTGTACATCCGAAACCAAATATCCTCCCTCTGGTAAAAATTGGACATCTAATTCTTCGTCTTCGATTCCTTTTATTTTGTTAGGCCCTTGAACGACATCAAATTGGGAAATGAACGAATCATCTTCTTGAAAATTACGCATCCAGCTGGTCGAAGCCTTTATATAATAGGTTCCCTTGTCAAAAGTGGAATCAATCAGTACTTGTCCAAGCGCCAATCCATTCCTACTGATGAAAAGCTCCTTTTTTATAGGTTGGCCCACGGAATCATAAATTCCTATATAAAGGTTAAGCGGTTCCTTTAAAAGATTGTTCTTTAGTCTGTTATATAGGTAACTTTTAAACCAGAGATGTTCTCCCTGAACAAAGGCACTTTTGTTCAAATGCAAAAAAACCGATGCCCGGGGCATTCCAAAATAGTCCTTAAAGGCAGGTTTTATTTTATTCTCCACACTTAAATTCTGAGCATTAAGTGAAGTAATCAAAAAGGTGGAAATTAAAAACCAGTATTTAATGGACCGGTACATTATTTTCAGTTTTTCGCAGAGCATACTCTTTAAAGATAATCATGCAGACCCTAATGACAATTTTAGATTGACAGTTTTACCTATATTTAACAAATCATTTACATCTTTAAAAAGTTGGGAAAAAGTGAAATTATCAAAGGTTGGATTTCCTGAAATTCCTATACCACTTTAGAAAAAACATAGTACAACTGTGCCGCTATCTCCAAACTTCGCTCCATGTATTTTTGAGATTGGAGATTGGTTCCATCAAAAGCTTTTGGATCATCAAAGGTCATTGGAATGCGCTTTTCGGCTCCTGGAATATAGGGACAGTTTTCATCGGCGTGCCCACAGGTCATAATGGCCGCGAAATTGGATTCCGGATTAAAGGCATGATCATAGGTCTTTGAAAAACCAATGATGGGCAGGCTATTCGCTCCATATTTGATTGCATACACTGGATTCCCACCCTCCGATAATTTGCTGATTCTAAATCCAGCACCTTCCAACGTATCCAAGACCTTTGGAAACAAAGCCGTTGCTTCCGTACCTCCGGAGTAACAAGCCACTTTAGGAATATCAAAATAGGCGGCTAGGGTCTGTGCCCAAATTTGGGATAAATGGCTTCTTCGGGAATTATGGGTACAAACAAAATTCAGGTTAATGGGCTCATCCTCATCCCTTTTTTCCTGAATGTAATCGATCAACGATTGTAAAATTGGGGTACGGACCGCATCGGGCGTATATCCCTTAAGTTCCTTGATGCCTTTTTTTAGTTCCTTGAACATAGCTCACACAATAATTTAAGGCAAAATTAAAACCTGTTTCCAGAAAAAAGAACATCGGATTAAAAAGCTAACCATTATTTAATCTCAAAGGTCAAGGTGGCCCAGTTGGATTCGTAATCCACGGCATCACCTTCCTTCTTTTCCATGTGAATGGTGGCCACGTACCACTTTCCTTTTGAGGTGGGCAAAATGCTTACCATACCGTTGGCATTGGACTTCACGGAATTTTCGTTCTCGTGGGCATCCTGGCCCGGCACGGAGGTGCTGTAATGAACCGTATGATTGGCCAACGGCTTTCCGTTCCGGAGCAATTTAAAGGCGACCCTGTCCCCCAAGGTAATCTCAAAAGGATTGTTCAAGGGAACGAACTCAATGGGATAGCCCAACGGCTTCATAAAGTCGATGGAGGTATTTTCACCCACCTGTAGCAGTGCCTTTACATGTTTTGAATACCGCTCCTTAGCGCCGTTATTGGTGATTCCGGCCTGTTTTCTATCGGCAATGGTGCCCTCCAGACCTTCATGCTCCAAATATTCATTAAAATCCGCCGCATTCATTTCCAATATCCTTGGCAGGGTGGAAATACCGGCCACATACGTTCCCGATGCTCCGGTAGTATATTTTAGATAGGTGATATTTTCCTCTCCGTAGTAATCAGTATCCGATGGTTCAAATTGATACCCCGGCCCCAATATTTTGGCTTTTACGATTCGGTCCCTGGTAATTTCATTTTCACTGGTATCAAACGTACCATTGAACAAATAAAGGAGACCTGAGGTATTGGGTTCCAAAAAATGAGAATCGGACTTTAAAAATAGTTCGTGGGAGGAAAAAAGGACCACAATGGCCAATAAGTAAAGTAAACGAAGTACGGTTTTCATATGTTCATATTTTATTCTATACTATATCTACGAAGGTATAACATTAATGGTTTTATTTATTTACCGACGTAGGACTTAAAGGCTTTCAAGTTATAAAATCCCCAAACCATAAAAATCAGTTCCAAAACCATGGCGACGAAAAATGGTAAACCAAAACCATCCCAAAGCAAGCTGATCAATCTACCCGAAGCGATACCACCCATAAATAGCACGTTGCACAGTGTGGCTGATTTCCACAACTCCTGACGAAATGCACCCAAAAGCCAATAGATACCCAACCCGAGGTAAATGCCCATGATGGCCCTGAATATATTCTTTAAAGCCAAGGCTTCGACTTCAAACTTAAAGGTCAACGGCATCACATATAACGGATGGAGTCCATAAAACAGGCCCGCCAAAATGACAATGATTCCGGATAGGACCAATTGCAGGTTCCTAGGAAATTTTCTTTCCATCCTTTCTGTATAATTTGTAATACCTGTAGGCTGCCAACGCTCCCACAAAGGAAAAGCCCGCGATCATATAAAAAACATGCTGATGTCCCTTCAATCCGGGACTCGCATCCAGCAATAGACCCATGGCAGCGCCGGCGAATATATCCGGGGTATAGCCTATTACCGATATAAGTCCCACCGCGGTTCCCGTCAATGCCAACGGTATTTTTCCGCTTTCCATAACCGCAAAATATAAAGCCCTGGCCGCATAAATTCCCGAAGTGACGATTAAAATGGAAACAAGAAATAAAAACACGGAGGTGTCCACCACAAACCCCATGCAAAAGAGCATGGCACCAATTAAAGAAACGACAAAACTCACAAACAGCCAATAACTAGGTAGGGAGCGATCCGCAATAATCCCGATACAGATTCCCGCCACGGGCCTCACGTAGAAAAGAAAAGCTCCGGTCTTGGCGGCATCCACATCATCGTACAGCATGATTTCACTTGCATAGAGCGAAAAAACATCGGTTAGTTTATACCCCACGTAGGCGCAAAGTATGATGACCATCAACAATAAAACCGATGGTAATTTTAGTACTTGTCCAATTTGTGACATGGATATTTTTTCCAGAACGATTTCCCTTTCCAAACGGTCTGGCAGTTTCATAAACACCCAGACCAAAATTCCCACGAATGCCACAATTGCGGATGACACCAAAAGTACCTTGCGGAACGCAAACCGACTATCGGCGAGGTTGGCACTTTCCAAATTATCGGCCATAAACCAAGAAAAAACCAATACGCCCAAGGTCCCGAAAAGTGCCCCCACAAGCCCCCTTCCCCCATCCAAAAATCCGTATGCCTTTCCTTGGGAATTACGTCCGCCCCAGACCCTTGTGGCCTTTATCATGGGCGACCAAAAAAGGAAAATAGTGGTAAAACCCCAATAACCGTAGAGTATCTGTAAGTAATGAAATTCGGGAAAGGTGGCAAAATACAATCCGCCTGCGGCCGTTGTCCAAAGGCCTAGGGCGATCAACTTTCTTGGCGGGTATTTATCCGCCAAGGGTCCACCAAAGAAATAAGAAACCAAGGCCACAATTCCATATACTGAAAAGCAGAGTCCCAATTCCGTATTGTTCAGTTGAAAAACCTTCAAAACGGTAGGCCTAAATACACGTTGTAGGACGAAGGGCAAAATGAAAACACTTTCTCCAGCCAATATCAATAATGCCAGATAATACCAAGGAGCTCTTTTTTCGGTATCCATTAGCGGTCCAGGATTGGAACCCAAATCTGCTCTTCGGAATTGGGATCGTTATTTTTATACTTTTCACCTAGCACCTCAAAATGGGTCCTATGGTCCAGCCGATATCTAGAAGTCGGTAACCACTCATTATAGATGTATTGGAATATGCGAGGATCATTACTCGCCCCTTTGTATTCAAAAACCGCATATTTTCCCGTAGGCAACTCCAAAAACTGCATACCCTGAGGGATATTGGATACCTCCAATACTTCCACGGCGGCCCATTTTTCAAAAGACTTCTTTGGGTCAAAATGCCTGAAATAGTCTTCGGGATAGTTTTGGAGGGAAATAAAATCGGGTGATACCCTAAGGGAAATTTCCGAAACCCTTTGCCGAAAACCGCTCCAGAGTTCCGCCGTCCTATTAGTTAGAATGCTCATGGAGCGGGATACACCAATCAATTTCCTCGCTTTACTTTCTACTATTCTTGGTGTAATCTTCACAACTTTTAAAAAAAATTAATATATCCTCGTACGCTGGGATTTTAACACACTAGCGGTGACCAGCAATTGGCCTACATGGCGCTGACTATGCTCCGCTGCATGAAACAGCAATCCCAAAACCGTAGAAGGCAATTTTTTTCTTCCCACAGTTCTTGGTTCCCTTAGGGTATCCTCGGAAAGACCCTTAAAATACCTAAGCATAATTTCCATTTGTTTTGTAAAATCGGCCATTAAATTCTTTAAGCTCAAATTGTCGTTTGGCACTCCCTCGTTTTTAAGATATTCGAATTGGGTCTCCGTGAGCGCTGCTCCTTTGGCATACGTCATCATTCTATCCAATACGCCCGTCATGTGTTGTAAATGAAATCCAACGGATGCCCTATTTTCCAATTTTTGCCAAAGAAATTCCTCTGGAAAATCCACCAAATAATCGTAAAGTTCCTTGTTGGATTGTAGTACGGCATGTGCGGCCGGTTGTAAAAGAATGGGTATTCCCTTCACGGGACCCCGTAACCAATACTCGATGGATTCATTATGATTTGTTGGCTCCATCCTGTCTATTTCGAGAATTTTTCCTGCACCAAGGAACTGAGAATGTAAAATAGGATGATAAACGGTATGGCCAAAAATTTCATGGTGATGATCATGACCAAACTTAGTATCAAAAAAATATAGCGCAGCGCATTGTCCTTAAAACTCCAGTTTTTAAACTTCAAGGCAAAAAGCGGAAGGCTGCAATTGAGCAAATAGGCACTTAAAATGGTGAGGAGCACTAAAAACCATGGATGTAATATAATGGCATTGACACTTTCGCTTCCGTTGTAAAAAAGGATTAGCGGCAGTGATATGATAAGCAGGGCATTGGCAGGTGTTGGCAAGCCTATAAAGGACGATACCTGATTCTCGTCCAAGTTGAACTTGGCCAGACGATAGGCGGACGCCATAGTGATCACAAACCCAAAAAATGGTAAATAGGAAACCCAGTCAACCCCGGGTTCTTCCAAAAAAGAAGCCCCGATCAGATTCCAACCGCCACTTTGGGACATGGCCAACAACTGAAACATAACGACACCCGGTACAAGTCCGCTCGTGATAACATCGGCGAGGGAGTCCAGCTGCAATCCCAATTCGCTTTTCACATCCAAGACCCGTGCCGCAAGTCCGTCGAAAAAATCAAAGAAAATACCCAAAGCCACAAATAGGGCTGCCATTTCCAAATTGTTCAAAACGGCAAAAACGGTGGCCACACAGCCACAAAAGACATTCAAAAGCGTAATAAAATTGGGAAGGTGTTTTTGCATGTCGTTTAAAACCGGTATTTGTTAGCAACTTCGATTTCGAGTAAAAATAACATAAATTGGTTATTATTCGCATCTTTGCTATAGCATCCATGCTTTTCGACTATGTTTCAAAGGACCGTCCTAATTTTTCTGGTTTTGATTGTAGGTTTTGCTGGACATTCCCAGAAAAACCAACTTTCGCCCCTTTCCAAAATTAGTCTGTTGACCGTAGGAACCGGGGAAGAGCTTGCTGCCAAATTTGGGCATAGTGCCATTCGGTTTCAGGACGCTTCCTTGGGAATCGACGAAGTTTATGGCTATGGCACCTATGATTTTGAGGACCCCAACTTTTATTTGAATTTCACCAGGGGGAAACTGGCGTATACCATATCGAGGATGCCATTTTCTTATTTCAAAAGAAGTTATGAAATTGAAAAACGTTGGGTCCGGGAACAGGAACTGGACCTTGACCTAGAAAAGAGAACAGCCATTGTGGTCTTTCTGGAAAACAATCTTTTACCGGAAAATAGGAAGTACCAATATGATTTTCTTTTTGATAACTGCGCCACCAGAATACCCCTAGTCTTTGAAAAAACCTTAGGCCCTTCACTTCAGTTCAACTTTTCCCACCTTGAGGAAGAATTTACTTTTAGGGAATTGATACATCAAAATTTAGAAATTAACTCGTGGTCGAATTTCGGCATCGATTTGGCCTTGGGTGCCGTAATCGACCGGGAAGCGACACCTTATGAACTTATGTTCTTACCCCTGTATGTCTATGAACAAATGAAACATACTTCGCTGGCGGGAAAACCTATAGTGAAAAGGGAATCTGTTTTGGTGGATATCCCACCACAGTCCTACCCCACCCCATTTTTGCTATCCCCAATTTTTTGGCTCTTACTGCTCTTTTTGGTGGTGGGTTTTATAAGCTATAAAGACCATCGGGCTAAAAAGAGAACAAAGTGGCTCGACTTTGTGTTGTTCCTTCTAACCGGTTTGGCGGGCCTAGTAATCGTGTTTCTTTGGTTCTTTACGGACCACGATGCCACCAAAATGAATTTTAACGTGTTATGGGCCTTTGCTCCGAACCTTTTTGTAGCCTTTCTTTTGATTAAAAATTCGGTGCCAAACCGGATACGATGGTATATCTTGGCACTCTTGGGATTTCTAGCCCTCACCGTTCTATTATGGCTGATAGAATTTCAGGTGTTTTCCATACTCTTGATCTTTATTTTGTTGTCTTTAGCCCTTAGATATCTATTTTTGTGGTCTTATTTTAATGGCCAGTCCAATTCCTAACCCCTAAAAATGAACCTACTTACCGTTGAAAATATTTCCAAATCCTATGGGGAGCTAGTGCTCTTTCAGGATTTGTCCTTTGGCATCAACAAGGACCAAAAAATTGCCCTTATCGCCAAAAACGGTACTGGAAAGACTTCCATATTGAATATATTATCAGGTAGTGACCAGCCGGATTCAGGTCAGGTGAATTATCGTAAAGGAATAAGGGTTTCGTTTTTGGACCAGGAACCGGTCATGAATGCCGATTTGACCGTGGAGGAGACCATATTCGCTTCGGATAATGAAATCCTTAAAGTAATTGCCAATTATGAAAAAGCCCTTTCAAATCCAGAGGACACCGAAGCCTATCAAAAAGCCTTTGAGGCCATGGATCGATTTGAAGCCTGGGACTTTGAAACCCAATACAAGCAGATTCTTTTTAAGTTAAAACTGGAAGATCTACATGCCAAGGTGGGAAAACTCTCCGGAGGGCAGAAAAAAAGATTGGCCCTGGCCAATGCACTTATCAACAGGCCTGATCTGCTCATTCTGGACGAACCCACAAACCATCTGGACCTGGAAATGATAGAATGGCTCGAGGAATATTTTAAGAAAGAAAACCTTACGCTCTTCATGGTGACCCATGATCGTTATTTTTTGGAAAGGGTCTGTATCGAAATTATAGAGTTGGAAAACGGAAAGCTCTATTCCTACAAAGGAAACTACTCCTATTATTTGGAAAAGAAAGAGGCGCGTTTGGAACTGGAAGCCGTTGAACAGCACAAGACGGAAATCCTTTATAAAAAGGAACTTTCCTGGATGCGCAGACAGCCCAAGGCACGGACCACAAAGTCCAAATCCCGCATAGACGACTTTCACGTCATCAAGGAGAAAGCAAGCCAGCGCAGAAAGGAACATGAAGTACAATTGGAGCTGAATATGGAACGGATGGGCAACAAGATCATCGAAATCCATAAAGTCTCCAAATCCTATCCCAATAAGGTTATTCTGGAAAAGTTCGACTATTCCTTTACCAAAGGGGAGCGTGTAGGAATCATCGGAAAAAACGGAACCGGAAAGTCGACCTTTTTGAATATCCTAACGGGAAGGGACAAACCGGATAACGGCAAGGTGGTTATAGGCGACACCATCAAGTTTGGTTATTACACCCAAAAGGGAATACAGATCAAGGAAGGCCAAAAGGTCATCGATGTCATACGGGAATTTGGGGATTATATTCCGCTGATGAAAGGAAGACAAATATCGGCCCAGCAGTTATTGGAACGATTTCTTTTTGATCGTAAAAAGCAATATGACTTTGTTGAAAAGCTAAGCGGTGGGGAACGAAAACGTCTATATCTCTGTACCGTTCTGATTCAAAATCCCAATTTTTTAATATTGGACGAACCGACGAACGATCTGGACATTGTCACATTGAACGTCCTTGAAAGTTTTCTCCTGGATTTCCCTGGATGCCTCATTGTAGTGTCCCATGACCGCTATTTTATGGACAAGATCGTAGATCATCTTTTTGTCTTTAAGGGTGAAGGTGTAATCGAAGATTTTCCGGGTAATTATTCAGATTATCGCACCTATGAAGACAGCAAGGTAATCGAGCAGCGGGAACAGAAGGAGAAATCGGAACCTGTTAAAAACACCTGGAAGGAACCTGAAAAGTACAAGCTCTCCTACTTGGAACAAAAGGAATACAAAAACTTGGAAAAGGAAATAAAGCAATTGGAAGCCAAGAAACTGGAAATCCAGGATAAGTTTACGGACACTTCCCTTAGTGGCGAAGAAATCGAGGCCCTTTCCATTGAACTGGGGGAACTCTCAGATACCATTGATCAAAAAACGGAGCGCTGGTTCGAACTGGCAGACCAAAAGGGCTGATAATTCCCTAAAATTGGGAAAATCCCTCTTACTCCTAAATGGAATCTCTCGATTAAAAACACCTTTTTTCGATAACCTGTTTTTTGTGCAAGGTCCGTTCGTCGAGCGAATTTTACACTTAATCCGGACCGGTGCAGCTTATCGAGAAACACCTGTTTTTCAACGAATGGCAACCCCCTGAAATACGCTTGCGGTAGTTATAATAATGTAACAAACGCAAGTCATGAAAACAGTAGCGACCATCTTCTTCATCTTCTTCATAGGAACCGCGGCCAGTGCCCAGGACAGGGCTGAGACCCTAAAGGTAGAGACCATCGAAATGGGCATCGTTACCGAAACGGCTCCGATAAAAAAGATGGAGGTAAAACAGGAAGTGGCCCGTTTGTACCGGTTCAAGAACTCAAGGGTAAAGAAGGAACTTTCCTTTACTACCAAAGCGAACAGCCCTAAAATGGCTTAACCTATACCAGTATCCCCTCGGTATCCCTTCCTGCCCAAAGGGCAGGTTTGGGGCTACCCCATAAAAAAACCGATATTTTAGAATACGAGGCTCCAGTTTTTATCCATCGTTAAAAAACAAAAGGTATTAGTACATTTGGGAAATTTTGCCGAAGAAGGTGTTCCAGTTGCTGTCCTATCTCAAATTTATTATTCGCTCCTCCAATGAACACGGCGTGCATTCACCGTTTGTATATAATTTCCTAACAAAAGGCCTTTACACGAAAAGACAAAGGCACATCCCCCTTGAAGAGCATGTGCTTACCAAGGCAATTTCTTATTTTAATTATAAAAGTATTGGATTTGTGGATGCAGACGTCTATATTAAAGATAAGATAGTCGCTAATTTTGACCATTTGACGTTTGATACCTTACCATTGGATGTAATTTATGTTGGAGAGAATAGCACCCTGTTCAAGTCAATTTCAAAAGCAAGTTATCATAACCATACCATGCTCATGATAAACGGAATATATAAGAACAGGGAGCGAAAGGAGTCATGGGAACGTATAAAAAAATTGCCGGAGGTGTCGGTAACCATGGATTTGTTCCACTGTGGACTTGTTTTTTTTAGAAAGGAACAGGATAAGGAACATTTTAAAATTAGAATTTGAATATTCAATGACCTATTATGGATAATACAATTTACATAGTATTGGGGGTTGTTTTCGCAATCTATTTGGTAATTACCATTAAAAGAAAAGCCAGGGAACGAAAGTCGCGCAAGTTTATGGAAGATTACAAACGAAAAAAAGGGAATGAAGAATAACCAATTATGAATATAGAATGAAGACCGATGGCTTAAATGTTAAAATAACCCATAGCGGAAAGTGAACAGCGATTGGCAAAAATCAATTTACATTCGGCAACTATAAACAGAACGATTTAAATGAAGATTTACACAAAAACTGGGGATAATGGCACCACATCATTATTTGGTGGCACTCGGGTCCCAAAACATCATATTCGGATAGATAGTTACGGAACCGTTGACGAGTTGAATTCGTGGCTGGGCTTGATTGCTGACCAAAATATTGCCAAGGATTACCAGACCGAACTGCAAGTCATTCAGAAAAAGCTCTTTACGGTAGGGGCCATATTGGCGACAGAACCTCAAAAGGCAACACTAAAAAATGGCAAGGAACGCCTGAACATTGAAAGAATCAGTAAGGACGATGTGCTATACCTTGAAATGGCGATGGACAAAATAGACGAGGTTTTGCCACAAATGACCCATTTTATCTTACCTGGCGGACATCCCATTGTGTCATACTGTCATATTGCGCGCACCGTTTGCAGAAGGGCGGAGCGAAAAACAACTATTTTGTATGAGAACGAACCTTTTGACGAGACCGTTCTTACCTATTTAAACAGGCTTTCAGATTACCTATTTGTATTGGCACGAAAGTTGTCAATGGATTTGGGAGTGGAGGAAATAAAGTGGATTCCCGAGAAAAGGGACTAATAAATTCACATTTTATGCGTTATCAATTTATCGATGCAAAAAATATGTTGATAACTCGGTCGAAATAATAATAAATTGTCTTGGCCGTTTCCAATTAAAAATTATTTTTGCAAAAATTTTAAAATCAAACAATTACCATGTATTGGACATTAGAATTAGCATCTTATTTAAGCGATGCACCTTGGCCGGCAAGTAAGGATGAGTTAATAGATTACTCTATTAGAACCGGTGCTCCCTTGGAGGTTGTGGAGAATTTACAGTCCATGGAGGAAGAAGGTGGTGAAATCTATGAATCTATCGAAGAGATTTGGCCAGATTACCCAACGGAAGAAGATTACCTCTGGAACGAGGACGAATATTAATATTCCTATATTACAATAACTACTTAAAAGTCTCCCTGGAGGCTTTTTTTTTATGTAATTTTGGCAGTCTAAAAAAGAAAATCGGTGTTTTTCGCACACTGGAACGGCTTTTGAACAGATGGTGTATCGATATTTCCATCGATAACGAATAATAGCTTGTAAACGGGGCATACATCCTATGGTTCCGAATTGCAGCTCAAATTAGAAACACACTATGAGTATTATAAATTCTATTCTGAAGGCTTTTGTAGGTGACAAATCCAAGAAAGATGTAAAGGAGCTTCAGCCTTTGGTAGATCAGATAAAATCCTTTGAAAGCGACTTCGAGAAATTAAGCCATGACGAGCTAAGATACAAGACCCTAACTTTTAAGCAAACCATAAAGGATTCCTATAAGGATATTACCGATAAAATCACGGAACTTGAGAAGGAAGTAAAGGAATCCAGCGATATTGATAAAAACGAGGATATCTATACCGAAATCGACAAGCTAAAGGAAGATGCCTATAAATTATCGGAAGAGACCTTAAACAAAATTTTACCAGAGGCTTTCGCGGTGGTAAAGGAAACGGCAAAACGCTTCGCGGCAAACGAAACCTTAACGGTAAAAGCCACGGAGAACGACCGTAAACTATCGGGTGAAAAGGAATATGTTTCACTGGATGGGGACAACGCCGTATGGAAGAATTCATGGGATGCCGCTGGGAAACAGGTTACTTGGGACATGGTACATTATGATGTCCAGTTGATAGGCGGTATCGCCCTGCATCAAGGAAAAATTGCCGAGATGCAAACTGGTGAAGGTAAGACCTTAGTGGCTACCCTACCCTTATATTTGAATGCGCTCACAGGTAATGGTGCACATTTGGTGACGGTAAACGATTATCTGGCCAAAAGGGACAGTGCCTGGATGGCACCCATTTTTGAATTTCACGGACTATCGGTGGATTGTATAGATCATCACAGACCAAACTCAGATGGTAGAAGGGCCGCTTACAATGCCGATATTACCTATGGAACCAATAACGAATTCGGTTTTGATTACCTAAGGGACAATATGGCCCATACCCCCAAGGATTTGGTACAGCGTCCCCATAATTATGCCATTGTGGATGAGGTGGATTCCGTATTGGTGGACGATGCCCGTACACCCTTGATCATATCCGGACCGGTACCCGAAGGCGACAGGCACGAGTTCAATGAACTGAAACCCAAGGTGAGTGAAATCGTTCAGAAACAAAGACAGCATTTGACGGGTGTCCTGGCCGAAGCCAAAAAATTAATCGCGGAGGGCAATACAAAAGATGGTGGTTTCTTATTGCTGCGTGTGTATAGGGGCCTACCTAAAAATAAGGCGCTCATTAAATTCCTTAGCGAGGAGGGTGTAAAACAATTGCTCCAAAAAACGGAGAATTTTTACATGCAGGACAACAACAGAGAGATGCCAAAGGTGGATGAGGATCTCCTTTTCGTAATCGATGAAAAGAACAACCAGATAGAACTTACGGATAAAGGTGTCGATTACATCTCCGGGGAGCAGAACAGGGATTTCTTTGTAATGCCCGATATTGGTGCCGAAATTGCCAAAATTGAGGAACAAAACCTGGAAATAGAGAAAGAGGCCGAACTAAAGGAAGAACTTTTCAAGGACTTTACCGTCAAGAGCGAACGTATCCACACCATGAGCCAACTGTTAAAGGCGTATACTTTGTTCGAAAAGGACGTGGAGTATGTAGTTATCGACAATAAGGTTATGATCGTGGACGAGCAGACCGGTCGTATCATGGACGGTCGTAGATATTCCGATGGTCTGCATCAGGCCATTGAAGCCAAGGAGAATGTGAAGATTGAAGCCTTAACACAAACCTTTGCCACCGTTACCCTACAGAACTATTTTAGGATGTATAGCAAATTGGCCGGTATGACCGGTACGGCCATTACGGAAGCAGGGGAGTTCTGGGAAATCTACAAATTGGATGTCGTTGAGATACCTACCAATAGGCCAATTGCCAGGGACGACAGAAACGACTTGATCTACAAGACAAAACGTGAAAAGTACAACGCAATTATCGATGAGGTCACCAAATTGAGTCAGGCCGGTAGACCGGTGTTGATTGGTACCACATCGGTAGAAATTTCGGAACTACTTTCAAAATTATTGAGCGTACGAAAAGTCCCTCACAACGTATTGAACGCCAAATTACACAAAAAGGAAGCGGATGTCGTTGCCGATGCGGGTAATCCCGGAGTTGTGACCATAGCCACCAATATGGCGGGTCGTGGAACGGATATCAAACTAACACCCGAGGTTAAAAAAGCGGGTGGTTTGGCCATCATTGGTACGGAACGGCACGATTCCAGACGTGTGGACCGCCAGCTACGAGGACGTTCCGGGCGTCAAGGGGATCCCGGTAGTTCACAGTTCTATGTTTCCTTGGAAGATAACCTGATGCGACTCTTCGGCTCTGACCGGGTTGCTAAAATGATGGACAAAATGGGCTTGGAAGAGGGTGAGGTCATCCAACACAGTATGATGACGAAATCCATTGAAAGAGCCCAAAAAAAGGTGGAGGAGAACAACTTTGGCGTACGTAAGCGTTTGTTGGAATACGATGACGTTATGAACGCGCAACGGGAGGTGGTCTACAAGAGAAGACGCCATGCCCTGCAAGGTGAACGCCTAAAGGTGGACATTGCCAATATGGTCTATGATACCTGTGAGGTAATTGTAGAGGGTAATAAGGCCGCCAACGATTTTAAAAACTTTGAGTTTGAACTGATCAAGTATTTCTCCATGACTTCGCCGGTCAGCGAGGAAGAATTCGGTAAACTTAGCGCCCAAGAAATAACCGGACGCGTCTACAAGGCGGGGTACGACCATTACAAGGAAAAAATGGAGCGCAACGCCGCTACGGCATTTCCGGTAATCAAAAAGGTATACGAAGATAACGCGAACAACTTCGAACGTATCGTGGTACCGTTTACGGACGGTGTAAAGACCCTGAACGTAGTGACCAATTTACAGGAAGCTTATGAGAGTGATGGTAAGCAATTGGTTACCGATTTTGAAAAAAATATTTCCTTGGCCATCATCGACGACTCTTGGAAAACCCATCTTAGAAAGATGGACGAGTTAAAACAATCCGTGCAATTGGCGGTACACGAACAAAAAGACCCTTTATTGATCTATAAGTTTGAGGCCTTTGAGCTTTTCAAACAAATGATCGAAAAGGTAAATAAGGAAATTGTCTCCTTCTTGTTTAAGGGCGAACTGCCATCGGGCAATCCAAACGATATCCGAGAGGCTAGAAACGTCCCA
Source organism: Maribacter aurantiacus (assembly GCF_005780245.1). Taxonomy (NCBI): domain Bacteria; kingdom Pseudomonadati; phylum Bacteroidota; class Flavobacteriia; order Flavobacteriales; family Flavobacteriaceae; genus Maribacter; species Maribacter aurantiacus. Next base: position 326,226 of record NZ_VBUK01000002.1, on the reverse strand, counting down.
CGGAAAAAGGAAAATATTCAGACTTCCAAAGAGGAAATCCCCAACAGCGACGAATTGGCGGCACAAAACAGGGCCGCGGGGCAAACTCAGCGTCAACGACCTGCCGTAACGGAAACCATTGTAAGGGAGCAACCTAAAATCGGAAGAAATGAAAAGGTTACCATTAAAAATGTAATGTCCGGAGAAAGTAAAACCCTGAAGTTCAAACAGGCGGAACCCCTTATTTCCAAAGGGGAATGGGTTCTAATTCAGGACTAGACCCAAAGATTTTTCAGTATAGAGGCGTTCAATGGAACGCCTTTTTATTTTTGGAAGCTTCCCCAATGCACCGGAAATATTAGAGCCATAATAATCCAACCTTTATAAATTTTAAATATCTTTAAAAGGATAGTTTGAATTTATACCATGAAAAATTCTAGAAGAGAATTTGTTTTTTCCATCAGCATGTTGGCCGCAAGCAGTGCTTTTCCCATACAGGCATTTGCCTTTGATAAATCGAAAAAACTCAAGGTTGCCCTAGTGGGAACGGGTATCCGTGGAATCACCTTTTGGGGAAAACGCCTAATGGACGAGTATTCAGAGATTTTGGAATTCGTGGGACTTAGTGACATCAATCCTAGCCGGTTGGAATATGGCAAAACCTATATTGGAGCCAGTTGTCCCACCTTCACTTCCTTTGAAGATATGGTTTCCATTACGAAACCAGACCTGGTCATCGTAACCACCAAAGACTCCACCCATCATGAATTTATAATCAAAGGTCTTGGGATGGGCTGCGATGTCCTTACCGAAAAGCCCCTCACGATCGATGAGGTTAAATGCCAGCAGATATTGGATGCCGAAAAAGTGTCCAAGAAGAATTTAATCGTTGGGTTCAATTATAGATGGAGCCCCTATGCCACCAAGATCAAGGAACTGATTTCAAATAAAACAATCGGGGACCTGGTCTCCGTAGATTTCAATTGGTATTTAAATACGTATCACGGGGCTTCTTATTTTAGGAGATGGCATGGAGAAATGGACAGTAGCGGATCACTTTGGGTGCACAAGGCGACCCATCATTTTGATTTGCTCAATTGGTGGATCAACTCAGAACCCAATGAAGTTTTTGCCTACGGTGATCTGGAATTTTATGGAAAAAATGGTCCTTATAGGGGAAAAAACTGTAGGACCTGCAATCATAAAAACGAATGTGCTTTTTATTGGGACATCCACAAAGATGAATTTTCGAAGAAATTATATATTGATCACGAACATGCTGACGGATATATTCGGGATAACTGCTTGTTTCGGGAAGACATTGATATATATGATAAAATGTCGGCACAGGTCAGGTATACGGACAATACCATCCTCAATTATTCCTTAACGACCTATTCGCCTTTTGAGGGTTGGCGGGTTGCCTTCAATGGAACAGAAGGTAGAATTGAGGCTTGGTTGGATATTCCGTACTTTGAAAACACCTCTATAGATGAAGCTGAAAAGCACGCCAATGAAATGGCTCAGGACGGAGGGGAAATCGTATCCAAAAAACCAATCGTCGTGCATAAACTTTGGCAAGAATTCGAGACCATTCAAGTAGATATGGAAGAAAGCGGCCACGGTGGTGGCGATAAACGTTTACAGGACAAAATATTCGTGAACCCAGAAGTACCGGACCCATTTGGTAGAACGGCTGGTAGCCGGGATGGGGCCATGTCCGTCCTTATAGGAATTGCAGCAAGAAAAAGCATTCAATCCGGTAAACCCATAAAAATATCCGAATTAACGGATTTGGAGCCGCAGGTAAGAAGAACCTAAGTCTTGAGGTTGAATTTCTATGTGAAAGCAAAAAATCTTAGCATTGTGTTAAAAACATACCTAGATTTACAGTGGAAACTTTGATTACCAATTTTTTAAATCGTTAGTATGCCAGATTCTCATATAGAGCAAGAATACCTAAGGGAGAAAACAAAGCTAGTTCTAAAGGTAAATTACATCACCAGTGCCTTGGCCATTGTTTTCGGACTCATTTGCCTGTTTTTGTTGAACATTACAGAAATTATCCCACATGTACTCTTTATCTATGGCCTTGCCAATCTTGCAAATACCTATATCTACCAAGTCACCAAAAAAATAAGTTTAACGTACTATATATCCTCATTGATGGCCCTTGTAACCGCTCTGATAGTAACACTTTACAGTGGAGGCATCAATAGTAGCTTTATATTTATGCTGGCGTTGGTGGTTTTTGCCGGGTATGTGAATACGCGTAAACACGGCAGGTTTTTCCTATACTTGACCTTTGCCATTATTCTATTCATATTCTCACAGAGTTTTCCCCAATTGAGCTTTACGGAAAACCTTGTTCCCATTGAGTTCAGAAGTATTTTTAGTCTAATTTCTGTGTCGTTTTCCCTCTTTTTATTGGGCAGTATTTTTGGAAAGGACTTATTGAAGTCCCACAACGCACTCTACAAGTCAAAGAAAGAACTCACGCGACAAATGCACGAGAAGGAAATGCTTTTAAAGGAGGTACACCACAGGGTCAAGAACAATCTACAGACCGTGTCCAGCCTATTGAGCTTACAGACAAGAAATGTGGAGGAGACCCAAATGCGAAATCTTTTAAAGAGCACCCAGAACCGGGTTATTTCCATGGCCATGGTCCATGAAATGTTGTACATGCGAAAAGATATTAGTCAGATCGAATACAAATCCTATGTGCAGGAACTTAGCGAATATTTGATACGGTCCATAAAAGGTCTGGATAGCAAAGTACAGTTAAAAATCGATATTCCAGAAATAAAATTAGGTATCGATACGGCCATTCCATTAGGCCTTTTGATCAATGAGGCCGTTACCAACGCGCTCAAATATGGTTTTGCCGATGATCAGGAAGGGGAAATCTATATCGCCCTAAAAAAGGAAATCGACAGACATTATGTACTAAATATAGGGGACAATGGCGTTGGTTTTCCCGATACCATAAACTACAAAAATTCAAAATCCCTTGGCCTTAAATTAATTCACAACCTTACTAGGCAACTTAAGGGATCCATCCAAAAGGATACAAGTAAAAAAGGAACAAATTACATTATCAAGTTTCAGGAAATAAAACAGCAATTGTCCCCAGTAGCCTAAATTCCCAAAATCGTATTAACGCACTTTATAAATTTATTTGAAACTGGGCATGGGCCTGCACAGCATAACCCGATATTTCCTATATTTAAAAGGCCTAATAAATATTTGGCTTTAATCAACCTATAACCAAATGAACAAATTTCTTCTCCCTTTAGTCCTGTTAGTTTTTTCTTTAAACCTAGCCTTTGCGCAATCCTTGGAAGGCGATGGACCCCACTCCCAACTGATTATTAGAGGGGTCATGCTCATCAACGGAAATGGCGCTCCCCCACAAGGACCCATTGACATTGTTGTTGAAAACAACATTATTAAGGACATCCAAGTGGTAGGCTATCCGGGAGTAAAGATCAAGGAGTCGGATAGACCGCAATTGAAACCCGGGGGCAAGGAATTGGACTGTACGGGCATGTACCTAATGCCCGGACTCATAGATATGCACGGCCATATTGGTGGAAAGGCCCAAGGCGCGGAGCCGGATTATGTCTTTAAACTCTGGATGGCCCATGGCATTACCACCGTGCGCGAACCTAGCGGAAGGGGCGTAGACTTCACGATGGACCTAAAAAGGAAAAGTGAACAAAATGAAATTATAGCCCCAAGGATCATGGCCTACACCGGATTTGGGCAGACTAGCAAGTCCTTCAACCCCCTTAACGATATCCCAATCTCAACTCCGGAACAGGCACGGGAATGGGTACGGGCCAATGCGAAAAAAGGTGCGGACGGAGTCAAGTTTTTTGGAGCGGAACCGGAAATTATGGCCGCCGCCTTGGACGAAAACAAAAAATTGGGGTTGGGTTCCGCGTGCCATCATGCGCAATTGAGCGTGGCCCGGTGGAACGTGTTGCACTCCGCTCGTGCAGGTCTGACCTCCATGGAACATTGGTACGGGCTTCCAGAAGCGTTATTTGATGATAGAACGGTACAGGATTATCCTTTGGACTACAACTATCAGAACGAGCAACACCGATTTGAAAATGCGGGCAATCTCTGGTCGCAAGCGGCAGCCCCCTATTCAGAGCATTGGAATAACGTTATGAACGAATTGTTGGAGCTGGATTTTACCCTAGACCCTACCTTTAATATTTATGAGGCGAGCAGGGACTTGCAAAGGGCCCGAAGAGCGGAATGGCATGAGGACTACACCCTTCCATCCCTTTGGGAGTTCTACCAGCCCAGTATGATTTCCCATGGCTCATACTGGCATGATTGGGGTACCGAGCAGGAAGTGGCCTGGAAAAAGAACTACGACCTTTGGATGACCTTCGTAAACGAATACAAAAACAGGGGTGGCCGTGTAACTACGGGCTCGGACTCCGGTTTCATTTTCCAACTTTATGGTTTCGCCTACATTCGGGAATTGGAGCTCTTACGTGAAGCCGGTTTTCATCCTTTGGAGATTATCAAGTCGGCAACATTGAATGGCGCCGAGGCACTGGGCATGGATGATAAAATTGGCAGTGTTGCCATTGGAAAATTCGCAGATTTCGCGATTGTCGAAGAAAATCCGCTTAAAAATCTAAAAGTACTTTACGGAACAGGTGCCATAAAACTCACCGAAGATAATGAGGTCGTTCGCGTTGGCGGGGTGAAATACACCATCAAGGACGGAATCATCTATGACTCAAAGGCCTTGTTGGCAGATGTAAAACGTCAAGTGGATGAGGCCAAGGCCAAAGAAAATTATTCGATAAAGCAACCTGGGGTAAAACAATGACAAAAGGAGTAGGGTGCGCTTGACCCTCCCAAAGATTTATCTTTTGTTTTGGTCCACCGGAATCTTGATCGGCTTAAGCGTTCCCTTAGTTTTTGGAAAAACCACCAAGTACGTGGCAATCAATAATGTGGCAATAAGTGTGATGGATACTAACATAGCTTTGTGTTTAAGGTGAACGGTACCAAAAGTACCGTCTACTAAGTAGGTCAATTTTTATGCCAATTTAGGCTTGTTGTTCTTTGTTGTGAAAAATAAAGCACTTTTAACCCTGGAATTTTTGTAACGATACAACCTGGCAATTCCGGTTTGTCCTTTCATATCCAACCCTTTTACATTCTTGGTTTCCAAATGGGACGCAACCAAAACTACGTCTTCTTGTAGCGTAGCCACTTTTTGATTGATGTTAGCGTCCTGAGCTAAGGAAATTCCTCCGAAAAAAAGTACTAGGGAAAAGGTTAAAATAGCTTTCATAACATCGATTTGGGTTATATAAAGCTAACTCGGCAAGGAAGGTGATATCGTTATATATCGCTGAAATACAACATTTTTCGGTCATTCGATTTTTGTTGGATAAAGTGCAAAAAAAGGTCGATATACGGAACCACATCTATTTTCCACTTACCGATAAAAAGGACGTTTGACCGACCGTTTTTTGGGTAGAGAAGTAGCCGACCCGGAACAAATCCGAAGAAATAAAACTAGTTTGTCTCCTTCCTTAAAACCTGTAACGGCGGACTTTTTAACACCGAAATATTATTGGACAAACCTATGGTCAGCACTAATAATGTTATTCCGGGAAGTACAATCAAAAATGGAATCCAAGAGGGTACAAAAGGTGTTTCAAAAATAAAGTATGCGAGCAACTGACTGCCCAATAAAGACAACAATACCCCGATACCGCTTCCCAAAATACCCAAATACAGGTATTCCAAGGCTGTAATTTTTAGAATTTGATTGCTTTTTGCCCCTATTGTTCTCAGAAGCACACTTTCCCGAATTCGTTGGTACTTGCTGTTTCGAACAGAACCGATCAGGACAATAATTCCCGTAAGGATACTAAAGAAGGCCATAAAGCTTATCACCCATGAAATTTTGTCCAAGATACTTTCAATGAGGGTAATCACCTGGCGTAAGTCCAAAATGGAAACATTGGGAAATTTCTTTACCAATTCCCTTTGTAGCTTGGCCGATGCCGACTTGTCCGGAGCATTGGTCGTAAGTACATGAAACTGCGGCGCATTTTCTAAAATCCCGGTTGGGAAAACGATTGAAAAGTTTAATTGCATCCTGCCCCAATCCACCTCTCGTATGCTACCAACAACGGTTTCCATAAGCATGCCCTGTACATTAAAAAGTAGGGTATCACCCACAACGACCTGGGCATCCCTCGCTACATTATCCGCCAATGAAATGGGAACGGGGCCAGTTTGAGGCATTTTTTCAACAAAGGTGCCCGATACCAATTTTTCAGAGCTTATGAGCGAATCTCTATACGTAACCCGAAACTCATGGTTGAGTATCCACTTATTTATACTTGTGGTAGTATCCAATCGAATTTCATTGACGCTACGGTCCTTGATACGCTCCATCCGCATGGTAACTATCGGGATGTTATCCAAAATGGGCAATCCTTTTGGAGCAACGGTATTGATGACATCCTGCTTCTGTCCCGTCTGCACATCGAACATAATGATATTGGGGCTCTTTTCGTTGGATTCCACCACCGCCTTCGCGAGTAAAAAGTCCTTTGTAAAATACAAGGTACTGATCAAAAAAGTCCCAATTCCAATCGCCAAGATCAGTACAGCGGTTTGATTATTGGGTCGGAATAGATTCAACAGACTCTGGCGTGAGGTAAAACTCCATGATTTTGGAAAATACTTTTTAACCAAGCGCATGAAAAGGATGGAAACTCCGGCCAAAATTGAAAAGGTAATCAGGATTCCAACCACAAAACCCAAGGCGTATTTTAGGTTTTCCAAAAGCCACAGAGCGAACAAAAAAACAAAAAGTACAATGGCCAAAACCACCCAAATCTGTGCCTTTCTTGATTTTGTACCGATGTTGTCCTGTACACGTAATACCTGCAATGGGGACACGAACCAGGTATTTAGCAGCGGGGAAAGGGCAAATAAGACGGACATGAGCACCCCTAAAATCAAACCGACGGCTATTGCGGAATACGAAGTTGAGATTTCAACCTCAAACGGTAGAAATTCCTGTAAAATCATGGGAAAGGTCTGCTGCAGCAGTAGTCCAATGACCGTGCCAATGAACCCTCCCAACAGGCCCATGCCTGCTATTTGGATAAGGTAAATCAGGAAGGTCTGTTTCCTGGTGGCGCCCAAACATTTCAATACGGCCACCGCCCTTAGTTTTTCCTTGATATAGATATGCACGGAGCTTGCGATTCCCACGCATCCCAGCAATAAGGCAATGAAAGCAACCAAATTTAAAAAACGACCCACATTGTTATATCTTCTCCCCAATCGGTCACTGGTAGAGGTATGGGTATCCAAATCGGCATTTTGTTCGTCCAGCAAGGGGTCCACTTTCTTGTCAAGTTGTTCCAGGTCAGCTTCCGGGGATTTGAAGTAATAGGCGTATTCCAAGCGACTCCCCTTTTGTAACAAACCGCTAGGTTCCATGTACTCGAACGGTACGATGATAGGTGGTGCTACGGATGTTCCAATGCCCGTACTTCCGGGAGCGGTTATCAAGGAGCCGACAATCGGGAAGGTAATGTTCCCCAATTTTACGCTATCCCCTACCCTTACATCAAATTGAATCATGGCAGTGGCATCTACCAAGGCACCCCCTTTTTTTTGATAATCAGCAGCAGCCGAAGCTGGTTCCGTCTCCAATTCCCCATAAAACGGGAAGTTTCCTTCCACGCCCCGCACCTGAACCAATTTGGTTTCACCGTTCTTTACAAAAGCCGCCATAGAGGCAAACTTTACTTCTTTTGCGCCCGCGCCACCCAAGGAATCCATGATTTGTTGTACCCGCTCATTGGCGGGCTCGTTACTGTCAATTAGAAAATCGGCACCCATCAAGGCCTTTGATTGCCCACCGATATTTTCCTTTAGGTTTTGACTAAACGATTGGATGGAAACCACCGCCGCTATCCCCAAAATTATACTGCCCATAAACAGGAACAGTCGCTTTCCACTGGCCTTGCCATCGCGCCAAGCCATTTTTAACAGCCAAGAAAATCGGGTTTTGGTAGAGGTCTCCAAGGTATTTAAGCTAGGGTTTTGGTTTGATTGGAAATAATTTTACCGCCTTTCAGTCGGATTATCTTTTGGGTGAGCTGTGCCAGGTCCAGATCATGGGTTACGATAACCAAGGTGGTTCCCATTTCCTTGTTCAGTTCGAACAACAGCTGGATCACCTTTTCCCCGGTTTCCTCGTCCAAGTTTCCGGTTGGCTCGTCAGCAAATAAAATATCGGGGGTCGTGGAAAACGCACGCGCCAATGCTACGCGCTGCTGCTCCCCGCCAGATAATTGCGATGGATAATGATCGTACCTGCGCCCAAGACCTACCTTATCCAACAAATCCCTGGCCACCTTTTGGGCATCGGGTTTGCCTTGTAATTCCAAGGGGACACTAACATTTTCAAGGGCCGTTAATGTGGGTAATAATTGAAAATCCTGAAAAATAAAACCCACCTTCCGGTTTCGCAACAAGGCCAGTTCATCCTCGTCCAACTTACTTAGTTCCACCCCACAGAGCTCAATACTACCCTCATCCACATGGTCCAATCCTGCACAAAGACCTAAAAGGGTCGTTTTTCCACTTCCGGAGGGCCCAACAATGGAGAAGGTTTCGCCGGCTTCAATTTCAAAGGAAATCCCGTCCAAAACGGTCAATTCCTTGGAACCGCTTTTATAGGTCTTCCTAAGATTGCGTACGTTTAATATCTTTGCCATAAATCATTTGGTACAAGCGAACAAAATAAACAAATGATTTCTATTTTTAGAAGAAACCATGATGCACAAAGTATTAAAGTTTAGTTATTTTTTGGCTTTTTTCGCCCTTATTGCCTGTGGTGAAGGTCAGAAACAACAAAAAAATACGGAGGACAATACGAACCAAGACGATGTTACCCTTGAACAGGGGGAAACTGCGGATGACAAGGTAATCCTATTTTTTGGGAACAGCCTTACCGCCGCCTATGGACTGGAAACAGAACAGGGATTCCCAAATCTGATACAGAAGCGCCTTGATTCCCTGGGATTGAATTACACCGTTATCAACTCCGGACTGAGTGGTGAAACTACCTCCGGGGGACTCAATAGATTGGATTGGGTCTTGAACCAAGAGGTGGATATTTTTGTGTTGGAACTTGGTGCCAATGACGGACTCAGGGGGATTCCCTTGGACAAATCCAGGGAAAACCTTCAGATGATCATCGATGCCGTGCGCCAAAAAAATCCGGAAACCACTATCATACTTGCCGGAATGCAGATTCCGCCAAACATGGGGTTGGAGTATACCTCAGAATTTAGAAGTATGTTCCCCGATCTCGCACAGGAAAATGATATTTTGCTGATCCCGTTTTTATTGGAAGGGGTTGCAGGCGAACCTGAACTAAATTTAGAAGACGGCATACATCCAACGGCAGAAGGTCAAAAAATTGTTGCCGAAAATGTTTGGGACATCCTAGGACCCGTAGTCCTAGAGGAAAACGTGACCGAAACATCGATGGATTAGGCCAGTTTTTCATTTTTTTCCTCCACGATAAAGGATAGGGCCCGCTTGACCCTCGAATGCTTTAGAACGAAAATACCTGTTACCGCTGGGAACTTTTCACCCAAATTAGTTTGGTCCATGGGTTCAGCTATGGGCATTGAAATGGTACTCACTTTCACTTCAATTTCCGCTTTCTGAGCTTGGGCAAAAGTCCCCATGCAAATAACAAGCATTAAACTAAGAATAGTCTTCATTTGTAGGTAGATTTGGTCTGTATATAACTCCAATATTGCCGATTTAAAATTTGAGTTTCGATAAAATGTCAGGTTTTACCGATGAAATTCAAACTTTTCGACGAACAACAATCGATAATACGTATTTTCCTACAATTAAAATTATAGTTCACCGATGTTTTTAAGCATTTCATCGGTAAAAAAAACCGATTCTTACACGTCACAACGGAATCATTTATAAAAGCTGAAAGAGCATACGAACATTTGAAGGGGTAGTCCCAAACCTGCCCTTTGGGCAGGTAGGGATACCGAGGGGATACTGGTATAGGTTAAGCCATTTTAGGGCTGTTCGCTTTGGTAGTAAAGGAAAGTTCCTTCTTTACCCTTGAGTTCTTGAACCGGTACAAACGGGCCACTTCCTGTTTTACCTCCATCTTTTTTATCGGAGCCGTTTCGGTAACGATGCCCATTTCGATGGTCTCTACCTTTAGGGTCTCAGCCCTGTCCTGGGCACTGGCCGCGGTTCCTATGAAGAAGATGAAGAAGATGGTCGCTACTGTTTTCATGACTTGCGTTTGTTACATTATTATAACTACCGCAAGCGTATTTCAGGGGGTTGCCATTCGTTGAAAAACAGGTGTTTCTCGATAAGCTGCACCGGTCCGGATTAAGTGTAAAATTCGCTCGACGAACGGACCTTGAACAAAAAACAGGTTATCGAAAAAAGGTGTTTTTAATCGAGCAGAATAAAAAATTTCTTGAAACCGAGTATTCCCTAGGCAGGTAATAGGGGTATTCCGCCAGTTTATCCCGATTACCATCGGGAACCGAAATTTTATATTTACCCCACACGGTCCCTATAACTATCGGGAGCGAAAAGGCAATTCCGACTTCCCCGATGGGTAGGTACCATCGGAAACCTCGAGGCAAAGCCGTTGAGGAATTATTTAGATTAAATTTTCAATAGCAGATTGGGATCTGGGCAATTCTTCCTGTAATAATCGAGGTCTTTCTGGGCACATACGCCCGGATAATCGCCCGTGTATCCACCCAAATCATGGATAATCTGAAAATGCAGGTGCGGGGCGTAATTTACATTGATATCTGGCGTACCCAAGGTGGCCAGAAGGCTTCCGACCGCAAATTCCTTCCCAACCGATAGTCCTTCCAACGATTCCAAACTTAAATGCCCATATAGTGTATAAAAGACCAAACCTTGTATATTATGCTCCAGAATTATGGTGGGTCCATAATCGCCCCTGATCGCATTGTTCTTAAAACTATGGACCACTCCATCCAAAGGAGTTATTACTTTGGTGCCGGCTGGCGCCCAATAATCGATTCCCAAATGGATATTTCTTGGTGGTTGTGTTTTTTCATTGAAGCCGGACTTATCGGCATAGAGATTTCTCTGTTCCAAATAACCGCCATGGGCAACCTTACCTCCCTGCCTTTTTAAAATAGAGTCAATGTAGGATTGGCATTCGTTTGGGTCGGTAATGTTCACACCATTCAAATCGGAATTCGAACTGGATAAATCCAACGATACATAGTTTTCAATGGGTAAAGCCTCATCCAAGATGGTAATGGACTTTTCGGAATATGAAAAAAGTAATTGCTCCAGTTCGTTCACACAATTAAAATTAGGTTATTAGCTTGATTTTAAACATTTACGTTTACAAAGATGTTTAAACTACAATAACGAACCCCGCGATGAGGGTTCATGGAATAAAATTAAGTCGTCACCCACTATCCTTAACATATTTTAACCTTTTTTGAGGTAAGTACTTTGTATTTTTCCTACTAAACATGCGCACAAAAAACCAATTACAATGAAGTTCATACAACATTCCCTTATGGTAATGGCCATTCTGTTGGCCACAAGTTGCCAGTCCAAAACCAAACCTGCAACAATTTCGGAGAACGCCTCTGAAAGGACTGCAACATCGGAAAAAATTGAAAAATTGAGTCCACAGGACCTCAGCAAATACGAAACGGCCTACTTTGCCAGTGGTTGCTTTTGGTGCGTGGAGGCCATTTTTGAAAGTGTTAGGGGAGTAAAGGAAGTAATCTCGGGCTACGCCGGGGGCACAGAAGAAAATCCCACCTATGAAATGGTAGGAAGCGGACAGAGTTCCCATGCCGAAGCCGTTGAAGTGTACTATGACCCTTCCCAAATTTCCTTTGTGGAATTGGTACAGGTATTTTTTGGGTCGCACGACCCCACGACCTTAAACCGTCAGGGACCGGACCGGGGTACGCAATATCGCTCCATTGCCTTTTATAAGAACGAGCAGGAAAAGAAAATCATAGACAGTTATATCCAAGCGCTGAAAGACCAAAATGTTTACGGCGGGGCGCCCATTACCACGGAAGTGACCGCCTTTACCAAGTTCTATGATGCTGAGGACTACCACCAGGATTATGAAAGAAAACACCCTAACAATTCCTACATCCGTAACGTTTCCATTCCCAGGTTGAATCGGTTTAAGGCCAATTTTGGGGATTACTTAAAAAAGGAAGTGCATTAGCAATACAACATAAAATTACTATCTTCAAGCGTCTTTTTTAAGACGCTTTTTTTTGAACCGATTAACAACCACAAGCATCGCCATGACAAAAAACAAGTTGATTTTTTACGCATTCTCCATTGGGGCTTTCCTATGTATGTCCTGCAAGCAGGAACCCACCGATAATACCCCTTGGGTATCCTTATTCGACGGACAATCCCTTGAGGGTTGGACCCAAAAAGGGGGAACGGCAAATTACACGGTCCGTGATAACAGTATCGTAGGAAGTACCGTCCACGATACCCCAAACTCCTTTTTGACCAGCAATAAAATGTACGAGGATTTTATCCTAGAGCTGGATTATAAGGTAGACCCCTCCATGAACTCTGGAATACAAATAAGGAGCAACAGCTTTCCCCATTATATGGACGGAAGGGTGCATGGTTATCAGATTGAAATCGACCCATCGGAAAGGGCTTGGAGCGCAGGTATCTATGACGAGGCCCGGCGAGGATGGTTGAACCCTTTGACCAGAAATCCTGAAGCTCAAAAGGCATTTAAACAAAATGATTGGAACCATTACAGGATCGAGGCCATAGGCGATACTTTAAAAACATGGATCAACGGTGTACCGGCCGCACATTTGATCGATGATAAAACCTCCAATGGTTTTATTGCGCTACAAGTACACAGTATTGGCGATGACCAACAGGAAGGCACCGAAATTAGTTGGAAGAACATTAAAATCCTGACGGATAGTCTTTCCAAATATGCTACCGAAACCCCAATCGACCCGATTATTACCAAAAACGCTTTGGGCATTGACGAGGAAAAAAATGGCTGGCAAATGCTTTGGGACGGCAAGACAACCGACGGATGGCGGGGTGCCCGATTGGATGAATTCCCCGATAAAGGATGGGAAATAGAAAACGGCGTATTGACCGTACTTTCGTCAGGAGGTGAAGAATCAGCGGCAGGTGGTGATATTGTGACCAAGGAGACCTTTGGCGATTTTGAGTTAAAAGTGGATTTTAAAATTACCGAAGGTGCGAATAGCGGCATCAAATATTACGTGGATACTGATATCAACAAAGGTCCGGGCTCTTCTATTGGTCTCGAATACCAAATTTTGGACGATGAACGCCATCCTGATGCCAAATTGGGCAATCATGAGGGTAGCAGGACGGTCGCATCGCTATATGACCTAATCAAGGCCGATGAAAACAAACCCATAAATCCCATTGGCGAGTGGAACACGGCCCATATAATTTCTAAGGACGGACATGTAGAACATTGGCTGAACGGTATGAAGGTTTTGGAATACGAACGCGGTAGCGATGACTATCGAAAATTGGTTTCCGAAAGTAAATATGTGACCTGGCCCAACTTTGGGGAAGCGGAAAAAGGGCATATTCTCCTTCAAGACCATGGGGACCGCGTTTCCTTCAAGAATATAAAAATAAAACCAACCACAAAAGAATAGGCAATGACAACAAGAAGAAATTTTATAAAGAAAACAAGTGCCGGCACGGCAGGTTTGACCTTTGGCGGCATGCTATTTTCATCGGCCTCTTACGGCAGAATTTTAGGAGCAAACGATAAAATCAATTGTGCGGTCATTGGGGTTCGCAGTCGGGCAAAAGCGCATGTAAAGGCCATTCATGCCGACCCAAATGCCACCATTTTGTATAGCTGTGACGTAGACGATGTCATCATTGAAGAACACAATGTATGGTGCCAAGAAAATATTGGTTATGTACCCAAAGTAGAAAAGGATTTTCGGAAAATCCTGGAAGACAAAAAGGTAGATGCCGTATTTATTGCCACCCCGGAACACTGGCATGCCCCTATGGCGATTTTGGCACTTCAGGCAGGAAAACATGTCTACGTGGAAAAACCCTGTAGCCACAATCCCCATGAAAACGAATTGTTGACGGCCGCCCAAAGGAAATATGGAAAGAAAGTGCAAATGGGAAACCAACAACGTTCTGCGATAACCTCCATTAGCGCTATCAAGGATATTTGGGAAGGAATCATTGGCGATGTGTATAAAGGCGAAGCCTATTACTCCAACAATAGGGGAAGTATTGGCAAAGGCACCGTAATCGATGTCCCCAAAACCTTGGATTGGGAATTGTGGCAAGGTCCAGCTTTACGAGAAAAATATAAGGACAATGTACATCCGTACAACTGGCATTGGTTCCGGAATTGGGGAACGGGCGAAATCCATAACAATGGAACCCATGAAATTGATATATGTAGATGGGCCCTAGGCGTTGACCTACCCAACAGTGTCACTTCCTTTGGGGGAAAATACACGTATGACGACGATTGGGAGTTTGTAGACAACCAACAGGTCACGTTCTCCTTCGATAATGACAAATTCATTACCTGGACCGGACATAGTCGCGGCATCATGAAACCGGAAAGACCGGGTAGGGGCATTACCATCTACGGCAGCAAAGGCTCCATCATGCTAGATCGTAACTTTTATCAGTTATACGATTTGCAAGGGAATCTGTTAAAGGAGGAAAAAGAGGGAGGCGCTAGCGAAACTACGAATACCCGTGGGGAAGGCCAATTGGACGTGAATCATGTAGGCAACTTCTTCAATGCCATACGGCAGGATGAGAGTTTACATGCAGATATTCAAGATGCCAGCATCACGACCATGCTCTGCCATTTGGGCAATATGGCCCAAGATGCCGGGGAGACCTTAAAAATTGATACCGCTACAGGAAAAGTGCTGAACAATGAGATGGCGATGAATTTCTGGAAACGCGAGTATGCTCCTGGATGGGAACCAAAACTGTAGAAAAGAGGCAAAGATACTTATTGGATGGTCACTTCGCTATAATCCGAAGTAATGACCAGGGAACGGTCTTTATTATCGGATAGGTGATATCCTTTTAAAATCTTGGTATTTCCATTTTTTGTCTCGGTCAGGGTCAGTTTTTTGGGCAAAACCATTTCCGAAGCATTTCCCTTAATGTAAATCGAAGTCGCCACTGAAGGAAGTGCAAAATGGAATTCTGCGTTCTTCAAGGATACGTCCATCTCTTCAAAGTCATTGTCAATGGAAACAATTTTCAAGGGCCCGAAATCATTTTTGATAAAGGCCCTTTTTAGCAATTTATAGATAGTGACATCGGACGAAGTTGCCTGTAATTGTAAACTTCCCACTTCACGTAACTCAATATCCTTGGAATAGTTGGTCTTTAATTGACCATAATTCCAGTTGCGGACGTTTACCGGAGAATACGATACGGAAACCTGCGTTTCATCTCCGTCAATGGTAGTAGCCCATAGGCTTGAATGCGACAGGGTCGCATTCAAGTTTGTGGTATTTTCCGCCAACTTTACCTCGCCATGCCGCACGTTCATTTTAATCTTGGTAGATTTTGGCATTTTTATCCTTATAGTCTTTTTGATTTTAAAGTTCTTGTTTTCCCCATCCGTGGAAAAATAAAAAATATTGGGACCCTCATGCCTACTTTTTAAACGCATCGCCTCTTGACGTGCCTTTCGCTCCTCATGTTTTAATTCCTGCATCGCCTCGCGTTGTTCTATACGTTGTTCTATAAGTTCTTCTCGCCTTTTTTCCATTTCCTCTCTGTGTTTCTCCCGTTCCTCCATACGCTTTTCCATATCTTTTCCTCGCTCTTCCATACGTTTGGCCCATTCCTCCAGTTTTTTCTGATGCTTTTCATCAAAGCTCTTTTTGAAGTCCTCTTGCCATTTTTTCATGTACTTTTCCCCATCCTTTTGATAGGCCTTATAGTCAAACTCAAAGGCATCGGTAAGGGGCAAAGGGGGCATGGGCGGCATCTCCACGATTTCCGGGAAAGGTGCTATCTCCGGAATTTCCACCACAAAGGGTGCCATTTCTGGAATCTCAATATCCAAATCCCCAAATTCGAACTCGAAATCCTGGGAGCCCAAAAACCCGAATTTATTGGAACCGGAAGAAATCTCGACCCTGGAACTATTCCCCATAATCTTTATTGGGGCGTTCGCAAAGTAATTCTCCGCTTCTTCTTTATCAGCCCCTTCCAATTCTACGACCGCGGCCACTTCAACTGTATTTTTGTTCCAGGTTTCGAACTCAATATCGGCGTAACTCGTATTGATATCCAAAACGGCATCCTTATCTACATTAAAACTTTCCGTATAGGTGCGGCTTTCCTTCTGGGCAAAACCCACTAGGGAACCCATACAAAATCCTAAAGCAATGATGCCTTGTTTAGATACTATTTTTGGTGATCTGTTCATTTTTTGATGATTTTAATTGATTTAACTTCTTTTTTAATTTCTGCAATAACTGCAACCTAAGCTGCAGGTTTTCTATGAGCGCCCCAATGGTCTGGTCGTTGGGGCCCAATTCGTTCAATTCGGCGTTCAAGTTTTGGTATTCGGAATTCAGTTCGGCCAACCGTTCCATAAAACTATCCACAAGCTCCTTGTTGGCTTCCGATATCTCCAATTGGGAAAGCTCCATATTGATATTGGCCACGTAGTAATTCTCCACCTTTTTTAAATCGGGCGAAAGGTCCCCAAAGGAAAAGCCCTTGTCATCTTCTTTGGATTTTTCAGTGTCAACCACCGTGATGGGTACATCCTCCGTCGTATTGATTTGTACATAGGCAAAAATTCCCACTCCAACAAGTAGTATGACCGAAGCGGCCACCCGCCAGGTATTCCAAAGGGAAGTTTGCTCCCTTTCCTGTGGAAGCGACTCCTCCAGCCTGGCCAAAAAGCGGGCTTCATGTTCCCGCTTCATTTTGAAGGTTTGTTCCTCACGTTCCTTATCGAACAATTTTTTAAGATCCCGTGCCATATCCTTTTGTTTTTAACAACTCCTTTAGTTGACCTTTACCGCGCAACAATCGCGTTCTGCAGGCGGTTTCGGTTATGTTCAATACTTCTGAAATTTCCTTGTGGTCAAAACCTTCTACCAAATACATCATCACGACATATCTATATTTTCCTTGCAATTGCCCAATGGCCTCCTTTACTTCTTCAATATCGATATGTTCCTCCACTGTCCAATCATCATCGGTATCCACCGGCCGCATATACGTTTCGTCCAAAGCGATGGTCCGTTCCTTTTTCGACTTCAAGAAATCGATACATTTGTTCACCACAATACGCTTTAACCACGCCCCGAACGTCACCTCTCCCTTAAACTGATGTATTTTTTGAAAAGCCTTGATAAAAGCTTCCTGCAATACATCCTCTGCATCGTCCGCATTTTTTAAAAAACGCATGGCTACACAGTACATTCCGTCACAATACTGCCGGTACAATTGCATTTGTGCAGTGCGGTCGTTTGCCTTACATTTTTCAACAATGTCAATTTGAAACATTGGTAGGTTTGGTGTTTGTTTTTAGTTGTTGTTACTTTAAGGACGAAAGAAAAAAAAGGGTGTTGCAAAAAACTTCTATTTTTACGAATCTTTTTAATATTTCCGCTTGAAACAAGTTACGATTTCCAACGAATTTATGACCTTAATGGTCCTGGACTACGGCGCCATTATCCAGAAACTTCTGGTAAATGGAAAGGACGGAAACTACACCAATGTGGTAGTTGGATACAACCACCCAAGCCGATATCGTTTGGATGAAAATTGTTTGGGAGCATGCATAGGCAGATACGCCGGGCGTATTTCCAACGGTAGTTTTGTTTTAGATCGGGAAAAATTTTTACTCTACCATGAAGATGGGGTGCATCTTCATGGTGGCAAGGAAGGATTTCATCAAAAATATTGGCAAATTGAGGAGGTGTCCTATGCAGATGACCCAATGGTGAAATTATCCTATAAAAGCAAACATCTTGAGGAAGGGTACCCGGGAAACCTGACCGTAAACGTAACCTATAAACTGGTCAAAAATGCTTTACAGGTCATACACCAAGCGGTGACGGACCGCAGTACGGTCATCAATTTGACCAATCATTCCTATTTTAAATTGGATGACAGCCCGTACATAGACAATTATGAATTACAGCTCAACTGCCCATATATACTGGAAACAGACGAAAATCTGTTACCTACGGGCGATATCATCCCTGTGCGGAAATCCAAATATGATTTTTTACTGCCAAGGGAAATTGGCGTACAGCGTTTGGACACACCTTATATAAAAGACATGGGTAGTGAAAAAGTGGCGGAATTACATTCGGCTAAATCCGGTATTACCATGCAGGTATTCACGAACCAACCCGCCTTGGTGGTCTACACTCCCTTGGATTTTCCCGGAATTTGTTTTGAAACCCAGAATTACCCCGATGCACCCAACCAACCGGACTTTCCAAGCAGTGTTTTAAGGCCCGGGGAAACCTATAACAACATTACCATCTTTACCTTTGATTTAGTACCTTAGGACTACTTAACACTTCAAAAGACATGAAATTCCTAAAAAGAATTGTAGCGGTACTTATAGTTTTATTTGGCCTGTTTTACTTTGTGGGCCTACCCTATTTGCGAAAAGAGACCAAGAAACACAGCCCGGAAAAAACGAGCTCCTATACCCTACAAGGTACCCAACTCGAGGTCCATTATTCCAGTCCCGCCAAAAAAGGCAGACCCATTTTTGGCGGTCTGGTGCCCTTTGATCAAGTGTGGCGTACGGGAGCCAACGAACCCACGACTTTTACTACATCAGGGGCAATCAAAATAATCGACAAGCCCTTGCCCGCGGGAACGTATTCCCTATGGACCATTCCAAATAAGGAAAGTTGGAAGGTGATTTTCAATAAGGAAGTACCGGATTGGGGGGTTAGCATTTTTGGGGGTGGCACACAGACTACCAGGGATGCGGGCGAGGACCTCATCAATGTAGAAGTGCCCTCAAGGGAAATTTCGCAACCTGTGGAAAACTTTACCATCGACTTTACCAATGAAGACCAGCTTTATTTAAGCCTCTCCTGGGACCAAACACGTATCAACGTGCCCATAAACAAATAGCCGAAAGCCATTGGACATTTAGAAAGAAGCTTTAAAATGACTCCCGATGTAGCCTACATTAACGACTTGTCAAAAAAGGTCATCGAGAATGACCGGACCACCCTTGCCAAGGCTATTACCTTAATTGAAAGTACCAAAAAGGAGCATCAGAAAATAGCTGAAGGACTTCTGGAAAAGTGCCTTGAATACCAGAAAGAATCGGTTCGTGTTGGTATCACGGGAGTGCCGGGCGTTGGCAAAAGCACCTTCATCGAGAATTTTGGAATGTTATTGGTCCACAGAGGGAAGAAGGTCGCGGTACTTACCATTGATCCCTCGAGCAACGAGACAAAAGGCAGTATTTTGGGGGATAAGGTTCGGATGGAAACCTTATCCAAGGAAAAAAATGCCTTCATAAGACCCTCACCAACGAGTGGCTCACTCGGTGGTGTGGCCAGAAAAACAAGGGAAACCATCATACTTTTGGAAGCTGCCGGGTACGACGTAATTTTGATAGAGACCGTTGGGGTTGGACAAAACGAAACCGCGGTACGGGATATGACAGACTTTTTCCTTTTGTTAAAATTGCCCGGTGCGGGCGATGAGCTACAAGGCATTAAAAGGGGGGTCATGGAAATGGCAGATGCCATAGCGATCAACAAGGCCGATGGTCAGAACGTACAACCTGCCGAAACGGCCCAGTTGGAATTCAGCAGGGCACTGCACCTATTATCGGCCAAGGAAAACGGATGGATTCCGCAGGTTATGACCTGTTCCGCCATGCAGAACACAGGTTTGAAACCGATTTGGTCCTGTATTGAAAAATTCATGTTGCATACAAAGGAAAACGGTTCTTTCCATCGGACACGAAAACAACAGAACAAAAAGTGGCTTCGGCATCATTTGAACCACATCCTGCTTCAGGATTTTTATGATAATCCAACCCTTTCCCAAGCACTGTCATCCATGGAAGAAAAGGTTATGGAAAGTGAAATCACCCCCTTTGTTGCCGCCGAACGCCTACTTAGAGCGTATAGGAAAGCATAGACAGGAAATCCTTTGCTAACAGTGTTCGAATAAAAACTTAACTTTGCCCCATAATCCAAAAACCGCTTGATGGATATTGTAACCCCTTCCCTACTCTCTGTGGTAGTCCCTCTGTACAATGAGGAAAAAAATGTGGTGTTGTTGACCCAAAAAATCCATGAAAGCCTACCTGGATATAATTACCAAATTATCTACATCGACGATTTTTCTACTGACGGCACCAAAAAAGTGGTCAAGGGAATGAAGGACCCAAAGGTACATCTCATAGAACTCAAGAAAAATTACGGTCAGAGCCTAGCGCTAGCTGCCGGTATAGATTACGCCGAAGGGGAATACATTATTACCATGGACGGGGATCTTCAGAACGACCCCAGCGATATTCCGCAGATGCTCTCCTATGCCGTAAACGATGATTATGACCTGGTTACCGGAATCCGTCAAAAGCGTAAGGATTCCTTGGTAAAAAAAATACCATCGAAAATTGCCAATTATATGGTAAGACGGGTTACCAAATTGGATATTAAGGATAATGGTTGCGCACTAAAAGTGTTTACCAAGGACATTGCCAAGGATTTGAATCTTTATGGGGAAATGCATCGCTTTATAACCCTCTTGGCCCATTTGGAAGGTGCTCAAATTAAACAGGTGCCCGTGAAGCACCATGCCCGACATGCCGGAGTTTCCAAATACGGGTTGGAACGTGTATTTAAGGTGGTGGCAGATATGATGTTGTTGCTCTTTATCCGAAAATATTTTCAAAGACCTATTCACCTTTTCGGCATCTTTGGATTTCTTTTGATCATCCTTGGAATATTGATAAATATCTATCTTTTATTAGTGAAGTTCGGTTTGGGCGAGGATATTGGGAACAGGCCCTTATTGATTTTTGGGATGATGTTCATTTTGGCAGGTATCCAACTGTTTACCATAGGCATCGTGATGGAATTGTTGATACGTACCTATTACGAATCGCAACAGAAAAGACCGTACCGAATCAAAAAAGTAAGCATAGGTGGCCAATCCGCGTAAGACCTTTACCACCGCCCTAAAGTTGTTGATAAGCATTGCGCTTGTTTACTTCATATTTACCAAAATCGATTTCACGGAAGTAGTGAACACCTTGAAAAAAGGCAACCCCCTGTATTTGACCGCAGCTGTACTTTTGTTTTCTGTGTCCAAAATACTCGCTTCCATTCGGCTGAACGCTTATTTCCATCAGCTTGGAATCCCGCTCTCCCAAAAAAGCAATTTGAAGCTCTACCTTTTAGGTATGTTCTACAACCTTTTTTTACCTGGCGGGATAGGTGGGGACGCCTACAAAGGCTACCTGATAAAAAAGACCTTCGAGGTACCAACCAAGCGCGTGGTGAGTGTTTTGGCGCTAGACCGACTCAGTGGCCTGCTACTCCTGTTTATCTATGCCTGTGGCCTGTTATGGGTACTGGAATTTGAGCTTTTTAACCCATATCGATGGTTATTCCTTATTTTAACACCCATATCTGTGGGGACCTTTTTCTTTTTAAACAAGCGATTTTTCCAGTATGTCCTGCCCATTTTTTGGAAGTCCGTAGGATATTCCGCCCTAGTACAATTCGCCCAGCTTCTCTGTGTACTCTGTATTATGAAGGCACTATCCATTGAGGGCAATATTATTGCGTATCTGGTTATATTTTTGGTTTCTTCCATCGTATCCGTTATCCCATTGACCCTTGGAGGTTTGGGTAGTAGGGAAGTGACCTTTTTCTATGGTGCCGCTTTACTGAACCTAGAAGAAAGCACCTCCGTTGGGATTAGTGTAGTGTTCTTTTTGATTACGGCGTTGGTCTCCTTGACGGGGATTGTTTTTCATTTTAAGAACATTAAACTTTAGCAAATCATAAATACTACATACGTCTCGTAGTTTTCCCTTAATAGTGTTTTACTGAAATAATGCAAGGTACATTAGATTGATAGTTACTGAGAAATTCGATTCACATATTACATATTCAACCATTCCTTAAAATCAGTGGTTTTTGGTCGACTAACAATGAATTCCTGTTCACGTGGGTTTGTAATGGTGAGTTTCACTCGGTGGTTAAAATAGGAATCTATTTTTTCAATGGCATTTTTGGCAATGATTTGACTACGGTTTATTTTAAAAAATCTGTTTGGGTCCAAAGATTCGAACAGTTCATCAAGCGTTTCATTAATGATGAAACGTTTTCCAGAAGTCACGCCAAAAGTGACACTTTCCTCGGAATAACAGTACAAAAGTTCAGAAACTTTAATCTGAAAAAAACCGCTACCATCTTTGACCAAGATACCTTCCCGTTTGGGAGTCATTTGGAAACTGCTTAGAAGTTGTCTCAAAAGACTTGGATCAAGGGTGTTTGGTTTATTAGATCTGTTGAACTTATCCAAGGCCCTTTTCAAATCGGCATCTTGAATAGGCTTTAACAAATAATCCACACTATTCACCCTAAAGGCCTGTATGGCATATTGGTCAAATGCAGTCGTAAAAATAATGGGTGCCTCAATTTCGATTTTCTGAAAAATTTCAAAACTCAACCCGTCGGCCAATTGTATGTCCATGAACACCAAATCTGGTGCGGCGTTGCCTTGAAACCATTGTATACTGTCCTCTACAGTGTCTATTATGTCCAAAAGATCGTATTCAAAACCACAAGTAGTTAACATACGCTGCAATTGACTTGCGGCCCTTGCCTCGTCTTCAATAATCAATATTTTCATGGCTAGTTTTTAGTTCTGAAACTTTAATTAAGGGTAGGCTTACTCTAAACCTGTTTCCATCATTATGGATTTCAATGGATGTATCGGAAATCAGCGCATATCTTTTTTGGATGTTTGCAAGTCCCAGTTTTGTGGACGGTATCTGAGTGGATTTGGGTTGAATCTTATTTTCCACAATCAATTTATCATCGTTTACAACTACTGCTATGGCTAATGGTTTTGCCTTGGATATTATGTTGTGCTTAATTGCATTTTCAAGCAATAATTGAAGGCTCATAGGGACAACCCTATAATCCAATGAAGTTTCGGGAATATGCCAATTCACCATTAGATTAGTTCCAAATCGCTCTGATTGTATATGGATATAGGCTCTTGCGAACTTTAGCTCGTCTCGTAGTGGGAGAAGATTTTCATTACCGGTCTCTAGTATAAATCGGTACATATCGGATAACTTATCTACAAATTTCTTGGCATCCTCCCTAGGGTTTTGGTCGATAATATCACGTAATGTATTCAAGGTATTAAAAAAAAAGTGCGGTTGCGCCTGGTTTCGTAAAACGTCCAACTGCGCCTGTACTATGGCTTGTTTGGAACGCTCCTCTTGCCTGATGGATTTTTGAAGACGTATATTATAATAAATAGCCTCGTATATCGCCATGGTCATTATAGTAATTAATATAATGGGCAAAAGCATTTTAAGTCTGGATACATTAACGTTATAATTTATACCCGGTATTAAGGATAATAACTTCCCTCCTATATAATCTACAAATACAACCGTGAAGGTTATGGTAAGAAAAAACAATACGATACGCTTGGCATCGTCAGTAAATTCTGGGTATTTCCTTCGTAAATAAATCATCATCCCTCGATTTATCACCCAGTCTATGGCGGAAAACATCAATGCAATCACCCAACTTAAAGCGACTTCTAAAAGCGAAATATCCGATGTTGTGCTACTGAAAAGATATGAGGTAACAATGCTTAGGATAAAAATGCCAACAACAGAAAACCAAATATCATCAAATCCTAAATATTTTATTCGTTTTTCTTTATTATATATCACTACAAGAAAATTAAAATGCTATAAAAGGAACGCCCTGTTTTGCCTGATAAAAAATATACCCTATCACCGAGGCGAACATTAAAGCAAATAAAGATACGACCCAAATTTGTTTGCCTTGGGGGAATTTCCATCTATGACCTAGCCACATGGCGAATAACGGAATTATCTGTATGCCGTGCAACGCGAAGAAGTGTGCTACCCTTAAATCCCCTCCTTTTAAGCTCCAATTGACCAAGGGCAAGCCTTCTTGCCCATCGGCAACCCCAACATTGTGGCCCAGTTGACTTATCATCTGTCCTCCCACCCAACTTCCAAAAATAACGATTAGCCAACCTAAAAAAATGGCCCATTGAACGGACTTTGCAACCCTTAGCTTTAACCGAATGGCATCAATCAAAAATAAAACCATGGTCAAAACATTAATCCCTACAAATATCCCCATGAACATGAACAAAATGCCATCAAAAGGAGTTGCAACGTTGTAATGACTTTGAACTCCCCTAGATCCTTGATAGAAAATTATCAAGAACTCCAACAGCAAAGTCCATGCAGTAAGATGGTTGATTATTGCCTTCTTTTTCTGGGAGTACGGATATTTTGTAACCAAATATCCAAGAGTTATCAAATAGATAGAAATAGATATGGAAAACTTTAACGGCTTGAGCCAAACATTGACCCCTAATAAAGTTCTTTCATCGATAAAAATTCCTACAATACAGAACAGACCCAAGAGGGATATAACTATAGATATCCAATACAAAACAGGACTTTGGTCCTTCACTATTGAAAAAAGACGTTTTAGTTTTATCCCGACCAACGAATGGTTGGTTAGGTTTTCAGAAGAAGGCTGGTCATTTTTTACGAATATGGATATTAGCTGTTCCATGATTGATATTTTTAATTGTTAAATAATGTATTTTGTTAAATTATATGGGATTGGACTTAAGCCCTTTTAGAACCATAAACAGTAGAAAACCTAAGGGGCCAAACATAAAGGTTAGGAAAAGGCAAGGTGCCATCAATACCTGATGAAGGTTAAGGTCCTTATTTTGATCTATCATCCACATTCCGATCAAGAGGTCAAATGCCAAATAGTGTATCCATCCTGCCAATGCTGCATTTTCTATCGTAAACAATTCCATCACGCTTTTAAGGCTCCCAAAGTCCATCATACCGTTTGAGATCAGCACTTGCAGGATGTAAAAAACATATAAACCTGATAGGACGATCGGTATAATTTTATTATCAATTAGGAACCCGGTCGGCCTCCATTTTGGTAGAAAAATCATCAAAACCCACATGGGTAAGACTAAAATATTTGCCAGTGAAAAAACAATTGTTGCGGTCATTTTAAGTGTTTTAAGGTTTTATCGATAGGCCAAAGATGGACACACTACACCCTAAATAAAATGACTATTTTTTGAATCGTCTTAAAAGTGGGTTGAATTGTTAGAATTACATTTCGATGATAGAAATGTGAATTTTGCTAGTGCGACAAAAAAATTCTAGCTGGAAGTCTCGAGTTGATTGATTTCAGCGTTGAAGCGGAATTTTTTAAAACAAAAAGAAAAACTTTAATTAACAATACTCCTATTTATGCTTCAAATGCACCAAATGCATCTTACGCACCACTTGGTCCCTCGTGGAGGGATTTAAGAACTTGCCCTGCAATCGGGTGATTCTAAATTGATCCACCGTCAATTGCTTGTCCCAGTCCAGCGGGGATTGTCGTATGGTCTCCAATTCGGCATCGTTTACATAGACCCAAACATCCTTTTTGTTTTTTAGTTCATCCAAGGAACTGATCTGTACGGGAAACTTGTTGTAAAAATCCAAGGCCCAAGTATGGTCATCTCCAATTTTATAAATTTTATCCACGGATATAGTATGTTCCGAAATCAATGCAGACATATTAGATCCACCCTGATATTTGAGTAGGTTCGGGTAGAAATGAAGGTTCAAAACCGCATTTAACAAAACGGAGGCGCAAACCGAAACGGTAATGAGTTTTGCAAAATAGGTCTCCCTTTTAAGTGCAAAATAAACAATGACCAACCCGGCTACACTCAGTAGTATCGGAATTAACAGACCATCGAACTTAAATACAAAAAAACAGATCAAGGCACTCGCCACGAATACCACTGATAAGATAAAATATTGGCCACCCATTAAAAACTTGGTCATCCTTTTTTTGTCGGACAGATGCACATCGTACACAAAGGAAGCCGTAAGAACCGAAAACAAGGGAATGGTAACATTCAGGTAATGCGGTAGTTTGAATTGGGCAAAACTGATCAGTATAAAGACAAAGGTAATCCCACCCAAGGTCAAAAATTCATGGCCGGGCTTGTAGGCAAACCTTACTTTTAAAAAGGCCTTTGCCCTACTCCAGTAGGCAGCCAGCGCCAAAAGGGTCCAAGGTAGGAAGACCCACAAAAAGGTATGGAAGAAAAAGAAGTAATCACTGCTGTTCTTCCCGATGCCTTCCCCACTCATGCGCTCAAAACTCTGTTCCCAGAAAATAAAAAAGATGCCACTTCGGTTTCCCCTACCCCGAATCACTTTTTCCGGATGTAGGTCAAATTGCAGGTAATATGCATATAACATGGGCGCAATGGTCAGTCCGAAAACCAAAAGAGCCAAAAGTACCTTCCAACTTAGAAATCGGTGCCATTTCCGAGTATAGGCCAAATGGCACAAAATAGGCAGACCTATGACTACCAAAGCAATCTGACCCTTGGTGGAAAAGGCCATCCCGGCGCCAAAACCTCCCAAGAGAATTGCCATAAGATTTCCTTTTTCAATGTAGGCCGTTAGTTGCCAAATGGCGAAAATGGTAAAGCCGGTCAAAACAGCATCGGTACGTACGTCTATCGCTCCCAATACTATGGTCTGGGCGCTCATGAATACGAGCGCCGCCAATTTCCCCGTATCCACGTTGTACAAAAGCTTTCCAAGTCCGTAGCAACTATAGGCACCCAAGAGTGTTGCCAAAATACCGGGAATCCTGTAGGCCCAATCGTGGATTCCAAAAATTTTATAGGAGAGTGCCGCCAGCCAATAGTGCATATGCGGCTTGTCCAAATACTCGTTAGGGCCCTTGAACAGATTGATAAAATCGTTCTCGTTCACCATGCGCATGGCCATCACGGCGAACTGAGCGGAATCGTTTTCAAAGAGGGTCACGATACTACCGGCGATATACACCAAAACAATAAGAACTACTAAAAACCAATACCTTAGGTTGGATATCATAGGGAGTATTTCCGATGTGCAAATATATATAACTTCGCAAACAACCATCCCAAGAAACTCCCCATCAGGGCTCCGGTCAAGACATCCAATGGATAATGTACCCCGATGTACACCCGACTATAGGCCACCACCATAGCCCAAAAAACAAGACCGAGACCGATATACCGTAAACCCGATTTCAAAAGCATCCCAAAAAACAGGGCAACGGCAAAGGCGTTGGAGGCATGGGCCGAGAAGTATCCATACTTCCCACCGCAATAGCTCTTTACCAGGCGCATTAGGGAAGAAATTTCAGGGTCATGACAGGGCCGTAACCTACCCACGCCATATTTAAAAAAATTGCTCAACTGATCGGATACCGTTATCAACAACGCAACCGTCACCATCAAAACCAAGGTCCCTTTCAACCCAAATTTTCGATAGGAAAGAATCAGCAGGAAAAGGTACAGGGGAAGGGCACTTAATTTATGCGAAATGAACTGCCAAAAGGTATCCCATGCAGGGGTTCCCAAACCATTCAAATAGATAAATATATCCTTGTCTAACTGCAGTAGTTGGTCGAGCATCCTTATTCCTCGTATCTCGAAACTTCCCTATCATAAAAGGCAGTGGCCGCCTCTATCAGGTTTTCTGCCTCGGATTCCAGTTCTTTTTCGTCCTCCTTTGAAAATTCTTCCAACCATTCCACCTCATCGTCCTCCAAGTTAATGATAAACCTGGGATAATCGGTGTGGATAACATAGATGGCGTTTGGATAATCCGTATTGTCGCCTAATATAAACTTGGGTAATTCCATTCGTTTGATTTTACTAAATTGGGATAAAGGTACGTCCAAAAAATTAGCTAGTCCGAATCAATTTTTGGGTCAAATAGTTAAACCGAATATACAACATAATCGCGGATGCCGTGAGGCCCGTAAGGAGTCCCACCCAAATCCCCACACTCTCCAAAGAGGTATGTAAACCCAGATAATAGGAAATGGGAAACCCGATCAACCAATAGGCCACAAAGGTAATGAACGTGGGTATTTTCACATCCTGCAAGCCCCGCAAGGCACCCAAAACCACCACCTGAATCCCATCCGAAATCTGAAAGAAAGCCGCTACCAATAACAGTTGGGAAGCCAATAATATCACCTCTGTATTGTCCATAAAATTCATCCTATCGTCCACGTCCAAATATAGCGTGGGGAACCAATCCTTGCCCAAAAGGAAAAGTAGGGCAAATAGAATTTCCAACAACAAGGTCAGAAAAAATATGGATTGGGCAATCCGCCGCAATTCCCTATAATCCTTAAGTCCCTTCTGATTGCCTACCCGGATCATGGCAGCGACCCCCAGTCCCATGCCAAACATAAAGGTCATGCTGCTCAAGTTCAACGCAATCTGGTTTGCCGCCTGCGGATTTTTCCCCAAAACGCCGCTCAACCAAATGGCCGCCGTAAAAATGGCCACCTCGAAAAACATCTGTAAGGCGGATGGAAACCCTAAGGAAATTATTTTTCGTAGTACCCGTTTTTCAATGTTCTTTAGGTTGAAACCGGTTACGTAATCGTGGAATTTTTTCTTGTTCTTGAGGAGCATCCACAAATAAAATACCATAACGACCCTTGATATCAAGGTACCCCACGCAGCGCCCACAATACCCAATTTTGGAAATCCAAAGGTTCCGAATATCAAAAGATAGTTCAGGGTGATGTTTACCACATTGGCCAAAATGGTTGCATACATGGGATATCTGGTTTGGGACAAGCCCTCTGAGAATTGCTTAAAAGCCTGAAAAATGATGAGCGGTACCAATGAGAAGGCGACCAAATCCAAATAGGGCATGGCAAGTTCCACCACTTCCTCCGGTTGCTCCATTAGATACATCAATGGCTTGGCCAATAGAATTAGAAGAAATAACGAAAAACCCAAAATAGTACAGAGTACCAATCCATGTTTTAGGGCACTTTTGGCATTTTGCTTGTTCCCGGCCCCATCGGCTTCCGCGACCAAGGGTGTAATGGCCGTGGAAAACCCGATGCCCAGTGACATGGCAATGAACACAAAACTATTCCCCAACGAAACGGCAGCCAGTTCTGCCGTACCCAATTGGCCTACCATGATATTGTCCGCAAACTGCACAAAGGTATGGCCCAGCATCCCCAAGATGACGGGTACGGAAAGTTTTATGTTGTATGCGAATTCTTTGGTGTAGTTCGAAAACACGGTTGGAAATTTAGAACGACAAAGATACTTTTATAAACCGATTTTAAAGGCAGGGATTCAGTCCATTTCCTTGGCCTTGTTCCAATAGATATCCATCTCGGCCAAACTCATATCCTTTAAGGCCTTTCCCTGCTTTTGGGCCTCGATTTCCAAAAACTGAAACCGCTTTGAGAATTTTTTATTGGTCCGCTCCAAGGCGTTTTCAGGGTTGATTCCCAGGAATCGGGCGTAGTTGATTATGGAGAAAAGTACATCACCAAACTCTGATTCTATCTTGTCCTTATCTCCAGTAGAAACCTCTTCTTGCAACTCCCCCAATTCTTCCTGTAGTTTTTCAAAGACCTGCTCCGGTTGTTCCCAGTCAAAACCTACACCGGCCACCTTGTCTTGAATTCGATTCGCCTTTACCATAGCGGGCAGACTTTTTGGCACTCCTTGTAAAACGCTTTTCTTTCCTTCCTTGAGCTTTATTTTTTCCCAATTCTGTTTTACCTCTTCTTCATTTTCCACTTTTACATCGCCATAAATGTGTGGATGCCTATTGATCAACTTCTCACAAATACCATTAGCTACATCGGCAATATCGAAACTTCCACTTTCTGAACCAATCTTGGCGTAAAAAACGATATGAAGCAGCAAATCGCCCAATTCTCCCTGTACCTCCTTTAAATCATTGTCCAAAATGGCATCGCCCAACTCATAGGTTTCCTCAATGGTCAAGTGCCTAAGGCTTTCCATGGTCTGTTTTCGGTCCCAAGGACACTCCTCCCGGAGCTCGTCCATTATGGTAAGCAAACGATCAAATGCCTTTAGTTTCTCCTCCCTGGTATTCATTTCAAATTTTT
Organism: Maribacter aurantiacus; assembly: GCF_005780245.1. NCBI lineage: Bacteria > Pseudomonadati > Bacteroidota > Flavobacteriia > Flavobacteriales > Flavobacteriaceae > Maribacter > Maribacter aurantiacus. The sequence continues at coordinate 295,849 of NZ_VBUK01000002.1, read as the reverse complement.
TTGCAAAAGTACAAATCTAAGGGTACAGGCCATGTTGTATATTTTAGTAACTTGGGAAATTGTGATGCTTTCCATAAAACGCATCGGCACAAACACTAAGAGCACATGCATAGAAGAAATTTTTTAGTCCGTTCCTCGCTTTTTTCGGTAGGGTCGGTTCTTTTGCCCTCGGTATCTTTCGCCTTGGAAACCGATCTGAAATTCGGGGTGCAACTGTACAGTTTTAGGGACCAGATGGCCAAGGACCCTTTGGGTACCTTGGAGCAGATTGCCAACATCGGCATAAAGGAAATAGAATCCGCCAGGAGCACTAAAGGGCATTATTACGGGCTCACGCCCAAGAGTATGAAACAGGCCTGCGAAGATCTGGGCATGAAATTGGTCAGCGGCCATGTACATCTTGATTCCGATTTTGATAAAACAATGGAAGAGGCCGCTGCCTCAGGACAAGACTATTTGATCTGTTCCTCCATGCCGTCAGACGGTCAAACGGTGGAGAATTATAAAAAGGTGGCCGAGGAATTCAACAAGGCGGGTGAAGCCTGCCAAAAAATGGGCATCAAGTTCGGTTACCACAATCATGAATATGAATTTGAATCGGACCAAGGGAAAGTGCTTTACGATGTACTTATGGACAATACCGACCCAAATTTGGTGCATATGGAACTCGATTTGGGCTGGGTTGTAGTGGCCGGTAAGGACCCCTTGGACTACTTCAAAAAATATCCGGGCAGGTTCCCACTTTGGCATCTAAAGGACATGGATATGGACAAAAAGGAAAGTACGGAATTTGGCAAAGGAGGTTTGGATATCCAAGCCATGATGAATCATCGGGAAACTTCAGGAGTCAAACATATTCTGATCGAACAGGAGGAATACGCCAGTACGCCTTTGGAAAGCATGCAACACAATATGGATTTTCTAAACAACCTATAAATGTCAAAACAATACCTTCTCTGTCTAACGCTCTTATGGGCGTTTTTCACGGCCTGCGAAAATCCCGAAAAAACAACCTATGATATCGTGATACGTAACGGGCAGATTCTGGACGGATCTGGCAAGACTTCCTTTACCGGGGACATCGCCATCAATGCCGATACCATTGCGGCCATAGGCTCCCTTGAAAATGCGGTGGGCAAAGCGGAAATAGACGCTACCGGACTTTCGGTCGCGCCGGGTTTCATCAACATGTTGAGCTGGGCCAATGTGGCCCTGTTGGAAGACGGACGTTCACAAGGGGATATCCGGCAAGGGGTTACCCTTGAGGTATTGGGCGAGGGATCATCCATGGGGCCTTTAAGTGAAGCGATGAAGCAGGAGATGAAGAATGGGCAGGGCGATATCAAATACGATATCCCATGGACCTCATTGGGCGAATACCTCAACTATTTGGAAGAAAAGGGCATATCCACCAATGTAGCTTCCTTTGTTGGGAATGCAACGTTGCGGGAGTATGCCATCGGCATAGAAAAAAGACCTCCTTCGCCCGAAGAAATGGAAACTATGAAAAATCTGTTGCGGCAAGGTATGGAAGAGGGAGCCGTTGGATTGTCCACTTCCTTGATCTATGTGCCAAGTGGCCATGCCGATACCAATGAAATAATAGAACTGGCCAAAGTAGTGGCCGAGTATGACGGCATGTATATTTCCCACATTCGTGACGAGGAAGGCGGGCTTTTGGAGGCAGTGGACGAACTGATTACCATTTCCAGGGAAGCGAAACTCCCAGCCGAAATTTATCACTTTAAGGCATCGGGGAACGCGAATTGGCATTTGTTGGACAGTGCGATTACCATGGTAAACGCCGCCCGTACCGAAGGTCTGGCCATCACGACGGATATGTACATGTACAATGCCAGTTCTACGGGATTGAACGTGGTACTTCCGGCATGGGCCAAGGAAGGCGGACATAAATCGACGATTACGCTGATGGAAAATCCGGCCACCCGAAAAAAGATGATGGACGAAATCGACTTCCACGTACCACCCGAGAATATTCTGTTGGTCGGTTTTAGAAATAAAGAACTGAGGCATTTGATCGGGAAGACCTTGGCGGAAGTTGCCGAAGAACGTCAGAAATCGGCCAACGAAACCTTGGTAGACCTCATCTACGAGGACGACAGCAGGATCCAGGTCGTCTATTTTTCCATGTCCGAAGAAAACGTAAAAAAGAAATTGAAACTGCCGTACATGAGTATATGTTCCGATGCGGGTTCTTATACCAATGAAGGGGTCTTCTTGGAACAAAGTACCCATCCCCGCGCCTATGGCTCCTTTGCCCGTTTGTTGGGCCATTTTGTGCGCGATGAAAAAGTGATTTCCTTGGAAGAGGCTATTTATAAGTTGACGACACTACCGGCCACCAATTTAAAATTGAAAAAAAGAGGGGCTTTAAAAGCCGGGTATTTTGCCGATGTGGTCGTCTTCGACCCAAAAACCATCAAGGCAAACGCCACTTTTAAGGAACCCCACCAATATGCCACGGGCATGCAGCATGTCTTCGTCAATGGGGGACATATATTGAAAGACGGGGAACATACGGGAACCTTTTCTGGCCGATTCGTAAAAGGTCCGGGTGCCACTAAGTAAACTAAAAAACTAACAAAATAATTATTGACTAATCGATGAAAACCATAAATGTACTCTTTGCTTTACTTCTTTTGAACTCCTGCGCTTACGCCCAAGATATTGTAGAAGCGGGTGCTTCACTTACTTTGGTATCTGAAGAATTCAAATTTACCGAAGGTCCGGCGAGGGACGCTGAGGGAAATGTATATTTCACGGACCAGCCCAATGACCGCATCGTAAAATGGGACGCAGAGACCAATACCGTTTCAGATTGGATGCACCCCAGTGGCCGTTCGAACGGACTCTATTTTGATCACCAAGGGAACCTGATATCCTGTGCCGATGAAAATAATCAATTATGGAAAATTGATCCGGAAAAGAATGTTACGGTACTCGTAGAAAAATTTGAGGGAAAATTTTTGGGAGGACCCAATGATGTATGGGTAGACCCAAAAGGGGGAATGTATATAACGGACCCTCTGTACAAAAGAGATTGGTGGAAAGATAGGGAACCAGAAGTCGAGAAAAGACGTGTTTACTATTTAGCTCCTGGGAGTACCCAACTGACCATTGTTGAAGACGATTTGGTGATGCCCAATGGAATCATAGGGTCCAAAAATGGCAAAAAATTGTTTATCGCCGATCCGGGGGATAAAAAAACATATGTATATAAAATCAATAAGGACGGAAGCCTTTCCGATCGGGAATTATTTTGTGAGATGGGGTCGGACGGTATGACCTTGGACAATAAAGGCAACCTATATCTAACCGGTAATGGGGTAACGGTATTCAACAAAGATGGTAAACAAATAAAACACATTAAGGTCCCTGAAAATTGGACCGCCAATGTCACTTTTGGAGGCCCGGAAAGGGACATACTCTTTATTACGGCCATGGACGCCGTTTATATCTTACAGATGAAAGTAAAAGGCATTAATTAAACACAATCAAAATGACCTGGAAAAATTTATTCGACAAGCAGGAATGCGAGGAAACCATTTCGCGCATCAATAACCTTACTCCAGAAACCGCCCCTAAATGGGGTAAGATGAACGTTTCCCAAATGTTGGCGCATTGTAACGTTGCCTATGAAACCACCTATACGGACAAACACCCCAGGCCCAAAGGCGTCCAAAAATTCCTGATCAAGCTATTGGCAAAAAATACCGTTGTAGGCCCAAAACCATACAAGAAAAACGGCCCCACTTCGCCCGTATTTAAGATCAGTGATGAACGGGATTTTGAAAAGGAAAAGAACAATCTCATTGCCAACATGCGAAAGACCCAGGAACTAGGGTCGGCCCACTTTGACGGGAAGGAATCCTATGCTTTTGGAACCTTGACCCAAACGGAATGGAACACCCTATTTTCTAAGCATCTGGAGCATCACTTACAGCAATTTGGGGTTTGAACACGAAATTATAATTCCATCTCTTTAAAAAGTATAAACCAACCAACTATGACATCGTATATTTTTGAAATCATCGGTACCGGAATGCTTATCCTTATAGGCAACGGGGTCGTGGCAAATCTTGTTTTAAAAGGCACCAAAGGTGCCGATAGCGGATGGATTGGCATCTCCCTGGCTTGGGGAATTGCCGTCTTCATTGGGGTTTTTATATCTGCTGATGTCAGCGGTGCCCATTTGAATCCCGCCGTGACTATTGGGCTTGCCGCTGCCGGAAAATTTTCCTGGACCTTGGTGCCCGGCTATATCATTGCCCAAATTTTTGGGGCCATGGTCGGCAATTTTTTGGTATGGCTCACCTATAAAAAACAATATGACCTTACCGATGATACCGATGCCGTATTGGCCACCTTCAGCACGGCACCGGCCGTGCGAAGCTATGGTTGGAACGTGGTTACCGAAGCGATCGGCACCTTCGCCCTCGTTTTTGGGGTGTTCTACATCGCTGGTGGTGCCTTGGCCAACGAACCGATTTCCCTAGGGTCCCTAGATGCCCTTCCCGTAGCCCTCTTGGTGATGGGCATCGGTTTTGGATTGGGCGGTCCCACGGGCTATGCTATCAATCCCGCTAGGGATTTGGGGCCACGGATCATGCATGCCATCCTACCTTTGAAAAACAAGGGAAAGAGCGATTGGAGCTATGCTTGGGTGCCGGTTTTGGGCCCGGTTATAGGTGCCCTAATGGCAGCAGGCGTATTTTTGTTATTGAATTAATTAGATAGTTATGAAGCATATAATCAAAGTTTTAGTCCTTATCTTTTCAAGCAGTATTTTTGCTCAGCAAATTATTGACTTGCCCCATCAAATCCCACCAACTGTACAGTGGGAAGGAGGCGAGAAGGAATACTTTTCGGATATTTGGCAGACCCAGGTGGTCACCAACGTCTCTACCCCCACCATGGAGGTATTTGCACCCGAAAAGCCCAATGGAACCAGCGTTATTGTAGCTCCCGGGGGAGGCCTATATGCCTTAAGCATAGAAAGTGAAGGCAATCTTGTAGCCCAATGGTTGGCCGAAAGGGGCATTACGGCCTTTGTGTTGAAATACCGTTTGGTTCCCACAGGAGCGGACGGTGTACAGGAAATAACCCAAGAAGGCGCCACCAATCCCATGCAAATTATGCAACGGGTAGCACCGGTGCTTCCTTTTTCGGTTCAGGATGGACTCAACGCCATTGACCATGTACGGTCAAATGCGGAAAAATATGGACTGGACCCAAATAAAATCGGTTTTATGGGCTTTTCCGCCGGGGGTGCCGTCACCCTGGGCGTGGCGTACAACTACAACGAAAAAAACAGGCCCGACTTCCTGGTGCCCGTATATCCCTGGACCACGGCCCAACCCGTTCAGGAAGTGCCACAGGACGCGCCACCCATGCTGGTCATCTGCGCCACGGACGACCCCTTGGGATTGGCCGCCGGGAGCATTGAACTTTATTCCTCATGGCTCAAGGCAAACAAAACCGTAGGGCTGCACATGTATTCCAAAGGCGGACACGGATTTGGCATGAAACAACAAAACCTACCCTCTGATGATTGGATCCAACGGTTTTATGATTGGTGGGAGGTGGAGATAAACTCTGGGGATATTAAGCAAAGTAATTGATAAAGTTGAACCCAAATAATATTCTAATCTTGAAAATTAAAATACCCTTAATAAAAGGTAGTATCCTTCTAATAATTTTCTTTTTAGGCACCACATTTTGGCTATCGGCCCAAGAAAGACCCGCCTTTGCTGAAGAAGTCGAGGCATTGACCCAAAAAAACGATTCCCTTTGGGACCCAAACAAGGAAACCATTGTTTTTACGGGGAGTTCCAGTATACGTAAATGGGACAATTTACAAGCTTCCTTTCCAGAGCATCAGGTACTAAATGCCGGTTTTGGTGGCTCCCAGGCGTCGGACCTGCTCTATTATTTGGATACCCTAGTGCTTCGGTACAATCCCACCAAAGTTTTTATTTACGAAGGGGACAATGATATTTCGGCCAAAAAAAGACCACGGAAGATCATCGGCACTACGGAAACTATTATCGGAAAACTCAAAAGGCAAAATCCGGACATGAAAATTGTGTTGATATCGGCCAAGCCGAGTATCAGCAGATGGCACTTGCGGAGAAAATACAAACGCCTCAATAGAAAATTCCTAAGATTGACTAAAAAAGACGAATCCCTCCTCTTTGCAGATGTCTGGTATCCTATGTTGAACGGCAAAGAAGTCAAAAAGGATATCTTTGTATCGGACGGCCTTCATATGAACTCCAAAGGCTACGATATTTGGTACAATACCATGCAACACTTAGTAAATAACCCCTAAACCATAGCAATGATCAAAACTGTTTTCATCAAAAGTCTTTTTTTTCTGTCTATTGGGATGGTCTTTTTGGCCTGCCAAAACGAACCTGAAAAACCACGCATCCAAATGCCCGAAACGGATTTGGCCACCGTAAGTCTTATCCCAAAGCCCGTAAAGGTGATTCCAACGAATTCGGCTTTTGCACTGGATCAATTCACCGCCATTTACACTTCCAAAAATGCCACGGGCTTTGACAAAGTGGGCGAATTTTTGGCCGAAAAAATAAAAGAGCATATCGATTTGGTCGTCCCCGTAAACGGAGAAAATGCCAACACGGTAGAACGGATCATTTACATCAACCAGTCGGATAGCCTTGAATTGAACGCTCCCGAAGCCTATCAGCTGTACATCAATCAGGATTCCATCATCATCAATGCCAATACTGCGGAAGGTGCCTTTCGAGGTATCCAGACCCTCCGCCAATTGGTTCCAAATGTGAGCAATGATACCCTTGCCGTACAGAAAATTTGGCCCATTCCGTCGGGGAAAATCACGGACAATCCTAATTTTGGATATCGGGGTGCCATGTTGGATGTAGCCCGACATTTTTTCAGTGTGGAGGACGTGAAAAAATATATCGACCTATTGGCCTACTACAAAATCAACATGCTGCACCTGCACCTCACGGACGATCAGGGCTGGCGCATCGAAATCAAGTCCTGGCCAAAACTGACGGAGATCGGTGGCAGCACGGAAGTGGGCGGTGGTCCCGGCGGATTTTACACCCAAGAGGATTATAAGGAAATCGTGCGTTATGCACAGGAACGCTATATGACGATTATACCCGAAGTGGACATGCCCGGTCATACCAACTCGGCCTCCGTGGCTTATCCCATCTTGAACGGCAATGGAAAAACGCCAAAACTATACACGGGCATGCAGGTAGGGTTTAGCACCTTTGATACCCGCAAGGATACGGTCTATGCCTTTATTGACGATGTGGTTCGGGAAATCTCCGAAATGACCCCTGGCCCCTATTTCCATATGGGCGGGGATGAAAGCCATGTTACCAAAAAGAACGACTATATCCATTTTGTGAACAAGGTGGAGAAAATTGTGCAAAAACACGGCAAGCGCATGATCGGTTGGGACGAAGTTGCCAATGCAGATATTGACTCCAACGCCATTGCACAATGGTGGGCCAGTGAAGAAAATGCAAAGAAAGCGGTGGCAAAAAATATGAAAGTCATCGTCTCACCTGCGAACAAGGCCTATCTGGATATGAAATACGATACACTGACCGACCTAGGTCTTCATTGGGCGGCCTACATTCCGGTGGATTCGGCCTACCAATGGTCTCCGGAGGATTACGGAATTCCAAAGGAAAATATTTTAGGAACCGAAGCTCCCCTATGGTCTGAAACCATTACCAATATCAGCGAATTGGAGTATTTGGCGTTTCCACGTATGATTGGATATTCAGAACTTGCGTGGACGGTACCTGAAAACAGGGATTGGGAAGATTACAAAGTCCGATTGGCAGACCAGGCACCATTCTTAGAGCGGAACAATGTGAATTACTACCCTTCCAAACTGATTGATTGGAAGAAAAGCAAATACACGTACGAAACGATAGAAAAGGATTAAGGATTTTTTGATTTAATTGGAAAAAGGGAGTAGGAATCTGAGCGTATGGAAATCCCAACCCTCCCCGTTCCGCTATCGCGTAACTCCCCTCCCTGACCAGGGAGGGGAGCTTTTTTTTAGGCAATTGAGATAATCGCACCCAACTCTACAAATGGCGAATTAACAACCTAAAGATGAATGTGTGGTTCCCTTTCCAAAAGAATACATCGAGAAAGCTCGGGATGGAACCTGTTCCGTGAAGCGGAACGGCCGAGTTTCGAGATGGGTTTTACGAAGTAAAAATTCCTACTGGAAAGTCTTCTTTCTTTTGCTTCGTTTTCTTTGAAGAACCAAAGAAAATGAAGGTGGCAACAACTGCCATAAACCCGACCCTCCCCGTTCCGCTATCGCGGAACACCCTTCCCTACCCCGGGAGGGGAGCTTTTTTGGGTTTTAATTGTAGCAGTTAACTTAAATGCATTTTAAGGAGTAAACCGGCCTATTTTGGGATGCATAGTAAATCCGGAAGGCCTTGGAATTGGCCAAAAGGAAATCGCCCAAATAGTATTCCGATGCAATCGGAAACGGCCTGGGCGCTGCGGGCCAAGGACTTCTTGGATTTCAAGTATCCTAAAATCAGCCTAGCCTTTTTGGATACTTTTTCGGCGATGGAAAAAGTATCGGAAAGAAAACCCCGGCCCTCCCCGTTCCGCTGCTAGGTATCCCTTTGGGCAATCTTTACTACAATGGATACTTCGCTTTGCTCAATAAGACAAATGGGTGTCCGTTGTCATTCTGATGACGAGCGTAGCGAGGAGGAAGAATCTGTTTACTGCCTCACCATCCCCGTTCCGCTGTCGCGGAACACCCTTCCCTACCCGGGGAGGAGAGCTTTTTTCGCCCCACGACCAAAATTCTATGAAGATTCTAAAGCATTCTTCGATTTCGTATTCCCATAAAAAAAGACCCTGAATGAGGGCCTTTTATAAAATTAGATCTCTAACAATCTACTCTTTTTTCTCTTTTTTCTCAGTGTCCTTAGTTTCTTCCTTAGAGAAATCGGCCAAATCATTTTCTACCAAAAGATTGTACCACTGAATGATTTTCTTGATATCGCTGGTATACACCCTATCCTCATCGTAATTGGGCAATATCTCAAAAAAGTACTCCTCCAATTTTATCTTTTCGTCCTTGTGGCTTACCGATGTTTTTTCACCATTTTCCTTCTCCTGAATCTTTAAGAAAACATCCCGCAATGGTAATTCCTCGTCCAAAGTATATATGGCTATTTCAGAAAGTACACTGACGTTGCTTCGCAAACCTACACTGATCTTCTTACCGTCCAATAGAGACTCCGCCACAAAACCCGTCCGTGTCTGTGTTATCAATTTATACAATCCAGGTTTACCGGCAACCGACAAAATTTTCTCCAAACCCATAGGCACTATTTTTTATTTTTTTTGAGTGGGCAAAGATGCCACTTTTCTTATGAATTAAATCCCTTTACCTTCCTTTTTTTACATTGGGAAAGCGCATCCTGTAATCCACGCTTATCTTCCCTTTGGATATATTGGCCAGCCTTCCCTTTAGCAATCGCTTTTTTAAGGAGGAAAGTTTATCCGTAAACAGAATCCCTTCAATGTGGTCATATTCGTGCTGAATGACCCTGGCCAATAGTCCGTCGTAGGTTTCCTGGTATTCCTCGAAATTTTCATCTAAATAGGTAATCCGTATCTGCTCCTTCCTATTGACGTCTTCGCGAACATCTGGAATACTTAGACAGCCTTCGTTAAAAGGCCAATCGGCACCTGTCTCTTCCTCAATTTGGGCGTTTATAAATACCTTTTTGAAACCGTTCAGCTGCTTTTGCTCTTCGGGCAAAAGGTCTTCATCGTCCGAAAAAGGTGTAGTATCCACCACGAACAATCGAATGGGCAATCCTATCTGGGGTGCGGCCAACCCAACGCCACTGGCATTGTACATGGTTTCCCACATATTGGAAATAAGTTCGGATAGTTTTGGGTAGTCCTTATCAATATCTTCCCCTACCTTTCTCAAGACCGGGTCGCCATAGGCTACAATTGGTAATATCATTTAGATTCTCTTTAAATAATCCTGTAAAATGAGCGTTGCACTAATTTCATCGATCAGTTGCTTGTTCCTTCGCTGCTTTTTTTTCAACCCACTATCCAACATACTCTGGAATGCCATTTTAGAGGTAAACCGCTCATCCTGACGTTCGATTTTTATATCGGGAAAGGCTTCGGACAGTTTTGTCAAAAACGGTTTTATAAATACTTCGGATTCCGATGGCTGGTTGTTCATTTGTTTGGGTTCCCCAACGACAAGTACATCGACCGACTCCTCCTTAAAATAGTGGGTCAAAAATGGAATGATTTCATCCGTAGGTATCGTTGTCAGTCCCGATGCAATGATGCGAAACTCGTCCGTTACCGCAATGCCCGTTCTCTTTTGACCATAGTCCAACGCAAGAATTCTTCCCACTTTAAATTTTTGGCAAAAATAAAGGATAATTTGTTATATGAAGATAGACCGATAGGGAATTCCTAGGCTTCCGCTTATATTTGACAAAATTTTAATACAGATGACAGAATTACGGGATACCATAGAAAAAGCATGGGAAAACAGGGACCTTTTAAAAGAAACGGATACCCAAAACGCCATTAGAGAGGTCATTGACCTTATTGATGCGGGAAAATTACGTTGCGCAGAACCTAACGGGGACGATTGGCAAATCAATGAGTGGGTAAAAAAGGCTGTGGTACTTTATTTCCCTATCCAAAAAATGGAGACTTTAGAAGCGGGTATTTTTGAATATCATGATAAAATGCCTTTGAAAAAAGGCTATAAGGAAAAAGGTATCAGGGTTGTGCCCAATGCCGTGGCTAGACATGGTGCCTACATTTCCCCAGGGACTATCCTAATGCCCAGTTATGTAAATATTGGCGCATACGTGGATGAAGGAACCATGGTTGATACCTGGGCGACGGTAGGTAGCTGTGCTCAAATAGGAAAGAACGTTCACCTAAGTGGAGGCGTAGGAATTGGAGGAGTTTTGGAACCCTTGCAGGCATCCCCGGTCATTATAGAGGACAATGCTTTTATTGGATCTCGATGTATCGTAGTTGAAGGCGTTCGAGTAGGTAAAGAAGCCGTTTTGGGTGCTAATGTGGTGCTTACGGCCTCCACAAAGATAATCGATGTTACGGGAGACGAGCCTGTCGAGAACAAAGGATTTGTGCCGCCCCGGTCGGTTGTAATTCCAGGTAGCTATACCAAAAAATTCGCGGCGGGCGAATATCAGGTGCCTTGCGCTTTAATCATTGGCAAACGTAAGGAAAGTACCAACAAAAAAACTTCCTTGAACGAAGCGCTTAGAGAGTATGATGTAGCCGTATAAAGAAATCTGTAAAAAATTTCAAGGGCCGATGTTTTCGATTTTTATACTATTGAAAATATCGGCCTAATATTTTTAAGGGGCATTGAAATTTAAGTGATGTTTTAAGTGAAATCCATTTAAATAAACTTCGAAACGCAACCCTAAACGGGTTTTAACATCTCCTTAAAAACATGGGTCTTTAAAGCAATTTGTAAGAAATCTACCAAGGATTACAATTTTTGCCTTTTTTTTTTGTTATACCTTTGTTAGCCCAATGCTATCGACCCTACTTATTCGAAAAATATGATGTGTAATAGAGAAAAAATTACGGCCCTGATAATCACCTACAATGAGATTGGATACATTGAAAAGTGTTTAGAGTCCGTTTCCTTTGTTGACGAAATCATTGTGGTGGATTCCTTTAGTACGGATGGCACCTATGAATATCTTTTAAAGCATCACAAGGTAAAAGTCATTCAAAATCCATTTGAAAATTTTACCGCCCAAAAGTCCTTCGCGCTCAAGCAGGCGACCCATGATTGGGTGCTATTTTTGGATGCCGATGAAATTGTGCCTACACCCTTGAAAAATGAAATTTTGGAAACGGTTTCCAAACAAACTGAAATCGTGGCGTATTGGTTCTTCAGACAGTTCATGTTCCAAAACGAGAAATTAAGGTTCAGCGGATGGCAAACTGACAAGAATTACCGACTCTTTAGAAAAAGCAAAGCTAAATTTTCGGATAGGAGAATCGTCCATGAGACGTTGGATGTGGAAGGTACTTCTGGTATTCTAAATGAAAAACTTACCCATTATTGCTATAAAAACTACGAGGACTACAAGTCCAAAATGTTAAATTATGGTAGATTAAAGGCAATTGAATGTTTCTACCGCGAACGAAAATTCAATTATGCCGCGATGTACCTAAAAACTGGTTGGAAGTTCTTTAACCATTATGTTCTAAGACTTGGGTTTTTGGACGGCAAAAAAGGTTATGTAATCTGCTATTTGAACGCACTTGGCGTCTTGGAAAGATTCAGGGAACTAAAGCGTCTGGAACAAAAAAACGAGTTGGCCTACTATTTGGTAATGCCGTAAAAGGTCCAAACCCTCTTTTCCTTTTTTGTCTTTTTTCTAATCCCCTGGTTTTTTTCAATGGATTCCGGAGTTTTGTATCCTCTTTTGTGATCTAAATGCACACAAACGGCACTGTATCGCAATTGCTTAGATTTGATCCCGAAATTGAAAAGGCGTTCACCCAGCTCCCTATCCTGACCGCCGTACTGCATTCGCTCATCAAAACCGTTCACGTTCAAAATATCCTGTTTCCACCCCGATGAATTATGGCCGTTCCAACTGGCGTTCGTTGGTGTGACCCAATTCAATACCTTTGAAATAAGGCCGCTGGCCGTTAACTTGTTGTTCTTAAATGTTTTGGGGATGCCCTTTTCCTTGAGCCAATGGATATCAAAACAACGTTGCTGTTCGATATCTTCAAGGCTTATCAATTTGGAAATATTCATCGGCAACATGTAATATCCACCAGAAATAAAATAACCAGGTTCCTTATTGATGTAATGCACATGCACAAAATCCTCCCGGGGAATACAATCGCCATCGGTCATAATAATATAATCCGTCCGGCACGCAACGACCGCTTTGTTTAGGATTCTTGACTTTTGAAACCCATCGTCCTCCTGCCATACATGCACGATTGGGTAAAATACCTCCTTCGACATTTGGTCCAACAACTCCTTGGTCGCGGGTTTGGACCCATCGTCGGCAATGACCACTTCAAAATTCTTGAACGTCTGCTGGTTGAAACCCCAAAGAACCTTCTTGAGCCACTCCTCCGCATTGTAGGTGCTCACAATTACACTTATTTTTAGGTCCTCTGGTGTATTGGTCATAGTTTGGCAAAAATATAAAAGTCTTCCAGTATCTTTGAAAATTAATAGAAGATAAACATGCTCAAAAAGAAAATAGCCCTTATAGAGCTAACCACGTACCATGAAGAATGTTTATACAGTCAAATCCGATTTCTAAAGGACGCCAATTACGATGTTCATTTAATAATACATCCAAAGATCCATAAAAACATAGTTCATTATGGTATAGAAACGAGCAAAACTAGATTTCTAGACCCACGGAGCTCCTCTTTTTTTATAAAAAGAATTTACAATTGGTTTACAACCTACCAATATATTGTTAGAAATGGATTTGATGTGGTAATTTTCAATACGGCCAGTAGTAATAAGGAAACGATTGCACTTACCAGGCTGTTGCCAAAAAGAATCAAATGCTTTGGGAGTATCCATAATTTAAAAAAACTGAACGGCAGTTTTTCACAAAAAATCATTAGTAAACGGATTCAGAACTACTATGTCCTGAACGATTTTTTGGTGGATTCTACAGTACTTAATGATAGGAACATTCGGCTTTTTCCTTACTATCCCATTTATTTCCCGAAATTCCCAAGTTCGAAAATAATGGATAAAAAGAATGATGTTTGGATTTGTATCCCTGGGGAGGTCAACTATAAAAGAAGAAACTATAAGATAGTACTGGAAGCATTGTCCAGATTGGAATTGGAGAATACCAACCTCAAGATTATTATTTTGGGAAAAATGAATCCAAAAAATCCGGATGTTGCCCTGTTCTCTTCACAAGTCCAAGAGCTGAATTTAACCCCTTTCCTAATCACTTTCGATCACTTTATAGAAAATGAAATATTTCACGAGTATATAAAAACTTCTGATTTCATTATGGCACCGGTTTCCAATACGGAACAGAATTATTTGAAATACAAGATAACAGGAGCCTATAATTTGGCATTTGCCTATAAAAAACCTTTAATCACACCCCAAGAAATGAGTTTAATGCCCGATTTATACGAAAACTCATATTTCTACGAGGATTCTGAAAGCCTTGCGCAACTCTTCAACAGTATTTCAAACAACAGCTTGGAAACAAAGAAATTATATACCCATAAGAAGTGGAATTACCCATTTCAATTAAAAAAGTATTTGAAATTAATTGAACCGATCTAAAGAATGGATTTCACCAACGAATCAAACAAAGCCCTTAAAGTACTACAAAATGGCGGCCTTGTCCTCTACCCTACCGATACCGTCTGGGGGATTGGTTGCGACGCGACCAATACGGCCGCTGTAGAAAAAGTACTTACATTGAAAGGGTTAGATGACAAAGGCCTCGTATGTCTTGTTGCTAGCGATGCTATGCTGGAACGGCATGTGGAAAAGGTTCCGGATTTGGCATACGACATTATGGACTTGGCCACCAAACCTACCACCCTTGTTTATGATATACCGAAAGGCTTCGCCTCAAATGTAATTGCCCAGGACAATTCGGTCGCCATTAGGGTCGCTTCCGATAAATTTTGCAAATACCTCATTGGAAAGTTCAAAAAACCCATTGTTTCCACCAGTGCAAATCTTCAATACCAACCAATTGCTTTAAATTTCAAAGAAATTGACAAGGCCATTTTAACAGGTGTGGACTATGTGGTAAATTTGAAGCCTGAAAATCAGTATGCGGGTCCATCCTCCATAATTAAAATGGTTATCGATGGCCGCGTGAAAGTGATTAGGGAATAATGCCGAAGAATATCCAATGGACTATAAAAAGGCCATAAGCCAACCCATTTTTGAAATTATTGGTCGCACTGCAGACGAACTCAAGCTGGACACCTATGTCATTGGCGGATTTGTTAGGGATTACCTCTTAAAGAGAAAAATTCCAAAAGACATCGATGTTGTCGCCGTTGGAAGCGGTATCGAACTGGCTACACAATTGGCATCAAAACTTCCGAAAAAGCCCCAAGTTTCCGTTTTTAAAAATTTTGGTACCGCCATGGTCAAACATGATGAACTGGAGCTTGAATTCGTAGGTGCCAGAAAGGAAAGTTACCATAGGGATAGTAGAAAACCGGTCGTTGAGGACGGTACATTGGAAGAAGATCAAAAGCGAAGGGATTTCACCATCAATGCCTTGGCCATATCATTGAACAAAAAGGATTTTGGCACCCTTTTAGACCCCTTCAATGGATTGGAGGATTTGGAAAACAAACTGATACGGACTCCACTAGATCCAGATATCACCTATTCCGATGATCCCTTGAGAATGATGCGGGCAATCCGATTTGCAACCCAATTGGAATTCAGGATTGAAGCCTCATCCTTGGATGCCATTACACGCAACAAAGAACGCATCAAGATTATTTCCAAAGAACGTATTGTAGAGGAGCTTCACAAAATTATGCTCTGCCCAACCCCGTCCAAAGGATTCTCCTTATTGCATAAAACGGGCCTATTGGACATCATCATGCCAGAATTGACCGCTCTGCAGGGAATAGAGGAAATAGAAGGACAACGGCACAAGGATAATTTTTGGCACACACTGGAAGTAGTGGATAATATTTCCACGGAGACTGATGACCTTTGGCTGCGTTGGGCTGCACTACTCCATGATATTGGGAAGGCACCTACGAAACGTTTCCATAAGAAAATTGGCTGGACCTTCCATGGCCATGAATTTGTAGGCTCCAAAATGGTGTACAAACTTTTTAAACGATTGCGCATGCCACTGAACGACAAAATGAAATTCGTTCAAAAAATGGTCATGATGAGTTCACGCCCCATTATTTTAGCAGAGGAACATGTGACTGATTCCGCGGTACGAAGATTGGTTTTCGACGCCGGTAACAACGTTGAGGATTTGATGACCTTATGCGAAGCGGACATTACAACAAAAAACCCAAAAAAACAGCGGAGGTATAAGAACAATTTTAAACTTGTCCGCCAAAAGATCAAGGAAGTAGAAGAACGGGATAGGATTCGAAACTTTCAACCTCCGGTTTCGGGAGAGGAGATTATGGACACCTTTAACCTAAAACCTTCAAAAGAAATTGGTATAATAAAGGAAGCCATTAAGGAGGCTATCCTGGAGGGTGAAATCCCAAATGAGCATGATGCAGCCAAGAATTTTATGATAAAAAAAGGTATATCACTGGGCTTATGTCCTAAATAGGGAAAAATATTCCCAACTACCAAGGTAGATAATTTTAAAAACTTCAAATCTGTTACCAACAGATAAACCAAGGTTTACCTTTCCTTTTACTGTCTTTACAACATTAAATTTTTAATGAATTTGTGTCAAGTTACTTTTATCTATCAATATAGTGCCACAATTCCACGAAAACCACGTTGGAAAGGTGGATTAATTAGGATTATAAAGTAATGGCTAAACCAATTAAAGACCAATTGACCAAAAGAAGTCTTGGCAAGCGGTTTTTTTCACTAATATTAGTATTGGTAAGCTGCTGTCTTTACTCCCAACAGACTACTACTTGGACCCCTATTAATTTAAACACTTGGGAATCCCTAAGTTCTGACGGTCTTGTACGTGTAGAATGCAGGGTAACCGGGAGTGTAATTATATCTGGCAATGAAACAATGGGATGTACTTCGGACAACACCTATAACGATCCTACACCAGATATTTTTGGTAGTCCATCCTTAGAAATCTCTGTTGCCTCTTTATTGACCGGTACTTTGGAGTTTCATTTTTTTGATGCAACCACGGGAAATCCAGTTTACCTTACCAATCCCTTTGTAAATGTCGATAAGGTAGGTACCTATGGTATTTTACCATTTCCGCTATTGAACGGGACAAATACCGGAGTTTTTACCTTAACCAATGAAACTTGGACCAATATTAGTAGTAATGGCCCCATTTTTCAAGCCACCAACACACAATTTCAAATTGATGCGGCTGCTCTACTCAGCTCCAATGGTGGCGAGTGTGGAAATGGTGTGGACCAAGGTACCGGTGGAGGGACAATGCGTATGGATACTCCGGTTCAATCCATTGAAATGGGCGTATCGGTTTCCGGAAGCCTTATCAGCTTTAACGAAAACGTAGAATTTGTTCTATCCAATCTGATAATTGCCGAACCTTCCATTGAAGTAACAAAAGCTGTAACCGAAAATTATAGCACGCCCATTTCCATAGGCGATGAGGTCAATTACACCATTCAAGTAGAGAACACGGGGAATGTGGAAATCATAAATATCGAACTTACCGATACTTTTACGGATGCTAATGGAAATCCGTTGACGTTAACCAGCACCCCATCTTTTATATCTGCAACTATGGGTTCTGGGGAAGGAACTTTAAAAGAAAATGAAATAGCCACCTACGCTGCCGGATATACTTTTGATGGAAATGCAATTGATGCCGGAGGAGTTATAAATCAGGTTACGGCAATGGGCGACAGTCCATATGGGCCCAATGACACTTTTGATACATCCGATGACGGCAATGATTCGGATGGAAACTTATTGGATGACCTTACGGAAAGTTTCTTTCCAGTACCTCAAGACGATATGGCCACAGTTGAAGAAGATGATTCCGTGGATATTTTAGTAATAACCGATGATGATTTTGGTGGAAATGGTCCTAATACGGGTAGCATTATTTTGATAAGCACGCCAACAAACGGGACAATTATATTGAATAATGATAGCACACCGAACAATCCTGTGGATGACTATTTTACTTATACTCCCAACATAGATTATTCTGGTTCTGATTCCTTTGTTTACGGAATTTTGGACTCTAAAGGACACACACAATATGCAACTGTGACGATTACCATATTTGCTTGTCCGGATGCAGGGACCGACGGTACCCTGAACATCTGCCAAGGGGACACTTTCGACAACGACGACCTCTTCGCACAGCTAGGCGGTTCGCCCGATGCCGGGGGGACATGGACCGACAACGGCGACGGGACACACACCTACACGGTACTTGCAACTTTACCCTGTACCACCGATGATTCGAGTACCGTGACCGTAACGCAACAGGCACGGCCGGATGCAGGGACCGACGGTACCCTGAACATCTGCCAGGGGGACACTTTCGACAACGACGACCTCTTCGCACAGCTAGGCGGTTCGCCCGATGCCGGGGGGACATGGACCGACAACGGTGACGGGACACACACCTACACGGTACTTGCAACTTTACCCTGTACCACCGATGATTCGAGTACCGTAATTGTATCAATAAATCAGACAGATTCAAATAATAATGGTATTGCAGACTGTACCGAAACTATTCCAGTTCAGCTAATCATCGATATTGACTCCATCACTGCTGACAATATTATAAATGAACAGGAGTCTCTTGAAACCATAACTATTACCGGTAACGTATCCGGCGATTTTAACGAAGGAGATATTGTAACGTTATCCATTAATAACACAAACTATATGGGAGCAGTAGACTCCAATGGAAATTTTAATATTTCTGTATCCGGAAGTGATTTGGTGTCGGACATTGATACTAGTATCCTAGGAACAATCACTACTATAAACAATAATGGAAATACGGGTTCTGCATCCGTACAACATCCATATACCATAGATACGGGGGTACCTTTGGTGGAGAGTTTTACTACGAGGGACAGTTTCCCAATTTTACTAGGTTCCGGAAGCTCGAATGAAATTATTACCATTACCGTTACCATAGACAATATCGCAACTCCTATTATTTATGTCATCAATACGGATATCAATGGTATTTGGGCGATAGATACATCAACCGAAGTTCCGCATAACGGGAGCTTTCCTACTATTGATGCTGAAGCAATATTGAGCATAACCGCAACGGATATTGCGGGGAACACAGGAATTGGAGAGGTTATTATCATATTTGAGAACGTACCATTAACTGCGGATAGTGATAATGATGGCCTGCCGGATGATGAGGAAGTACGAATAGGTACGGACCCTAGTAATCCAGATACCGATGGTGACGGGGTGGTGGACGGACAAGAAGTATCTGATGGAACCGACCCATTGGACCCTTGCGATTCTGTCGGAGGAACACACCCTACAGGTTCAACTTGTGAACTATATGTAGAACTTGATTTGGTTAAACCTGGAGACAACATCAATGGTAATTTTGAAATAATCAATATTGAAAGATTTCCAAACAACACGGTTAAAATTTACAATCGATGGGGCGTAAAAGTTTGGGAAACCCAAGGTTATGAAAATATTACCAATGCATTTAACGGTATATCTAATGGCAGAACTACCATTATGCAAAACGAGGAACTTCCATCCGGTGTCTACTATTATGACATTCAATATGAAGCACAAGGAGAACAGAAATTGTTAACAGGATATCTCTATGTAATCAGATAGGTATGAGCAGTAATAAAAGAAATATCCTTTTTTATTTTACCCTTTATATGGCGGTACAGTTAGGTTTTAGCCAACAAGATGCACAGTATACCCAATATATGTACAACACACTTTCGGTTAATCCAGCTTATGCAGGTTCCCGAGATGTTCTGAGTATTGCGTTATTACATAGGTCCCAATGGTTAGGAAGGGACGGAGCGCCAAACACACAAACTTTAAACGTGCATGGACCTACCTCTGACCGAGTTGGTCTGGGATTGTCAATCGTAAATGACGAAATTGGCAACAATACCACCCAGAACACTTATGTTGATGCTGCATTTTCCTACACTATAAACACCTCTGAATCCGATAAAATATCCTTCGGACTAAAAGCAGGAGGTCATTTGTTAAACGTTGATTTTAATAATCTGAGAAATTACAGTGCCAGTGCCAACACAATTACGGATACTGAATTGTACCGAAAGTTTACCCCTAATATTGGCGCGGGAATCTATTTTCATAACAACAAATTCTATACGGGTCTATCTGTCCCGAACATTTTACAGACCAAACATTTTGAGAGCACAGGAGGAAATGACAATCTAGTTTCGGTGGACAGAATGACTTGGTATCTTATTTCTGGATATGTTTTTTATTTATCCGAGTCGTTAAAGTTCAAACCTGCCTTTTTGTTGAAAGCTACCCCAGGTGCTCCGCTACAGGCGGATCTATCTGCCAATTTTTTAATGAACGACAAATTCACCCTTGGTGCGGCATACCGCTGGGATGCTGCTATAAGTGGACTATTCGGTTTTCAGATGACAAAGGAGCTCCTGTTGGGAATTGCCTATGACAGTGATATATCAGAATTGGGAGGAACCAAATTTAACAACGGCTCTTTTGAAGTGTTCTTGAGATATGAATTCATTAAAAAAGATAAAATCGATTTAACCCCTCGATTCTTTTAAAATACGAAGCATGAAACTCAATTTACATCACATAGGGGTGATTTTATTACTGCTTCCGGTTTTCGCTACGTCACAAAAGAAAACCAAGACGGCCGAAGATAATTTTGACCATTATGGATATATGGTGAATATGTCCACCTTTGAAGAGTTGAGCAAGCAAGGGCTAACTGATGAGGAAATATGTAAGAACCTTGGAAATACGGCCTATTTAAATGCCAAATACGATGAGGCGACGTATTGGTTTTCAAAACTTTTTGAACTGAACGATAGTTCCATAGATGCAGACTATTTTTATCGTTATGCCCAAGCTTTAAAGTCGACCAAAAATTACCGCGAATCCGAAATTTGGATGAACAAGTTCAAAAAAGCCAATACGAACGATGTTAGGGCATTGAACCATAGTAAAGATGATAATTATCTGAAAGAGTTGATGGCACCATCAACCGAGTTCACGGTCGAAAATTTAAGTTCCATCAATTCAAAGGAATCAGACTTTGCACCATCCTTTTATCAAAATCAGCTCATATTTTCAACTGCAAGGGACTTGGAAACAAGTAAAAGAACCTCAACCCCCTATTTGAACTTATATCAAGCTACAAAACCGAACGATGGAAAATATAGTACCGCCACTTCCTTTGATAAGGAACTAAAATCAATGGCCAATGAATCGTCCACAAGTTTTTCTAAAGATGGAAAAACGGTCTATTTCACTAGAAACAATTTCAAAAAAGGTGGTTTCAGTAGGGACAAAAAAGGAATAAGCAGGTTAAAAATTTACCGTGCAACATTAAACTCGGGTCTATGGGGGAATATTGAAGAACTGCCCTTTAATAGTGATTCGTATTCCGTAGCACATCCTTCAATGAACGAGGAGGGTACAAAATTATATTTCTCATCGGACATGCCTGGTTCTTTAGGCGCATCGGACATTTTTGTGGTAGACATACATCCCGACGGCTCTTTTGGAACCCCAGAAAACTTGGGCCCGAAAGTAAATACGGAGAGTAGAGAGTCTTTTCCCTTTATTTCCGAGTCCGGCATTTTATATTTTGCATCGGATGGTCATCAGGGGTTAGGTGGTCTTGACATCTTCTCTATCGATTTAAAAAAATATGATAATGTTACTAATCTCGGTAATCCCATAAATAGTCCCTATGATGACTTCTCGATGGTATTTGACGAGGAGCGGACCATCGGTTTTTTTGCTTCCAATCGGCCCGGTGGAATTGGAGGAGATGACATTTATTACCTGAAGACCATAGACTGTATTGTCACTATTTCTGGGATAGCTACCGATAAGGATAGTGAAAAAGCGATTCCAAACGTAATAATGACCGCTTATGATGCATCTGGTGGTACCATTGGGGAAACCATAGCCAATAGAGAAGGTGAGTTTGAGATACAAATACCTTGTCAGGAAAACCAATATTCAGTTGTCGGAAATCTGGAAGGTTATGAAGAAGGATCACTTTTGCTTTTCACATCACCAAATGAGAAATATATCAAGAATGTCAAAGTTGAGATGGAGGAAAGCAGCAAAAAAGCCGTATTGGGTGCCGATCTTGTAAAGGTCTTAAAATTAGATCCTATTTATTTTGACCTCAACAGTTCCTATCTTCGGGAGGATGCTTTTGAAAACTTGGACAAGGTCGTTGCCTATATGCAGAAAAGACCGGAGGTAAAGGTTGAAATTGGATCTCATACCGATAGTAGAGAGGAAGACAATTACAATCTATGGTTATCGGACAGAAGGGCAAAAAGAACCGTCTCCTATATCATCTCAAGAGGAATTGACGAGAATAGAATTTCCGGTAGAGGGTATGGTGAAACACAATTAATAAACCGATGTGCCAACGGTATTATATGTTCTGATAAAGATCACCAATTAAATAGACGCTCCGAATTTATTATTGTAGATTAAATCCCTATTTTTCAATTGATTTGTCGTAAAGGTGAATTGGGTGAAAAAAATGGGGTTTCCCCATTATTTTTTCAAAAGAGTGGTAATTTTGTACAAACACTGCTCCATGAAAATATCCTTTAGAAGACTTGCCAAATTAGCGCTTATTCTAGTATATCTGGTCATTGTAGCCGGTGCCGTGGTTCGTATGACCGGAAGCGGTATGGGTTGTCCGGATTGGCCAAAATGTTTTGGGTATTATATCCCTCCCACGGAAGCTTCTGAACTCCAGTGGCAACCGGAGAGCCCCTATAAAAAAGGTCAGGTTATCATAAAGGATGAAACATTATGGGTAGCAGCCAAGGATTTTATATCCACTACATCTTTTGATGAAACTAATTGGCAGATGT
Organism: Maribacter aurantiacus; assembly: GCF_005780245.1. Classification (NCBI taxonomy): domain Bacteria; kingdom Pseudomonadati; phylum Bacteroidota; class Flavobacteriia; order Flavobacteriales; family Flavobacteriaceae; genus Maribacter; species Maribacter aurantiacus. The sequence continues at coordinate 272,995 of NZ_VBUK01000002.1, read as the reverse complement.
ATACGAAGCATGATTATGCAATTTTTAACCCTTGGCATACGTGGATAGAATACATTAACCGACTCTTTGGTGCCCTAGCGGGTTTGGCTACCCTTGCTTTGGCCTTAAGTTCCATCACCTACTGGAAAAAACAAAAAAGAGTCACCATTCTCTCATGGCTGGTAGTATTTGGCATGGGTTTTCAGGCCTGGCTGGGGGCCACCGTAGTATATTCCGTCTTGGAACCTGTAAAAATAACCTTGCACATGCTTATGGCCTTGTTCATCGTGGCAATACTACTTTTTATTATTTACAGGGTAAACAATGAGGACAAGAGAATCATTTTTGACAAAACAACACTCGTTTTAGCTTGGTTTGCATTGATTTTGACCATCGTTCAAATAATTCTTGGCACGCAAGTTAGGCAGTTTGTGGACCATCAGATTGATATAGTGGGAGATACCGCTAAGAGGTTATGGCTGGCAGACCCAACATGGGTATTTTATGTACATCGAAGTTTTTCCATTATTGTCATTCTTTTAAATGCCTATTTGGCTTACCGAATTTTCAAACTGAACCTCGGACATATAAAAATTGTCTGGATTCTATTTCTGTTGGTGGTCGAGGCTTTCTCTGGAATGGCCATGTATTATTTGGATTTCCCATTTGCAAGTCAACCACTACATCTTGTTCTTGCCTCGATTTTATTCGGGGTGCAGTTCTATCTGGTTTTAGATGCCCTTAAGCCAAAAACAAGTCTCAATTCTTTGTAACTTTGGCATCCCACAAATTAATTAGGTATGGTCTATAAAATCAGGATAATACTGGATGCCGAAGAGGATATCTTCAGGGATTTGGAAATTGAAGCCCACAATACGTTGGAGGAATTTCATAATGCCATCACCCAAGCCTTTGGCTTTTTAGGTAATGAAATGGCATCCTTTTACACCTGTGACGAAAATTGGAAACAGGATGAAGAAATTTCGTTGTTCGATATGAGCGAAACAGGTTCCGATTTGCGATTGATGAACGAAACTTTTTTGGAAGATGTCTTGACCGAGGACAGTCCCAAAATGATCTATGTCTATGACTTCTTGAATATGTGGACCTTTTTTGTGGAACTGGCGGATATCGTGGAAAAAGAAGATGGCCGCCCCTACCCTAATGTATTGTTCGGCTTTGGGGAACTGCCCGAGTCGCCCCCGGAAAGAAAATTCGAATCCGAAAATAGTGCCTTCGACTTTGACGATACCTTTGAAAATTATGACGACCTGGATTTTGACGAAAATTGGAATTAGACCGTAATCAGTAGTTAGTAGTTAGTAGTTAGTAGTTAGTAGTTAGTAGTTAGTAGTTAGTAGTTAGTAGTTAGTAGTTAGTAGTTAGTAGAAAACTACTTTTTTGATTTTTAAACAACCTCAATAGAACCCCAAAAAACCAAAAAATTTCATGATCAACTTATATGCTACCCAAATCGAACATATATCCATACACAGGGTAGGAAACAAAAATAAGGGCGAAGGAATATTTTTGTCCGCAGAACCGTTTGCACTAAACGACGAGACTACAGGTCTATTAAAAGAATACTTTTTTAAACCTTTTCGCGAAAAGGAGGAGAATTATTTTAAGCTCTCAAACGACGTGGATGTAGAATTCAATGAACTCTACAAATTGGCCGGCACCGTTTTTCAGGATACCTCAAACGCGCATGAGGCCTCCAAAAAAATAGCAACCTTATTGTTTGAACAGTCCAACCACCCCCATATTAAAAGCGGCGAGGTATATGTGACCTATTTGACCGGGGTGCATTTGGACAATGAAAAGGTTGATGCCTTGGGTATATTCAAAAGCGAGCTAAAACATGACTTCCTACAGTTCAAGGAGAATGAATCCAATTTGGACATTATCGTTCAACAAGGTATCAACATTAATAAACTAGATAAGGGGTGCTTGATTCTCAATGTTAACAAGGAAGAAGGTTATAAAGTGCTTACCGTAGATAGCAATAAATATGACACCAAATATTGGCTAGAAAACTTCCTTAGCGTTGAACCACTATCAGATGACAATTTCAAGACCAAAAACTACTTAAAATTCTGTCAGAACTTTGCCAAGGACATAGTTTTACCTGCTGAAGACAAGCAGCAAGAAGTGTTGTTCATGAACAGAGCGGTTAATCATTTCGCCAAGAACGACGCCTTTGAGGAAACCAATTTCCTAAATGAGGTTATGGAAAACCCAGCCTTGATTCCGGAATTCAAACACTATAAGGTAGAGAAAGGTCCAAAATACAGCATTGAAGATGTTTCCAGTTTCGATATTGCCAACAAGGCTGTTTCAGATGTGCGAAAAAAAATAAAAAACGTTATCAATCTCGATACGAACATCCAGATCAAATTGGACTTCATCAATCCGGAATCCGCCGAAAAATTTGTGGAAAAAGGTTGGGACGAAGAGCGACAGATGTATTACTACCTAGTATATTTTAACAAGGAACAGAAGAGTTGATTTTTAGCCTTTAGCCTTTAGCCTTTAGCCTTTAGCCTTTAGCCTTTAGCCTTTAGCCTTTAGTAAAAAAATCTTTTTCATTTTTCACTTTTCATTTTCACACAGAACTAAATTTTGATATTCTGCTCAATTATCTGCTTCATACTGACATCCTCATAGTTGCGGCGGACAAAATTTAAGGCAAGGTCCAGGACTTCGCCCATCGTTTTGCATTTGCTGAAATTCGAATCAGAGGTCAAGATGCCAATCTGTTCCTTCAAAAGGGCTATATTCTCTTCCGTTGAGATGGTATCCTCCTTACAGATTGCCCGTAGCTTTTTGATTCGGTTTCCAGAGCTAAGAATACGTTTGGCCACCATGGAACGCTCCTCCAGTTTGTATTGGTCCACCGAATCCCGGAGCAATTTTTCACGTACCATTTCTACCATTTGATAATTTTCCTTGAAAAACTGGGGTCGGTATACCTTTAGTTTTCCTTCAAAACATTGTTGGTCAAAATCGATGGCCCGAATCTTATAGACCACATGATCAAAATCATGGGTGGGTACAATGACATAGTTATAAGAGCGCATATCGCCCAATAACCGAATCATACATCGCTCATTGAATTTTACGAACTCCTTGGCAAGCTGTGCCTTTTCGGGTTCGGAACATTTGGGCAGCATGTTCCTAATAAACTCATCGCCTGGAATCCCTGCAATGTGCTCCTCGATCAATGTATCCTTGTATACCAAAAAGTTCAGGTTATAGGGAGAGAGCATGTGCTCCAGTTCCAATCCGTAAATACGGGACGCATCGGTACGTTTTATGTAAAAATAAGTGAAGTTGTCGTTCAGAATATTTCGGATCTTTATGCGAAAAGGTTTGGAGTTTCCAAAGGTGCAAAAGTCTACCGCATCCACATTGAGGTATTGGTGGATGTTGTTACTACCATCGGAATGTAGTATCGAATAGACTTTTTTTAGACTATCGTCTATTTCCTTTCGGTCAAATTCGGTATAATACACCCGTATCCAAAGGGTATCCTCGTCATTGTTGTCATAGACAACCACTGAGCCGGAAAACCGGAGCAAATCATCATAAAAAATTGGAATTTCGCTCTTCCGGTTGTAGTGTTTAAGATAACCGTCCAAAGCCTCGCTGACGGGATAGGCCGGCTTTTTTTTCGACATCAATTTTTCTTCCATAGCACTGAATTGTCCCCTAAAGATACAACAAACAGGACACTAAGGTAAACAGCTCCTTTTATCGATAAACCGCCTAATTCATTGCGTTTCAAAAAAGCCATACTACATAATAGGTATGGAAGACCACAAAATAAAAGGCATTGGCAACAATACATTGCCCATAATGCCATAATGAGGTTTTTTTGAGGGTTATAACTCACGCTTTTATCAATAATGAAAAGAATTCTCTTTGTTTTATTACTTGTCTTAGGGATAACTGGTAACGCGCAGTTGAGCGACCTTCACTATTTACCACCCTTAAAACAAGGACAGAACAACCAAGGTATACAGGAACAGGCAATCTATCTCTCCACGCCTGAGCCTACTACATTTACGGTAAATGCCTACAGAGGTACAAACCCAACCCCAATAGCTTCCTTTAACATCTCAAATATTAGTCCCGCCACTTGGACTCTGGCCAATGGAGATAACAATATTACCTTGGTGAACAATGCCAATACAGGCGTTGTTCTAAACAACAGTGGGTTACGTTTCGAATCCCCAAGCGGCAATCGATTCTACGTTAATTATCGAGGAAAATCATCTGCCCAAGCTGCATCATTGACGGCCAAAGGTAGGCAGGCAATGGGTACCCGATTTAAGTGGGGCGGTGTTCCCAATTTAGGGGGTAGGCACGCATCCAAATCCAATACCTTGGGTATCATGGCAACAGAGGATAACACTACGGTACGCGTATTTGGATATGATCCCAATTGTACGTTTCGTATTGGCAATAATGCAAACGCCATTACAGCCGATACCTACACCATCACTTTAGACGCCAACGAATCCTTTGTTTTTGAAAACTATATCGGAAATGTTAATCCGCCTTCTCTAGCGCAACAGCAAGGATGGATAGGAGCATCTATTGAATCCGACAAGAATATTGTTATAAGTAACGGCTCGGTCAACTTTGGTCGTCAAGTAAACAATAGTAATAGGGATGCAGGTATCGATCAACCGGTTCCTGAAAACCGACTCGGAAAAGATTATGTTTTCGTAAGGGGCAATGGCAATACTAATGGATGGACGGAGTTTCCCTTGCTCATCGCTACGGAGGACAATACCCAAATATTTGTCAATGGCAGTACAACTCCATTGGCTACTCTAAATAACGGTGACTTTTTTGAAGTTCCCAGTAGTTATTATTCATCCAGTACTGTAGGGGCTAATATGTTTGTGCAAACTTCAAAGAACGTATATGCCTATCAATGTTTGGCCGGAAGTAGCGGTGCTCAAACAGCGGGATTGAACTTTGTGGCTCCTGTAAATTGTTTGTTACCCGATGTCATGGACAATATTCCGGATATTAGGAACATAGCAGGAACAACTGTTACTGGTGGAATCACAATAATTGCTGCAGTTAATACTCCGGATTCAAATATATCGATAACGGATGGTAATGGACCTGTTACACTACCGCCATCAAGCCCAGTGGCGGGTTCTTCAGAATGGAAAACCTTTTATGTTCCCAATTTGAACGGAAACGTGAGCGTGCAATCCACCGGACCCATGGCCGTTGGATTTTTTGGTGTAAACAATAATCAAGGAGTCGCAGGTTATTTCTCTGGATTTGATACGGTGCCAGAGGTTACCTTGGAAATTAGAGGAGGATCTGGATGCTTTGTAGGTTCTGAAATTTTTGAAGCAACAAGTAATTTCGATGCGTACCAATGGTATGAGGATGGTGTTTTAATTCCTGGGGCAAACGGTCCTAGTTATGCTCCTACTGGAGCTGGTGACTTCTTCGTAAGAGGTACCAAAGGACCTTGTACCTATGATAGTAATACCATTCAGGCGCTTTATTGCGACCCGGATGTAGTCCTATCCAAGACCGTTGACAATGATGAAATCATGGAAGGGGAAACGGCCACTTTTACGGTACGGGTAAGAAATAATGGAATTGGACCCCTTACCAACCTCCGAATTACAGATAACATTCCAGCCGGACTCACCTTGGAAAATGCTTTTACCATCCATGGTACTTGGAGTGGTAGTACATGGAATATTGGCACCTTGGATGGCGGGGACGTCGCACAACTAGAACTTACCGTTCGCGCAGATGAAATCGATACCCTACCTCTTTTAGGTTTAATAAATACCGTTACCAATACCCAAGACCAAACGGATACTAATACCACACCGGACAGCCCTACCGCATTGATTACGGTCCATAACGATACGGACAATGACGGCGTCAGGGATATCACTGATTTGGATGATGACAATGACGGAATTTATGACGAGGATGAATGTGATACCTTGGCCTTCAACATCGCCAATGGAAATGGCCATACCAGCCCTTTGGTCAGTGTGGACAATTATCTGATCGTAGATATTTTCAGCGTGGATAACTCGTTTAATCTAAACCTAAACGGGAATGATGTAGCGGGTGAAATCCAGTTCCAATTGGGTGCGGCAGGAAATTTTGCACGATTTACGGATGGTACTACCTACGGACAGGCCGGAAACCCAAATATTTGGACCGTAAACAGTTCCAACGGAAGCCCAACGATTAGGGTGATTATTGATCAATCCGGACAATTTCAGATTTTTGGGGCAAGAAGCTCCAACGGTCCTTTGGAACCCATGTTCTTGGACACGCCACCGGCACCTGTTTCATGGAATCCTTCTGGAAGTAATTCGTTCACCATTGGCCAACAAGTGGTAGGACCAACAAATATGCGGGGTGTACTATTGACCGCAGGTTGCGATACCGATAATGATGGAATCCCCGATCATTTGGATTTGGACAGCGACGGCGATGGCTGTAGCGATGCCAACGAATTTTATAAGGATGGTAATGCCGATGGTGGCGATGATGGTGTATATGGGGCAGGTGTTCCTGCAGTAGACCCTACTGACGGAACCGTAAACGCGGCATCCTATGTTCAGGTGTTCGCTCCTGAAATTTTGCTGGGCAACACCTCAGAAAACTTGGGTGGGGCATCCCTAACGGGACAGTCCATAAACTTAGGCCAATCGTTCCAATACGTGCTCCGTTTTCAAAATACGGGCGATGACGATGCCACAAACTATTCCATACGAAATATACTTCCAGCGAATGTAGCCTTGGATGGCATCAATACTTCCGATGCTCCGGGGGTTACCTCCAACCACGATCCTGTAACCAATGAAATCGTATTTCAAGTACCGGATAATTTGGTGGAAGTGGGAGACCCTGAGTATACCATACGTATTATGGTGACCCTTTCCGGAAATTGTTCGGATTTTGTGGATGCCTGTTCGGGCACCCTGGTCAATGAAGCGTATTCTACCTACCAAGGTACATTGAATCCCGCCACTTTTACGGATGAGGGCGGGGCAAATTCAACCTCCCCTTGTGACGTACCTCCTCAAGTTGCTACCAATGACATTTTAAGTGATTTGGCAAACTGTAACGTGGCACGTACCGTTCAGCTATGTGGTGATTTCGCCATCTTAACCGCAGGAAGTGGTTTTGCCACCTATACCTGGGCCATCGACGCCAACGGCAACGGACAGATAGACGCGGGGGAACCCGCGATCAATGACGGTAATCCGGACAATAATCCCGCGACACTTTTGGTAACGGATATTGGAAACTACATCGTTGAAAAATCCGGTGCTTCCGGTTGTGTGGATTTGGTGGAACTGATTACCGTAGAACGTTTTGGGACCACCCAGACCAACCCCATTATCGACTATTTCAATATGGTCAACGCGGACCCCAATCCGGATAACGATATCCAAGGGGAAATCGTAACCTGTTCCATCGATGGGGACTTACTTCCCAAAATATTTTTGTGTGGTGAAAATGACGAGGCTACCCTGCAATTGGGCATTTCCGATGCCCAGAGCATCGTTTGGCAAAAATTGGACGAGGGCAGTTGCTCGGCTACGGGAGATGATTGTGCAAACAAAAATGGGACCTGTACCTGGACCAATATGGCCATACAGGACAATTTTACCATAACCGATAGCGGTGAGTACCGCGTAGTCATCAATTATTTGAACGGATGTTTTAGCCGTTTTTATTTCAACGTGTTCAAAAATACGTTGGATCTTGATTATACTTCGGATGATATTCTGTGCAGTACACCAGGTAACATTCGTATCACCAATGTTGGATCGGGATATGGTTTTCAGTTAGTGGATGCTTCGGATGATTCCGTTGTCGTACCTTTTTCGGCCAACAACGGGCCTAGTTTTGATATTACGAACAGCGGGTCTTACTATGTGGAAGTAACACAGCTAGATCCAATTACGGGAAATCCAATGGATGGTGCCTGTATTTTTACCACGGAGGATATCGGGATTTTGGAGCGCGACTTCCAGGTAAACATTACAACCGTTGCAGCGGAATGCGGTGCCCCGGGAGCCATTAACATCCAAGCCTTGAACGTATTGCCAAATTACAGTTATGAACTTCGTTTGGACGACGGCAGCAACGGTGGATTGGGCACTTTTGTGGACAGTCAACTGATTTCCCCTGATAATACCTATTCGTTTACCAGTGTAAATGCAGGTGATTATATCGTCATCACCACTACCGATGATGGCTGTACCGATACCCAGAACATTACGGTAGCGGAAATACCGGAACTTACGTTAAGTGCTGTTACTACGGACAATATTACCTGTAATCCGGGAGTTATCACCTTGACCCCAAATGGTGGGCAACCCAACCCCGACTATTTTATGGCCATTTGGAGCAAGGATGGAACCGATCTGTATCCAAGTCCACCAAATATGCTGAACATTCTGGTAACGGATATCCAGACGGCCAGCAACTTTACCTTTTCAGATGCTTCGGATGCAGGGATTTATGAATTCATTGTATTCGATGACAGTGGATGCTATGCCATTTCGAATTCCGTTGAAATCGAGTTTTTGGGCACTCCCTCCATATCGGCTTCCCACACGGACATCATTTGTGCGGATTCGTCTACCTCATCCTTAACGATAAACGTTACGGGCGGAACGGCCCCCTATCAATACAGTTTGGACGGTGCAACCTTCCAAGCCCAAAATACCTTTGTAAACCTTCCTGCCGGGTTCTATACGATTTCCGTTATGGATTCCAGCGGAACCCCAACGTCCAGATGTATCGAAACCCTGGAATATGAAATTGACCAGCCCTTCCGTTTGACCGCCTCGGCGGCCATCGTGGAGGACGCTTCGTGCAATCCAAGTGGTGCCTTGGTCAAGATTTTAAATGCCAGTGGCGGTGAGGCCCCCTACGAATATAGTTTCGATGGCGGAAGCAATTTTGGTGCCTTGAACGAGCGAAACCTAATGCCGGGAACCTATCAATTGGTCGTACGCGACAATTTAGGCTGTAGCTATGACATGGACCTAACGGTTCCGGCGCCGGCCGCGGACCCCAACCTTTCCTATACCGTAGATTATGACTGTGATGGTTTGGGAACGATAACGATAAATACATCGAACACGACCGACTTTGACTATACCTATACCCTCAACGGCACTTTGAACACTCCAGGGGATAGCAATATTTTTGGCGGTGTAGAGGCGGGTACACACACCGTTACCGTTGATTATTCAAGCAGTAGTACCCCCGATCAGACGACCTTGTTCTTTGAAAACTTTGGGGCAGGACCTAGTACCCAGATCGGTGAAATTGGTCCGGATTATTGCTTTGAACCCCAAAACGGTTCCTTGACCCCATGTAACCGTGGACCTGCAGGAATATTGGTAAACGGGGAGTATACGGTCACGAATTTTGTGACCAATCCTTTGACCACCTTAACCAGTCCGCAAGATCACACCGGGTTGACCGATGGTCGCTTCTTGGCCATTGACATCTCTACTTTCTCCGATACGGGTAGCCCCGTATTGAACTCCATTCTTTGGGCTAAAAGGGATGTTGAAGTATTGCCCAATGAGGAAATCACCTTGAATTTCTGGGCCTACAACCTCATGAACTTGGGTGGTGCAGGTAACAATCCAGAGGTGTTGATCGAGATATTGGACAATGGTGGTACGGTAATCCATAGTGAAGTGGTACCGGAAATTCCAAAAAACACCAGCGATACGGATTGGCACGAACGCACCGTTACCTTTAACCCAGGTGCCAATACGGATATTGATATCGTCTTCCGGAACAATGTGAACAGTAACGATGGTAACGACCTTATTTTGGACGACATTACGGCCTTTCAAGTGCCTTCCGTTTGTCCGGCTAGTCAGGACCTGACCGTAGTCGTTGAGGCAAACCAGGCTTTTGAAGCCAATTTGTTGGCGGTTACCGACCCAAGTTGTAACGGTTCTGCGGATGGATACATTCGTTTTGAAGTGGACAACTTTACCAGCGGAATTGGTTTTGAGTACTCTTTTGACGGTACCAACTGGACCAGTTCCTTAACATCTCCTGTGACCACGGCCGCAAATTTATCCGATGGTAGCTATACGGTTCAAGTGCGAAAATTGGACGATACGGCCTGCGCCGTTTCCTTCCCCATTACCTTGACGGAACCATCGGCCATTATACCGACTTTAAGTCAGATATCGGACTATACCTGCTTTAACACAGGGGCTACTTTGGAAGCTTCGGCATCGGGTGGAAACCCAAGTTACGAGTACCAATTGGAGAACACCGCAGGAACGGTGATAGCCACTTATCAGACCAACACACAATTTACCAATGTGCCGGATGGCGATTATCTGGTTCGGGTTCGGGATACGAATGCCTGCGAAGTGTTATTGCCCCTGACAAGTGCAGTAACGGTGACCCCTCCTGCGGCCATCGTGTTTACGACCACGCCTACGGCATGTTACTCCGGCACCAACGATGGCTCGATAGTAGTGGATGTTACGGCAGGTAACGGGGATTATGAATTTAGGATCAACGGAGGTCCATGGATTACGCCAACGCCAGCTTCGGCAACTTCCTTTACCTTCTCCGGGCTTTCCGCAGGTAGTTATGATGTTGAAGTAAGGGACCAATTGGGTTGCCCAACGGCACCCAACACCCAAACGGTGGTCATCAGTCCGCTTTTGGAGTTGGATGTGGACATCACACCGCTTAGTGCCTGTGGCGACGGATTTATTACCGCCACGGCTACGGGAGGAAACGGCACCCTATTGTACGCCATCGTACCCGCAAATACGAGTCCGGCAGGCTTTTACAGTGCCACAAATACCCTTACGGTTACCGAGGCCATGGCCATCGCAAACCCAGCAGGCTGGGATGTATATGTCCAGGACAACAATGGCGCTCCGGCAATTTGTACGACCCTGCGTGAAGATTTCATCTTTGCACCGGTGACGACATTATCCGTAGGTGCCGTTCCAACGGATCCGGAATGTTTCAACGGTTTGGGAGCAATGGATATTACCATTACAGGTGGAACCGCCCCCTATACATATTCCATGGTCGATCTATCCCCTGCGGATGGTATCGATTACAGCCGAAACAATACGAATATTTCTGCTACAACCTTAAATTATAGTGGTATTGGCGTAGGTGATTACGAAGTCTCCATTACCGATGCCAACGGATGCACGGCAACGGCAGCCATACAGACCATAAACAACGCCGTGGAAATTACCGCGGATATCATACCGATATTGCCTGCAGCTTGTAACGACCCAGATCCATTGGAATACGGATTTGAATTCGCCAGTGTCGTTACGCCAGCCGGTACGGTCGAATACAGTGCCGATGGTGGAACTACATGGCAGGCCTCCAATGAATTGCGAGGCTATGCTTCCGGTACCGAGGTTTTCCCTTCCATTAGGGTTACCCTGGCCAGCGGAACGGTATGTCAAGAGGACTTTGACCGATATATCATTCCGTTTCCATTGGACGACTTGGATATTACCCTCTCCGCCATCATTATAGGCTGTAACGATTTACAAGTAACCGTTGAGGGTAGTGAAGGAAATCCGATTCCCGGTTATGAATATACCTATACGGATGACCCGGCCAATTTCAATACGTTTGCCGCCAATCCGGCCGTATGGACAGCGCCATTGCCTAGCGGTACCGCCCATACCTTTGCGAACATCGACCCGGTCACACCGCAGTATCCAGAAGTGCCTTTACTGGTTCCCGGAAGGACCTACGTGTTCTACGTACGGGACGGGGCAGGCTGTATCAGACAAAGTAATGTCAACGTAAACGAGATTCCGGGCATCAATCTGCCTATTGAAATCACAACGGACATACAACCTAGTTGCGATAGTGCCGCAAATGGAGTCATTACCTTTAATTTGAACCCTACGACATCCTTTCCAAACATGCGATGGGAGATCTATGAACTGGGCAATACCACGCCTATTGAAACCAGTGGAGGAATCGTAGCTTATAATAGCAGCATTACCACTACCGTACCCTTAGCAAAGGGTGAATATTACATTGATGTGATCCAAGTGGACGGAAGCAATGTGGATGCCTGTAGGGGCGCTAGTGAAAACGCTTACGTGCCGGAATTGGCTCCATTATCAGCGACGGCCACGGCCACCAGGGATATTTCCTGTAATTTGCCAGGGCTCATTTCGATTACCGGAATTACCGGAGGCGGTGGGGCTCCCTACTCCTACGATATTACCGGTCCGGCCGGGTTTATGGCCTTGACGGGCACCTTGGACAATCCGGTGGAAATTCCTGTGAATTCCCCAGCAGGGAATTACACGGTAACCCTATTTGACCAATACGGTTGTTCCTACGTGACCAACACGGTTACGATGAGCTTAACACCCAACCCAACATTGAGCGTGACCCAGGACAATTGTGTCTCGCCCATTACGGTCAACGCTGTAGGAGCTTCGGCCGCAGGTAACCTTCGCTATGCCATAATAGCTAGCGGTAGTCCGGCACCTACAACCTTTGAAAACAATGGCGGTATATTTACCAATGTAACGCCAGGTGCCTATGATGTTTATGTCATGGACGGAAATGGATGTACCAATGTTGAAAGCAATTTCACGGTAAATCCGGTGTTATCGGCAGATGCAACCCTTACTAAACTATTGGATTGTACCGCATCGCCCGATGCCATAATCGGTATCGAAGTCTTGGCCGGTTCTGGTAGCTATGAGTACAGTATCAGCAATACTGCGGGTGCCCCTGCCGTACCTCAAGGTCCGGTTCCTGGGACGACCTTCGATTATCATGCGCCAATGCCAGGTACCTATACCATAACCATTTACGATACCACTACGCCCAATAGTGCAAGCTGTAACCGAACCTTTACCATCAATGTTCCGAATAGGGTCGTACCGGTCATCAATCCGTCGATCATTGCGAACGATGTGAGCTGTTTTGGTGCCAGTGATGGAAGTATTACCATTAGTACCACCAACGGCGCGGCAGCTCCGTATACTTTTGAGATTACGTCCATGGACGGTGCCGCTATCAGTATTTTGCCATCGAGTACGACGGGCAATTCTGCCACCTTCACAGGATTGGCCCCTGCCACGGCAGGTGGTTATGTGGTGACCGTAACGGGAAATCCCGCTACGAACAACTGTTCCGTGGATAGTGTGGTCATTCCGATTGGTGAGCCTGCCCTTATTAGCGTACCTGCGCCGACCGTAGTCGAATTTGGTTGTGCCAGCGGTAATACCATGGACAACGCATCCATTTCCATTAGCGGGGTTACAGGTGGTAGCAACAACTACGTACGTTATGAGTTTATTGAGGAGGACGACCCAAATACCATGGCCGTAGAGGCACCGGTAACGGTACAGTCCGGAACAAACCCAACATACATTGAAACAGATATTGCCGGAGGTATGTATACCATCAATGTATATGATGACCAAGGTTGCTTGGGAACTACCACGGCGACCATAGCCCCCTTCGATTTGATGGGCACTCCTAGCGTTCATGTAGTTAGTCCGATCAGTTGTCCGAACCCGGATGAGGACATTTCCATAGACATCGTTAGCAACATGACCAGCTTCGCGACCCACCCGGCCAATTATCAATTTAGACAATTGCCCTCGGGCGCCTATCAGGCAGGTAACACCTTTTCGAACTTGGCCGCGGGCACCTATACCTTCGCTGTTTTAAATGTGAATACGGGCTGTGAAGTGACTGTATCCCATACCGTTGCGGCACCCAATACTTTTGATATTACCTTGAGCAATATTACCAACGTCATCTGTTTTGGCGATGATGGAAGCATAGACCTCAACGTGGCCGATGCCACCTATACCGGAGACTACAACTGGGAAGTCTTAAATGCCGATGGCACTCCGACGGCCAGAACGGACGATGCCGGTACATTGACCGGTTCAGGTACCGTTGCCAACATTCCGACAGCGGCAGGCAACTATATCGTTCGGGTAACGCAAGTAGCATTTCCGGAGTGTTTCCAAGAAAGGTCGTTTACGATCAATTCGCCAACGGCACCGATAATGTTGAATCCAATTGCCCTCACCGACGTAGGTTGTTCCAACGACCAAGGTGCGGCGACCATTACGCCAGCGGGCGGACAGGGTCCGTATACCATAACGATTACCCCTGCTTTGGGCACACCGGTAACACGAACCAATGTGTACAGTCATGTTTTCCAAGGATTGGGCGCGGGCACTTATACGGTCAGTGTTACGGATGCCTTGGGTTGTAACCAGCTTACCGGAACCAACAGCTTTAGTTTGGTGGTACCGGATCCCATTACCGGCAGTTCTTCAAATACCGCTTTGGTCTGCGAAGGGGATACGGATGCTTCGATTACGGTGACCTTGAACCCAAGAAACGTAACGTCCAACTACAGATATGTACTGAACAAGTATGCCGATGCGGCAAGAACAACCTTGTTGAGCACCTCTGTTTCCCAAACGAATCCTACGTTCAACAATTTGGGTGCTGGTTTCTATAGTGTTGTCGTGACCGATGATATGGGATGTACCGCTACCTTCGATGAGGATATCATTGAACCTGCGGATGTGGAGGCCTTGTTGGTTACCAACCAGCCCATGACCTGCCAGAATGGTGCAGAATTGCTATTGGTAGCTTCGGGCGGAACGGCCCCTTACCAGTGGAGTGTTGATGGCCTTTCGTTCAGTCCAATGAACGAGACCATTACTTCAGATACGCATTTGTTCACCAATGTATCCGCCGGAAATTATCGGTATTACATCATGGACAGCAACAGTTGTGTATCCATCGTTTCAAATACCGTAGGCGTGGAAGATGTTCCTGCCTTAACGGTGGACGTTGACCCATCCGCAGCATTCATCAATTGTAACGGGGATGCGACCGCCGTGATTTTGGCAGACGCCGATGGCGGATTAGGAAACTATCAATTCGCCCTGTTCAGGGATGCGGCCGCCACAGATCAAGTGCGACCCAACCAGAACAACGGTACGTTCGCGGATTTGCCTATGGGAACCTACTACGTTAGGGTACAAAGTGGGGATTGTGAAGTAATTTCGCAAGTGATACAAATCGATGAACCTGCACCCTTGGTGGTAACTCCTGATATTACGGAAATCAGTTGTTCCGATGCCAATGATGGCGCCATCACCTTGGATGTTCAAGGGGGAACGGGCAATTATCAATTTGCCATTTCGCCCAACCTGAACCAATTTGACGATCAAAATACTTTTGATGAACTGGAAGAAGGTTCGTATACGGTAATCGTACAAGATGGCAACGGTTGTTTTGAAGTAATCCAATTTGAACTGATTGCACCGGAACCATTGGAAATGGAGGCTTCCAGCACACCGGAGATATGTGCCGGGGATGGGGACGGAACCATTTCAATTACCGTGACGGGAGGTACGGCGCCATACAGTACCGCACTAAATTCCAATGCGGATGCTGATTTTGTACAAGATCGTCTGTTATTTGAAAACCTTGCGGGAGACACCTACATCGTATTTGTAAGGGATGCCAATGGATGTACCACAAACCAGACCATTACCGTTGAAAACGGCGCCAACCTCAATGCCACGGCAGAGGTAATCTATGAATGCTCCGGGGATACACCGGACAATAGAATTCAGTTGGTATTGGAAGACCCAAGTGTGGCCGGTGATGTATTGTATGCCTTGGATTCAACAGACCCTAATGACTATAGGTTGGAACCGGATTTTGCCAATTTGGCTCCTGGAAGTCATTATATTCTATTAGTTCATGCCAATGGCTGTACAAACACCATCGACTTTGAGGTGCAGAGTTTTGAACCATTGCAATTGATCTTGGAACAAAACAATCTAAACGAGATTACAGCCGTCGCCTCCGGCGGAAGTGGTGATTACACCTTCTATTTTGGCGATCGAAACAATGGGGACGACAATACCATATTCATTACACGCACGGACACCTATACCGTGCGCGTTGTGGATGCCTATGGATGTGAAGCGATGGCCACCATTTACATGGAGTTCATCGATATTGAAATACCCAACTTCTTTACCCCTGATGGGGATGGACAGAATGATCGATGGATTCCTAAAAATATTGAACAATACCCAGACCTGTTCATCAAGATTTTTGATAGATATGGCCGTGAGGTTTATCTACTTGCAGACGATAGGAACGGTTGGGACGGACTATATCAAGATACCGATCTACCAACTGGAGATTACTGGTATATTCTGAAACTAAACGGTGAAGAGGACAAGCGGGAATTCATAGGACATTTTACCTTATATCGTTAAACCCAACCAAATTATATAGTAAGCCCGTGCATTTGTGCCACGGGCTTTTTTTGTCAAAAAAGCCCTTTTCATTGACTTGATCGATGAAATACCACAATAATTGACCCGTTCACAACAAACTCTTGCCTTCCCTTTATAATCCTTTTTTATTTGTAGTTCAAAGGTTTACTAAAAATCAAAGAACGTGTACCCTTCAAAGAAGACACTTTTATTGATACTTTTTTTAGTTGTTGGATATTCCCATGCCCAATTGAGCGACCTGCATTATTTGCCACCTTTACGGCAAGGACAGAATAATGGGGCCATTCAACAACAGGCAGTATACCTTTCAACACCGGAAACTACGGCGTTTACCGTAAATGTGTATCGGGGTACGAATCCCGTTCCCATAACTTCGTTTACCATTTCCAATGTAGCACCTGCCATCTATAACCTTCCCAATGGTGATAATGATATCACTTTGGTGACCAATAGCAGCACCGGGGTGGTCTTGAACAATAGTGGACTCCGGTTTGAATCTGCGGGAGGGGAAAAATTTTACGTAAACTATCGGGGCCGTTCAGGTTCACAGGCGGCATCCTTGACCTCAAAGGGAAGAGTAGCCATGGGAACCAATTTTAAATGGGGGGGCGTTCCCAACCTGGGCAGCCATGTTTCCAAATCAAACACCTTGGGGATTATGGCAACAGAAGATAATACGACCATTACCCTTTCGGGTTATGACCCCAACTGTGAATTTAGGGTGGGTAACAACAGAGCTGGAATAACGGCAAATTCCCATACGATTACCTTGGATGCCAATGAATCCTTTGTTTATGAGACCTATATAGGAAACTCCTCCACCATGGCCCACGAAAGGGGCTGGATCGGCGCTTCCATCGTGGCCGATAAGGATATCGTCATTAGCAACGGCTCCCTTAATTATGGTAGACAAGTAGGCAATAGTAACAGGGATGCGGGCATTGACCAACCCGTACCTGAAAATAGATTGGGCAAGGAGTATATTTTCGTTAGGGGAAATGGAAATAGCAATGGATGGACAGAGTTCCCATTAATTATTGCAACCGAGAACAATACCCAAATTTTTGTCAATGGGTCGGCAACACCCATTGCTACGTTGAACGAAGGTGATTTTTTTGAGGTAC
This sequence comes from Maribacter aurantiacus, assembly GCF_005780245.1. Classification (NCBI taxonomy): domain Bacteria; kingdom Pseudomonadati; phylum Bacteroidota; class Flavobacteriia; order Flavobacteriales; family Flavobacteriaceae; genus Maribacter; species Maribacter aurantiacus. Next base: position 255,519 of record NZ_VBUK01000002.1, on the reverse strand, counting down.
CCAGTAGCAACTACTCGTCCAACTCGGTAGGGGCGAACATGTATATTGAAACTTCAAAAGATGTATATGCTTACCAATGTGTGGGAGGGTCAACGGCAGCTTATACCCAAGGCCTGAATTTTGTAGCACCCGTAAATTGTCTTTTGCCAGATACCATGGACAATATTCCCAGCATTACCGATGCGGCCGGAGTTGCCATAACAGGGGGTGTTACCATTATTGCCGCCACCACTACACCGGATGCCAACATAACGGTGACAGATGGCAGTGGAGCCGTAACGCTTCCGTCCTCATCACCCGTTGTGGGAACCACGGATTGGAAAACCTTTTACCTTCCCAGCCTAACGGGTAATGTAAGTGTTCAGTCTACCGGCCCCATAGCCGTTGGTTTTTTCGGTTTCAATGGAGCAAGGGGTCTAGCCGGATATTATTCGGGTTTTGATACCGTTCCCAATATCAATTTACAAATTACAGGCAACAGTTGCCTTCCGGGTGCCATATTGGAAATTGCATCGGGTGAAGTCTTTGATGCCTACCAATGGTACAGCGATGGGGCTTTGATTCCGGGTGCCACGTCGTCTTCTTATACCGCAACTACGGCGGGAGACTATTATTTAAGGGTAACCAGGGGACCCTGTAGTTATGACTCGAACTCCATATCGGTATATTATTGCAACCCTGATATTGTGCTCAATAAGACTGCGGATGTTACGACCGTATCGGAAGGGAATAATGTAACCTTTACAATAACGGTCGAAAACCTGGGTATCGACCCTGCGACCAATCTAGTCGTTTCGGACCCTATACCCTCCGGACTTTCCATACTATCGACCACGACATCCCATGGCAGTTGGACAGCTCCCAATTGGAACGTTGGCACTTTGAACAGTGGCCAATTGGAAACGCTGACAATTACAGCTGTGGCGGATGCAAACAATTCGGTTATTCCAGCGGTATCGGTCACCAATTCGGTCACCAACAGTCAGGATCAAACCGATAATAATATCACTTCGGACAATCCAAACGTATCCGTCATTATCCATAACGATTTTGACGATGATGGCGTTGTCGATCTTTCGGACGAGGACGATGACAACGACGGAATCTATGATGCCACGGAACTCAATAGTTGCTCAGGAGGATTGGATTATGAGTTTTACAATGTATCGCCAGCAGGCAACACGGTAGATAACATTCCTACCTCTGGGGCACTCGCAACCGGAGTGGCAACCAACATCGATGTATCCGGTTTGGCGGCCACCCATACGCCCGGGGATGGCGAAACGTATTCGGTTCGGTATACCGGGTATATTGAAATAGCCACGAGCGGCAGCTACACCTTTTTTACAAATTCAGATGATGGATCTAAGCTATATATTGATGCCCTAGAAGTGGTTGACAATGACGGCCTACACGCCATGAACGAGGAATCCGGCACCATAGCACTTTCGGCTGGAGTTCATTGGTTGGAAATAGTCTTCTTTGAACTTACAGGAGGCGATAATATGATCGTTCAGTACCAAGGGCCTTCGATAACCAAACAGAACATCCCGTTCTCGATACTTTACCCCGCTTCATGTGGCAGTGATGCCGACGGATTTCCGGACCATCTGGACCTTGATGCGGACAACGACTCCTGCTCAGATGCCAATGAAGCCTATAACGACCCAAATACCGATGGGGGCGACGACATGGTCTACGGTTCCGGCATACCAACCGTAAACCCGGATGGAACCGTATTTACAGCGGCCTACCCTACCCCGGCCGATGTGGATACCAACGGAACCCCTGAATTCCAAGAAGCGGGAGCCGTACCAACAATTACGGTGGCACCCGCAAATTCACATACTTTTGTGAACACCAACGATACTTTTTCGTCGACCGATGATGGGGACACGTACCAGTGGCAGGTCAGCACAGATGGGGGCACTACCTTTACGGATATTTCGAACGGACCCGAATACAGCGGAACAACGACCAACACCCTCACAATCATTACCCCTGAAGTGGACAAGAACGGCTATCAATACCGGGTCCTTATTGCCAGCGATACCTTTGTATGTGGGAATACGGTCTCTTCCCCTGCAACACTGACGGTAGGCCCCAGGACCATCATTACCAACCGTAGAATAACAATTAGGGTTAATAAAAATTAGTTTTTACTTATTAAGGATCAGCTGCCAACGTAAGGAAAATCAGGTCATTTTAAGTATTCCACACCATTTATCGAAGTTTTGGTTTACGGGATTGGCCCGTTCACAACAAAAGATTGTCCATGCGGTGGTATTCGTATTATTTTGAGACGTAGTACGTCTAGGTATGGAAATAAAAAAATTAGGGTTACTGATCCTATTTTTGATTTTTGGAATTTTAAAAAGTAACGCTCAGTTGAGCGACTTACATTATTTGCCTCCCTTAAAACAAGGAAGTAATAATAGTTCCGTCAAGGAACAGGCCATTTATATGTCAACCCCTGAGAGCACGGCCTTTACAGTAAATGCCTATAGAGGCACAAGTACTATACCCATAGCAAGCTTCAGTATTTCAAATGCAACTCCTGCAAGATATGATTTACCAAATGGCGATAATGGCATTACCATGGTTCAGAACAACGATACGGGTATTGTCATTACAACCGGCGGACTTCGATTTGAATCTACCGGTGGCCAACGGTTTTATGTAAACTATCGGGGCAGTAGCGGAGCCCAATCCACTTCGTTGACATCAAAAGGTAGACAAGCGATGGGAACCAACTTTAAATGGGGCGGTGCGCCTAATTATGCCACTACCAGTGACATTTCGACCTCCTTGGGCATAATGGCCACGGAAAACAACACCACGGTGGATATTTTTGGGTACAACCCAGGCTGCGAGTTCCGTTTGCAAAACGACAGGGATGGCATATTGGACGATGCTATCCAAGTTGTGCTAAACGCAGGCGAAAGTTTTGTACTCGAAGCCTACACTACGGAAACTGCGGCGAACGTGGATGGCTGGTTGGGCGCCTCCATAACGTCGGACAAAAATATAGTCATAAGCAATGGTGGTCTTAATTACGGTGTGGTACCAACCTCTTCTAGCAGTAGGGACGCCGGTATCGACCAACCTGTACCGGAAGACAATTTGGGCAAGGATTATGTATTCATAAGAGGCGGTGGTCAGGATAGTACCGAATTTCCCATAATCATCGCCACCCAGAACAACACACAAATATTTGTCAATGGAAATACGACTCCAATGGCCACCATCAATGAAGGGGATTATTTTATAGTGCCCGGCACCAATTATTCAAATGCTAGCCCGGGCGCCAATATGTACGTTCGAACATCCAAGGACGCATACGCCTATCAAAACTTGGCGGGCAGTACCGGAGTGCAGACCGTTGGATTAAATTTTGTTGCTCCCCTAAATTGTTTGATACCGGATAAAGTCGACAATATTCCAGATATAACCGATGCCGCTGGAACTACCTTAAATGGTGGTATCACAATCATTGCATCCGCAACAACCCCAGATGCCAACATTGTAGTGACAGATGGTAGTGGTGCAGTCACCAAACCCGCAGCCTTAACAATTTCTGGTAATACAGACTGGAAAACTTTCTATATACCCAACTTAACGGGAAATGTGGACGTTCAATCCACCGGTCCCATAGCGGTAGGGTTCTTTGGAGCAAATGGCAACCGGGGTATCGCTGGGTATTTTTCCGGCTTTGACGTGGCACCCAATGTAGACCTTCAGATTACCGGTACGCAGTGTTTACCAGGTTCCAATTTGGAAGTTGTTGGAGAAGTCTTTGATGCCTACCAGTGGTTTTATGAAGGCAACCCCATTTCTGGCGCCACTTCGGACACCTATAACCCAACAGTGGCCGGTGATTACTATGTACGCGTGACCAAAGGCCCCTGTACCTATGACTCCAACACCTTGGCAGCCTACTATTGCAATCCTGATATTCAACTCATAAAGACCGCGGACCAAACTATGATCAATGAAGGGGAGAATATCACCTTTACCATTACCGTGCAGAATTTTGGTGTAGATCCCGCCACCAATTTGGTAGTGACCGATGCATTGCCAACGGGACTGTCCCTTGTATCGGCATCGCCCAGTACAGGTTCATGGACATCTCCCAATTGGAACGTAGGTACTTTGAACAGCGGACAGTTGGAGACTATTACTATTACCGCTGTGGCTGTTTTTAATTCGTTACCCAACCAAATACGCCATTTGGCAAATATTGCCTTAAATACCCAAAATCAGGTGGACAGCAATCTTAGCTTGGACAAACCTTCCGTGGCTATTATCGTAAACAATGATTTTGACAACGATGGAATAATCGACGTCGTAGATCTTGACGATGATAATGATGGTATTCTTGATTGCACGGAATCGAATGGAACAATTACCAATGGTACCTTCGGTTGGTATTTAAATACACCCTCAGGAACATTGGCCATGGATAACACCAGTAATCCTGAATTAAATTCCTGGTTCTTGTCCTCTACTTCAAACCTTTCATATAGCGGTATAACCGCGAGTACTCCCTTTAGCGCGGTTCAAATAGACAATATGCCATCAACTTCCCTTGAAGAGGCCTTATATAATAATGACTATATAGAAGTGTCCTTTACCACCACAGATAATCTATCCAACCCCATATTGCACAATATAAACTGGGGCTGGTATCAACCTAGCGGCGGTGACTCCTATACCATGAGTGCTTTCTTATCGGCTGATGGTTTCATTAGCAGTATACTTACTAAGGAAGATTTGGTCATAACCAACAATGCCACTACATATCAGGTATTTGACCTCATGGACCAAACTTTTATACCACTTTTACCAGATACTACCTATACATTAAGGGTCTATGTATATAATTAAATAGATGACGATGGAGAAAATTATTCATTTTTTGATGACATTAATTTTACCATTTCTTCCTGTCGTGGAATGGACAGTGACTCTGATAACGTAATAGACAGTTACGAACTTGACTCGGACAACGATGGTTGCTCGGACTCAAATGAGGCCTACAACAACATCAATGCCGACGGAGGCGACGACATGGTCTACGGTTCCGGTGTACCTTCCGTAAACGCCAATGGCACAGTAGTAGCAGCGGCCTACCCTACTCCTGCCGATATGGATACCAATGGCACGCCTGAATTCCAAGAAGCAGGAACCGTACCTACAATCACGGTAGCACCTGCAAATTCGCATACTTTTGTAAACACAAACGACACTTTTTCGTCGACCGATGACGGGGATACGTACCAATGGCAAGTCAGCACGGATGGGGGCACTACCTTTACGGATATTTCGGACGGACCCGAATACAGCGGAACAACGACCAACACCCTCACAATCATTACCCCTGAAGTGGACAAGAACGGCTATCAATACCGGGTCCTTATTGCCAGCGATACCTTTGTATGTGGGAATACGGTCTCTTTCCCTGCAACACTGACGGTAGGCCCTAGGACCGTCATCACTAACCGAAGAATAACCATTAGGGTCAATAAGAATTAGGCATTTTTTGTAACAATTACTCAAACCGCTCGTCAAGTAAGTACAATCAAACAAAAAACTACTTGCTTTGAGCACTATTCTTACCGTTAACAATCTTACCAAAAATTTTGGGTATTTAACCGCCGTAAAGGATTTGTCATTTTCCATTGAAAAGGGCAATGTATACGGTATTCTGGGGCCCAACGGAAGTGGAAAATCGACCACTTTGGGCATAGTCTTGAACGTGGTGAACAAAACCAGTGGGAACTTTTATTGGTTCGATGGAAATACCTCGACCCACCAGGCCTTAAAAAAAGTGGGTGCCATCATTGAGCGTCCCAATTTCTACCCGTATATGACTGCCGTACAAAACTTGAAACTTGTATGTAAAATCAAGGAAGTCGGCACCGATAAAATCGATGAGAAATTAGAGTTGGTGGGCCTTTTGGATAGAAAACACAGTAAGTTCAGCACCTATTCCCTGGGTATGAAACAGCGCTTGGCCATTGCATCGGCCCTTCTTAACGACCCTGAAATCCTGATTCTGGACGAGCCGACCAATGGCTTGGATCCACAGGGAATTCACCAAATCAGGCAAATCATCAAAAAAATAGCATCACAGGGCACCACCATATTACTGGCTTCCCATTTGTTGGACGAGGTGGAAAAAGTATGCAGTCATGTTATCATCCTAAGAAAAGGTGAAAAATTATATTCAGGCCCGGTCGATGGAATGATGGCCAGTTATGGATTCTTTGAACTGAAAGCCAACGACATGGACAAATTGTCCCAATCCCTTAAAACCAACAAAAAATTTGGGGATATAAAGCAAGAGAATGGATTGATCACCGCCTTCCCAACGGAAGAAATGGACGCCAAAACCCTGAACGAATCCCTTTTTTCAGAGGGTATCGTGCTTTCCCATTTGGTAAAAAGAAAGGAAAGTCTTGAGGAACAGTTCCTAACACTGACCAAGAATCAATCAAACTAACAGAAGACCATGATACGTTTATTAGAAATAGAATTCATAAAACTATGGAATAATAGGGCCAGCAAGGTGTTGATCATCTCCTATTTTTTTATCCTTACCTCCATCGCACTTGTTGCAGCGATTAAGTTCGATATTGGGCCTGTTAAGTTTCACTTGGCAGAAATCGGAATATTTAACTTCCCCTATATTTGGCACTTCAACACCTTCGTTACCGCCTTTTTTAAATTGTTTTTGGCCATAGTTATCGTATCCATGATGTCCAATGAGTACAGCAATAAGACCATAAAGCAAAATCTTATAGACGGACTATCCAAAAAAGAATTTATTCTTTCCAAGTTCCTGACAGTAGTATCCTTTTCCGTCATCTCTACTGTGTTTGTTTTCTTGGTCTCCTTAATATTAGGTCTTATATATTCAGATTATGACGAGTTGTCCATCATATTTTCCGATTTGGAATTTCTGGCAGCCTTCTTTTTTAAGTTGATGGGTTTTTTCTCCTTCTGTCTTTTCCTTGGGATTTTGGTAAAACGTTCTGCTTTTGCCCTAGGGTTTCTCATTTTATGGCAAATTTTCGAAGGAATAACGAGAGGTATAATCCGCTGGAAATTATTTGATGGGGATACGACGGATGCAATAATGGGTTTTTTTCCTTTGCAATCGATGTTCAACCTAATCAAAGAACCTTTTACACGTTTGGAAGCTGTTCAAACGGTTGCGGACCAAGTGGGTGAATCCATAAAACTAAATTATCACGTGCATTGGTATGAATTCTTGATCGTAATTGCTTGGACTGCCATATTCATTTATCTTTCCTATGCTTTACTTAAAAAGCGTGACCTTTAAAATTACGTGATATCGATGTTATATTGTATTTAACATCCATACTAGCCTAAAATTTCATTTTGTAGTATATTGTATTGTTTAAAGCTATGAAAATGAAAAAGGGCGCATCAATATGTAGGGTATTGGCCATGCCAATACTTCTCCTAATAGCTTTTTGTTTAAACTTCAGAATCTATTCCCAAGAATGCCCTACCCTAATTTCCCCATTGGATGGTGATACTGACGTTCCTGTTGACAATCTAATCCAATGGACGGCCGTCGATGGTATCATAGGGTATTTGGTATCTTTAGGAACCACTCCCGGAGGGGGCGAAATCATAAACAGAAGGTCCTCCGGCCTTAATAATTTTTATCAACCTGAAGTAGGTTTGCCTTCCAATACGGTGGTTTATGTAACCATCAGCCTATTTCTCCCGGATGCTCCCATTAAAGTCTGTCCCTTAAGAATATTTACAACGGAAACGGTTACGACAGCCCCGGATTGTACGGAATTGATTAATCCGCTTAATAATGAAAAAGATGTTCTGGTAAATAGCAACCTTAGATGGAATTATGCTACCGGGGCAACGGACTATAGACTTTCCGTAGGTACCTCTTCAGGGAACTATGATATTGTTGACAGTCAACTAACGGGAAATAGACTGGTGTATGGTTTTGGGGAACCTTTGGAATTGGACCAAGAATATTTCGTGTTGATAGTTCCTTTAAATGAAAATGGAGAGGCAACAGGATGTATTGAGGAGCGCTTTACAACAGGAATACCTACCGTAAGTTGCCAGGATTCCGATTTCCCTACGATTACCATACCGGACCAAATTGGACTTTGCGAAGATCAAGGGTTTGGCATCATTGACTCCAAGGATATTGCTAGGGGATACCGATGGATTTTTATCGATTCTGATGGATCCGAAACTATTCTCTCGGAAGATTCACAACTTAGATATGAAAGAGTAGGACAATATAGACTGGAGCTTTACAATATCCTTAACCAGTTCGGTGGCGCCATTGAGTGTCCTGTTTCCAAAAATTTTGAGGTGGTTTATTCAGAAACACCGATAATTTCGGATGTCTTGATAACGCGGCAAAATTCAGGTTTAACATTGGACATCAGAACGGAGAGTAGCGGAAGTTTTGAATTTTCTCTGGATGGTCCAAATTCGAATTTTCAAGATAGTCCGATCTTTAGAAATGTGGAACCGGGGGAAAGAACCGTATATGTAAGAGACCGATATGGATGTGGAGTTGTGGAAAGAGCGATTGAAAAAGAACTTTCCCCACAGGATTTTCCCGTATTCTTTACCCCGAATGGCGATGGTTACAATGACTTTTGGCAGTACAGAAAACCAGAGGATTCCAATGAAATACCCTATGAGGTCATTCATATTTTTGATCGTTACGGAAATTTTTTGGCGCAAATAGACCCAACCTCCACAGGTTGGAACGGTATTTTTAATGGGCGCGAAATGCCGGCATCTGATTATTGGTTCAGGGCAATTTCATTTACAAAGAAAGAGGTAAAAGGACATTTTACCCTCAAACGGTAGGTTGAACCTTAAATTCAACATAATATCATTCCTTTTTTGGTAAGAATTCTATTAACCAAGTTAACTATAGTTATAGTCTTTCGTACTTTTAGAGTATGAAATTTAACGTGGTATCGGAATTTAGTCCTACAGGAGATCAGCCCAATGCGATAAAACAACTTTCAAACGGGATCAAGGAGGGTGAAAAGTATCAGACCCTGCTGGGAGTAACCGGATCGGGTAAGACGTTTACCATTGCAAATGTTATCGAAGAAGTACAAAGGCCTACTTTGGTCTTGGCCCATAACAAGACCTTGGCGGCACAGCTTTATTCCGAGTTCAAACAGTTTTTTCCAAAAAATGCCATTGAATATTTTGTCTCGTATTACGACTATTATCAACCGGAAGCCTACATTCCCACAAGTGGAGTGTATATCGAAAAGGACCTTTCCATCAATGAGGATATCGAAAAACTAAGACTCAGTGCCACTTCCTCCTTATTGTCTGGAAGAAGGGACGTGCTGGTGGTAGCCTCCGTTTCTTGCCTGTATGGTATTGGAAATCCCATCGAATTTCAAAAGAACGTGATTTCCATCCAGAAAGATCAAGTCATTTCCAGAACCAAGTTTTTACATCAGTTGGTACAAAGTCTTTATTCAAGGACTACGGCAGATTTCAGAAATGGAAATTTTAGGGTAAAGGGAGATGTAGTCGATGTATTTCCAAGTTATGCGGACCACGCCTTCAGAATTCATTTTTTTGGGGATGAAATTGAGGAAATAGAAGCTTTTGACCCATTCAACAACACAATTTTGGAAGTGTATGATAGCCTGAATATCTATCCGGCCAACATGTTCGTGACCTCACAGGATGTTTTGCAAAATGCCATACACAACATTCAGGACGATTTGGTAAAACAAATCGATTATTTCAAGGAAATAGGAAAACCTCTTGAAGCCAAAAGACTGGAGGAGCGGACCAACTTTGACTTGGAAATGATCCGGGAATTGGGTTATTGCTCGGGTATAGAGAATTACTCCAGATATCTTGATGGTAGGGAACCGGGAACAAGGCCTTTCTGCTTGTTGGATTATTTCCCAAACGACTACCTTATGGTCATCGATGAAAGCCACGTAACCGCACCGCAGGTCCATGCCATGTACGGTGGCGACCGTTCCAGAAAGGTGAATTTGGTGGATTATGGCTTTAGATTGCCCGCTGCAATGGACAATAGACCCTTAAAGTTTGAGGAGTTCGAGGCACTACAAAATCAGGTCATTTATGTAAGTGCCACGCCTGCGGATTACGAATTACAATTGAGCCAGGGTATCTATGTGGAGCAGGTGATTCGCCCTACCGGGTTGTTGGACCCTATCATTGAAGTCCGCCCAAGCCTGAATCAGATAGATGACTTGGTGGAGGAAATCCATCAACGTGTTGAACGGGACGAACGGATTTTGGTTACCACCCTTACAAAGAGGATGGCGGAAGAACTTGCCAAGTATTTGGACCGCATAAGTGTTCGATGCCGGTACATCCATAGCGACGTCGATACCTTGGAACGTGTGGAGATCATGCAGGACCTTAGAAAGGGTATTTTTGACGTACTTATTGGCGTCAATCTTTTGAGGGAAGGATTGGACCTACCCGAAGTTTCCTTGGTCGCAATTTTGGATGCCGATAAGGAAGGGTTTTTACGAAATAATCGATCCTTGACACAGACCGTTGGTCGTGCGGCCAGAAACTTAAATGGAAAGGCGATAATGTATGCCGATAAGATTACGGAAAGCATGCAAAAGACCATTGACGAAACAAATTACAGAAGGGAAAAACAGATACAGTATAATACCGAAAACAACATCACGCCAAAGGCCTTGAACAAAAATTTGGACAGCGTACTATCCAAAAATTCGGTCTCCACCTATCATTACCAAAAAGAGGAATTGAGAGCGGCGGAACCCGATCTGGAATACCTTACCAAAGATCAATTGGATAAGCTTATCAGGGAAAAGAGAAAGGCCATGGAAAAGGCGGCAAAGGAGCTGGATTTTATGCAGGCGGCCAAACTTAGGGACGAAATAAAGGCGCTTCAGGAACAGGAAACCTAAGATTGTACCAAAAATTCCGTGTTTTCGATAGTTACAAAGTAATCAATTAAATAAGACCGATTAAAAAATTGATTTACAATTTTTTATAATTATTTTTAGATGAGACTAAAACGAAATATTTCCTGATAATTAAGATGAAAAAGCGGTTTTTTATAGCGATTCTAACCAGCTTTATGGTGTATCAAGAAAATTGGTCCCAAAAAGTGTCGGCCGAAAAAATTGAAGCCATGACCGATGAAGTTTTCATTGAATCGGTTTCCAATTTACGACAATTTTTAACACTTCCAAACGATGGTAATTTTCCCGATCAGATCGCTACAAATTTGGCTTGGTGCGACAGTGCTTTTTCCGCGTTGAACTTCAGGACCCAAGTGATAGAAACGGAAGGTGCCCCGCTCCTATTTGCTGAAAAAATAGTTCGCAAAAAAGGTAAATCGGTTTTGTTCTATTTGCAAATCGACGGGCAACCGGTTGACACTACAAAATGGTTTCAGCCCAATCCATTTCAACCGGTTCTGAAAGAAAAAAAGGATGGGAAATGGGAAATCATCGACTTTGAAAAATTAAAGGAGAACGTTGATTTTAATTGGCGCATTTTTGCCCGCTCATCCTCAGATTCCAAAGGTCCAGCCATGTCCTTAATATCAGCCTTACAAATTCTTCAATCGAAAAAAATACAACCTGAATATAACATCAAGGTCATCATGGATTTTCAGGAAGAGCTGGGCTCGCCCCACCTCCCCAAAGCGGTCGCTCAAAACAGGCAACTTTTGGATGCGGAAATGCTCTTTATAATGGATGGCACAAGGCATCTATCCAACTTCCCAACACTAACGTATGGAGCAAGGGGCATCGCCACGGTGACCCTAAGGATTTTCGGACCAAAATACGGGTTACATAGTGGACAATACGGAAACTTCGCGCCAAATCCGGTTTTTGAGGCGTCCCGACTCATTGCCAGCATGAAGGATGAACACGGCAAGGTTACGATACCCGGATTTTATGACGGCGTTCAACTCACAGAAAGCGACAAAAAAAGCTTGGCCGCAATACCGGAAAATCTTGACAGCACCATTGTAAACCTAGGTATTGCCGCACCGGATGAAGTTGCGCCCACCTATCAGGAAGCATTGCAATATCCATCTTTGAATATTAGGGGTATGAAGTCGGCATGGGTGGAAAAAGAAGTTCGGACCATTATTCCATCCGAAGTAATCATCGAAATCGATATGCGCCTGGTTCCAGAGACTCCGGGTGAAAGACAAGTGCAGCTTTTAAAGAAACATATTGAAAATTTTGGGTATCACCTCCTGGATTCACTACCCTCGAATGCGGAACGGGCAACCTATCCTAAACTGGCATCTTTCAAGTACCGATTGGGATCTCAACCGTTTCGGACGGATCTAGATAGTTCTATTGGCCTTTTTCTAAATAGCGCCCTGAACAAGGTTTTTGGCAACAACATCGTAAATATGCGTACCACTGGCGGCTCACAACCCATGGCGCCGTTTATAAAAACCTTGGAAATACCCGCAGTATCCATTCGCATTCCGAATCCTGACAATGCCATCCACGGGCCCAACGAGAATTTACGTTTGGGAAATTACAGGGAAGGTATCATGAGCTGCTTGGCCATTCTCACGGAAAAACTGGAGTAAATAAATACCTAAGGGAACGCCCACTAGGCAACCATAGAAAACCAAATGACAGATTTGAGGTAAGCCCTGCGGTATTGATTCTATTGACGGCACCAATAAAAAAGTGCCCTGATCTCTCAGGACACTTTTCAACTAACCAACTCAACCAAACATCATGAAATCCATTGAAGGATTGCACAATTCTTTTATGATAATTCTATCATTCTCTTAGGCTTTGGCAACGCCTCTTCTTTTTTCGGCAAGGCAAATCGCAATATTCCATTCTCATAGGAAGCATCGATTTTATCCGCATCAACAGATTCAGGAAGTGTGAAGGACCTTTTGAAAGAAGCGTATCCAAATTCCCTTCTCGTGTAATTTCCTTCCTTCGTCTCGTTCTCTGTTTTTACTTCGGAGGAAATCGTTAAAAGATTGTCATCAATCTCAATGTTAAAATCCTCTTTCTTCCTTCCGGGAACCGACATTTCCAATTCAAACCCGGTTTCATTTTCTTTAATGTTCACTGCTGGAACGGTACTGTTGAAATTTTCCATTCCACCAAACCAATCAGGTTTGAAAATCTCGTTCATCAATGAAGGAAACAACACGTCATTTCTTTTAATTAGGTTCATAACTTTTATATTTTTTTAGATTAAACTTTGTTACGCCTAGCATAAGACAAATCCTATACCACTGAAACTTTTATGTCAATATGTCCTAATTACTCAAAGCAATGATGTCAATATGACATTATTTTATTTTTTGAGTTCGTTTAAAATGCTTTTTAAGTAAGGAATTGTCAGCCCTCTGACTAGATTTATAGCAACATAAATCAATGAACCGAATCAAGAATATATTTTACAGGGTACGAAGTAAGATCGCTTTCTATCCCACAATTATTTCGGTTACCGGAATATTGGTCGCCTTCCTGTTTATTTATCTGGAACAGAGGGGCATTTCCAAATACCTAATGGACATGGCCCCAGGTCTCGTCATTGAAAATACGGAAACCGCAAGAACGCTTTTAAGCACGTTGATCGGCGGGTTGATTTCCTTGATGGTATTCAGTTTTTCCATGGTTATGATATTACTGAACCAAGCCGCCAGCAACTTTTCCCCTAGAGTGCTGCCTGGTATAATTTCCGATGAGAAACACCAAATTGTATTGGGGCTTTATCTGGCCGTGATTCTATACAATATTTTCATTCTGGTCTCTATTGAACCGACCGACCCCTCCTACCAAACCCCGGGATTTTCGGTACTGATTGCCATTATTCTAACGGTTCTATGTTTGGCTTCCTTTATCTATTTCATTCACAACTTATCCCAATCCATACAGGTTGGAACGATTCTTTACGCCATCCACTCTAGAACCAAGAAAAGTCTATTGGAAGTTTTGGAGACCGAAGTAAAAAACGCTATCGATTTTCCAGAGATGCACGATTGGGCGGCTTTAAAACTGGACAAAACGGGCTATTTTCAGGGCGCACTTAAAGATGATTTGTTGGATATCTGTCTTGAGAACGAACTAAAAATCGCCTTTATAATCCGAAAAGGCCAGTTTATCCTGAGTAATCAAGTAGGAATTTTAACGAACAAATCCATTTCGGAAGAAATTAAAGCAAAGATTTTCAAGTGCTTGATCATCTCTAAGGAAGAACTTACAGGTGATAATTATATTTATGGTTTTCGGCAAATTTCCGAAATCGGCATAAAGGCCATGTCCCCGGGAATCAATGACCCTGGGACTGCCCTTAATAGTATTGACTACCTTACGGAATTGTTCACCTTTCTCATGCAGACCAGGGATTTTGAATACTTAAGCAAGGAGGATGGAACAAATCAGGTGCGATTCATACGAAATAGCTTTCCTGAAGTGCTGTACAATGTCTTGGCAACCTACAGGCCCTATTGCGCCCAAGATATAATGGTCACCGGCAAACTATTGAACATGCTCTCTTCATTACGCCAAAGAACAGTTAATTCACAACAAAGCGATGCCATAGTATTGGAAACGGATAATCTAAAAAAGGATATGGAAAAAATGATAAAAAACCAACGGGACCTTACCCAACTGAGGGATGGATTTCATGTATGGTCCTAATTATAATGTGCCTTGAAAATATTGATGATTATCTCTGGCGGCACTATTTTGTTGGGGTACTCGTGCATAATGGACAACACCTGCTCAATGGCCGATGGCGGCAGCCCCATACGTAGGCCAATATCATGTAAGCGCTCAATCTCCTTGAGGTTATTTTCATCATCGATATTCATCAATAGAATCAACCGATTGAATTGGACCAACCGTTCCGCTTGGGATTTTGGAATTATGTGCTCCACTTCTCTTTGAAAAAGCCCATCAAATTCCTTTTTACTCACTTCAAGGCTCTGTGCCACATTGAAAAGAAAGTCATATTCCGATTGCTTTAAGGTATTATCAACCCTGGCAAAAGCGATCATTTCAGAGAGAATACTCAATTTTTCCTTTAAGGTGTTCACTGCAATTCCTTTATACATTTATTTCTATGGAGATAACAACAAAATTGAAAGAATAGTATAGTTTAATCTATGAAAAACAGTTATTTAACAAATATGATCGGGTTTCCCGTTCAACGGATTCTTTTATGTCCATGTACAGCGATCAGGAACCAATAATAATGATAACTTGCATGAAATTTAAAGTTTATGACAAACAACGATATATTTAAAAAATTGAGGGTTGCCCTAAAGCTTCGGGATGACGAAATTGTGGAAATCCTGACCCTGGTCGACTTTAAGATTTCAAAAAGTGAATTGGGTGCTTTTTTTAGAAAGGAGGACCACCCAAACTATATGGAATGTGGTGATCAAATACTTCGTAATTTTCTGAACGGACTTGTCATATACCTGAGAGGGACCCGGGAAAATCCTAAAAATCCAGGTGAAGTTCTCTTGGGCAAGGAACCCACCAAGAATTTCGACAAAACCAAAAGCTTTAAAAAACAACAATTGAAAAACGTGGATACCAACTTAAGTCACGGAAAATACAAGAACAAAAAAAAATCCTGATGCTGGCATCAGGATTTTTTGTTTGATTTCTAAATTGTTAAGAGGCAATCCTCACAGGCACGGTATAAAGCTTACCTTCCTCCACATTCGAAACGTCCACTTTTTGGTAGTTCAACCTTCCCTTCACAAATCGCTCCAAATTTACGGATTCCGTATCCACGGATAACACAACGATTTCCCCTGCACTGTTCAAGGTGAACCGTACTTGTGCAGTAAGGTCGGACTCCATTTCAGTAAAGGAATTGTTTTCCAACATTTTGGTAATTTGATTGGAAAGACTCTTTTCAGGTTCAACACCTGTTGCATCGTTGGCCAAAACATTTCCTGTTGCTAATAGCAAAGCTGCTACAAAAACTAAACTTAATTTTCTCATGACTTGTTGTTTTTTGACTTCCATTTCTGAAAGTTGATTAATAATTGATTGATGATGATTTGCTAAAAAGACGCCTCAAAAATGAGAATGTTACAACAGAACATCGTTTTAACATTTTTTTAATCAAAATCATCGCTTCTAATAGCAAGTCAAAGTTACATTGAAAAGGTTTGCTGTGACGGTTACTGACAAGTCTTAACCAAATCTTCAAATGAGTAAGCCGGCGATGAACCTAAATTTAAAATAGGCATTTCCACATGCATGGGATTCCCTTAAGGGAGTTAAAAAAGGTTTCGATTATTGTCAACCTTTCAATAAATGTTGTGCAAAATTTGCGACAAATTCGCGTTAACAATAAAAAAAAGGCAATGTTACGGTAACATTGCCTTTCTATAAAAAATATTCTTTAGGAATACTTATTTCAATACTTCCTCCACTTTATCGGCAGCTTCCTTGAACTGTACCGCGGAATGGACCGCTAATCCAGAATTGTCAATAATCTCCTTGGCCAACTCCGCATTGGTTCCTTGCAAACGCACGATAATGGGAACCTTGATACTATCGCCCATATTCTTATAGGCATCTACTACACCTTGGGCGACCCTGTCACAACGCACGATTCCTCCAAAAATATTGATAAGGATTGCCTTTACGTTGGGATCCTTTAGAATAATCCTAAAAGCTTCTTCCACCCTTTTGGCATCGGCGGTACCGCCAACATCCAAGAAGTTTGCAGGCTCACCTCCGGCCATTTTAATCAAATCCATGGTAGCCATTGCCAAACCGGCACCATTTACCATACATCCCACGTTTCCATCCAAATCCACGTAGTTTAGACCTACGGCCCTTGCTTCGACCTCGATTGGATTTTCTTCCCGCAAATCCCTCATTTCGGCATATTGCTTTCTGCGATAAAGCGCGTTGTCATCAATGGAAACCTTAGCATCCACCGCCATGATCTTATCATCGGATGTTTTCAAAACAGGGTTGATTTCGAACATACTGGAATCGCTCTGTACATAGGCCTTGTACAAGGCCGAAACAAATTTGGTCATTTCCTTAAATGCGGTTCCTGATAGGCCCAAATTGAAGGCTATTTTTCTCGCTTGGAAACCAAGAAGTCCCGTTGCTGGGTCGATCTCCTCGGTAAAAATCAAATGCGGTGTCTTTTCGGCCACTTCTTCTATATCCATACCGCCTTCGGTAGAATACATGATCATATTTCTGCCTGTACTCCTGTTTAATAAGACCGACATATAAAATTCACTGGTTTCACTATCACCGGGATAGTAAACATCCTCGGCCACCAAAACCTGATGTACTTTTTTACCCTCGGCGGAAGTTTGAGGAGTGACCAGGTTCATACCTATAATTTGTCCTGCAAGCTCCTCGACCTCCTTCAAATTTTTGGCCAATTTAACGCCACCACCTTTTCCGCGACCACCGGCGTGAACCTGCGCTTTGATCACATGCCATCCGGTTCCCGTTTCCGCTGTCAATTGTTTGGCCGCGTCAACCGCTTCCTTGGCACTATGCGCTACGATTCCTCTTTGTATGCGAACGCCAAAACTTGATAATATCTCTTTTCCTTGATATTCGTGAAGGTTCATATTAGGGTAGTTTTATTTGTTGGGCAAAAATAGGAAAGACAGGGTAATTATTGAAAATTAAACTTGATTAAATGAATAAGGTCCTGCCAATTCGTTCAAACTTGTCCACATTAACTTTCAATATTTTTGAAATCCAAGGGGTCAAAATTCTTAAAATGGCCGTTCAATTCAATAATTTTCCGGGTTCTTTCCACTTGGGATAGCACATTGATCGTTGTCACCAGATGGTTATAAATAAATTCCAGTCGCTCCTGTTCCTTGGATATTTTTAATAACTGGTATTCCTGTTCATAGGAAAGCCCTATTTTATGTGCCAACACAAAACTATTGTACTTGGCCAGGTCAATCGGTGTGTTTGGAATTTCCATAATCGCATAAAGTTCCCGAATCTTTTTCACCACCTCTGCCTTATAACTGGCCGGACAGATATAATCATACTCCAATAATTCCACAAGTCCGCCAGGGTATAGCTTCTCCCCCATTTGCGGCTCAAATAGAACGACCTTAAATACTTGTCTGGCCACACATACAACATCCATCTCCCCTCCTTCATAAGTGTTGACCACTTCTACCAGTTGCACCTCCGTCCCGTACTCCAATCGATTGTTATGGAAAACCGGTATTCCAAAGGTAATGGCCTCTTCCCTACAATCCTGGATCAGCTGTTTGTACCTGGGCTCAAAAATATGCAAGGGCACAGTTTCGCCGGGAAAGAAAACGGATTTTAAAGGAAAAAGAGGTAGTTTCATTTAAATATAAATGATGTGATTATCAATGCAGTTTATTAATCCATTGATACTTGATGAAAAACTGAATTTCTTTCTAAATTACAAAGCTTGTATATAGCATACAAGCAAAAGATGGATTTTACTGTTACATTTGACACATTTTGTTGTATTATTCTATTTTACAGGGTAAATATTTGTGGGAATCCTTTGTTACTACTAGCTTTGTCAAAAATATATCGCTATGAACAATGCGGATTTACTGAAAATCGCCAAAACGTACGGAGACCCCGTCTACGTTTATGACTCCGAAAAAATAACCTCCCAGTTCAATAGGCTTACCAAAGCCTTTGGTACCGTAAAGAAATTGAAGTTGAATTACGCTGCCAAGGCACTATCCAATATCACCATTTTAAAATTGATGAACAGTTTGGGAAGTGGCCTGGATACCGTATCCATTCAGGAAGTACAACTGGGTCTATTGGCAGGTTTTAAACCAGAGTCCATCATTTTCACCCCCAACGGCGTCTCTTTGGAAGAAATTGAGGAGGCGGCCAAATTGGGCGTTCGGATCAACATTGACAACCTTTCCATCTTGGAACAGTTTGGTAGCAAGCATCCGGACATTCCGGTTTGTATCCGGATAAATCCGCACGTAATGGCTGGAGGAAACTCGAAAATATCCGTAGGCCATATCGATTCCAAATTCGGTATAAGCATACATCAAATACCGCATTTATTGCGAATTGTGGAGCTTACTAAAATGAATATCAACGGAATACACATGCATACCGGAAGCGATATTTTGGACATCGATGTATTCCTCTATGCTTCGGAAATCCTTTTTGAAACCGCCAAAAACTTTAAAAATTTAGATTTTATCGATTTTGGAAGTGGATTCAAGGTTCCCTATAAAGAAGGCGATATTGAGACGAACGTTGAGGAACTGGGGAAAAAGTTGGGTTCAAGATTCAATGAATTCTGCAAAGAATATGGCAAAGACCTTACCCTGGCCTTCGAGCCCGGAAAATTCCTCGTAAGTGAAGCCGGATTCTTTTTGGCCAAAGTGAACGTTGTAAAACAAACGACCTCTACCGTTTTTGCCAGTGTGGATACGGGCTTCAATCACTTGATCAGGCCCATGCTCTATGGGGCTACCCATTCCATTGAAAACATTTCCAATCCGGAGGGAAGGGAGCGCTACTATTCGGTGGTGGGCTACATCTGCGAAACGGACACTTTTGCTAGCAACAGAAGAATCAATGAGATATCAGAAGGGGATATTCTGTGTTTCAAGAATGCGGGAGCCTATTGCTTTACCATGGCCAGCAATTACAATTCCAGGTTTAGACCGCCGGAAGTTTTATGGCACAAAGGTCAGGCGATTTTGATACGGGAACGTGAGACCTTTGACGATTTAATTAAGAATCAGGTAGATGTAAAGGACTTATTTGCGGTAAAGCAACCTGAGAAAGTGAAATAAAGACCCAAAAAAAACGTTAGCTTTGGTATAATTGTTGGACTAACTCCATAACAAGTATGAACTCTAGCGTTTCCTTACATATCAAAAATCTATTTTTAGTCGCGTTTTTACTGATTTCTGCTGGGTCGCAGGCCCAAGAGGTGAAATGGCTTTCTTGGAACGAAGCCGCAGAATTGGCAGCTACGGATAAAAATCCAAAAAAAGTATTTGTCGATGTCTACACCGATTGGTGCGGATGGTGCAAAAAAATGGATAAGGATACATTCCAAAACCCGGAAGTGGCCGCCTACATGACGGAAAACTTCTACATGGTCAAGCTTGACGGCGAAGGTGCGGAGCCTATAGAATTCAAGGGAAAAACCTATAAGTTTGTGCCATCGGGCAGAAAAGGCTACCATGAGCTCGCAGCAGCCCTGATGCAGGGAAGATTAAGCTATCCTACCACCATATTCCTTGATGAAAAATTCAATATGCTCTCACCGGTGCCCGGCTATCAAAAACCGGAACCTTTCCTAAATATCGCCCGATACTTTGGTGAGGATATTTATAAGGAAAAGGATTGGAAAACCTACGCTGAAGCGGGAAAATAAGTTGCTACAGCATTGTTGTGACCAAAAAACCCAAATAGGTTCCCAAGGCATTTCCCAAAGTCCCAACCAATATTGCCGGAAGCACAAGTTCTTGGCGCCCAAAGGTCTCCGCTAAGGCAATCGCAGAAGCGCCACCTCCAACATTTGCCTGACTTGCTATGGCCACCATATCCCAATCCCTTAAAAAAAGACCACCAAGAAGCACAATAATGACACCATGTAAGAAAACGGCCAACACGATAAAGGAGAAAAGGATTAATCCTACTTCCTTAAGTTGAACCACGGCATCAATTTCACAATAAGCACCTATAACGGCTAGAAATAGATATACGGTATATAGACCAAGGGTTTGGGCTCCTTTTATTTTTTCGACGAAAGGAAATTGGGCCATTACAATCCCCAAGGTTGAAATGATAAGAATACTGGGTATCCTAGGTATTAATGTGTGTAAAACATCCGAGAGTAGATAGGCCCCCACACCCAAAAAAACGATAAGGCTTAACCCTTCTAATGTCAGTGGTTCCGTGGTACCCTGCTGCTTCTTCAAGGGTTCCTTTTCCAGTATGCGCCGATCCGCTATAAACCTTCTTAGCACGTGCGGAAGGGCAATGGTCGCCATGATCCATAGTGCCGTTATCACATTGTCCACGGCAATGGTACCCGCATATAACAACCCATTTTCCTGAAAACCATATATAAGGGCCACCGCATTAAAATTGACACTCCCTCCCGTGTAGGTACCCGTTAGCATCCCCGCCAAAACTTTGGCGTCCGGGCCCAACACGCCTTGTGGACCAACAATGACCCAGGCAAGAAGAATACCTGCCACCGTTGCCAAAGAACCGAATAAAAACAATAGCAACATGGGTACACCTGCTTTTTTAATGGCCCTAATATTTGCTCCTAGAAGAAGGTAGAAAATGGAAATCGGGGCCAAGTAGGTAAATACTGCATCATATAAAGGTATACTGTTGGATGCGGAAGGAATTATTTGGAGGTTGGCACAAACTGCGGTAAACAATATAACCAAAAGGGCTCCTCCCAATGGTTTGCCCCAAGAGGTCTTGGCCGCCCTGACCGATAGCCAAACCATTAGACAAAGTACTGTGAATACGAAAAGGGGTTGGTTGGTAAAGTTCATTTTGCACAAGATACCAAAAAGTTCGTGGTATATTCCCAACATCTGAAACCGAACTAAAGATGACTTGTACCATGGAATTTTAATCGCTACTTTTCTATCTCAAAATCAATTTATGCGTTACAACTTCCTACTTGGTATCCTACTAATAGTTTCTTGCAAACCGAATGGCAGCAACCCTATACAAGCTGAACCAGGGGTGTCTTTGGAATTGGCTCAAGAACGGTCCGAAACCTTCAAAAACATACAGTATAAAATCCATTTTCACATACCGAATTCCTTGGAAAAACCCATATTCGCCAGTGAAACACTGACATTTGAACTTCTGGGCAGTAAGGATGTCTATTTGGATTTTAAGGAGCATCCAGATCATTTAAAAAAGATCGTGGTCAATGGAAGACCCATTGAAATCCAGCACCAAAACGAGCACATCAGAATTCCAAAGTCCAATTTGGTAGAGGGGAAAAACTCCTTGGAAATCGATTTTTTAGCCGGTGAACTTTCACTAAACAGAAATGAAGACTATCTATACACCCTTCTGGTACCAGATCGGGCACGAACGCTTTTTCCTTGCTTTGACCAGCCTAATTTAAAAGCTACCTACACGCTGACAATTACCGCTCCTGAACACTGGAAAGTACTCTGTGCCGCTCCAGAAATTGACCAGTTCACCAAAAACGGATGTACGGAACATCGGTTTGGGGAGTCGGACAAAATGAGCACGTATCTTTTTTCCTTCGTGGCGGGAAAGTTTAAATCCGAAGAAATGGCCATAGCCAATTTTCCTATGAAAATGTTATATCGGGAAACCGATGAAGAAAAAATCAGTTATAGTATCGATTCCATTTTCCAGTTGCACCACAGTTCCAAAGTGTTTCTCGAATCCTATACCAATTTTCCCTTTCCCTTTCAAAAACTCGATTTTGCCACGATTCCAGGCTTTCAATACGGCGGTATGGAACATGTGGGGGCCATTCAATACAAGGAAAGTTCCCTTTTTTTGGATGGCAGCGCTACAGAAAACAGAAAACTGGGCAGGGCCAAACTGATTGCCCATGAAACTTCCCATATGTGGTTTGGGGATTTGGTAACCATGGACTGGTTCAATGATGTTTGGATGAAGGAAGTTTTTGCCAACTTCATGGCGGATAAAATCGTAAATCCCGCGTTTCCTTCCATAAACCATGAATTGGCATTTATGGTGGGCCATTACCCAAGTGCATACGGTGAAGACCGTACAAAAGGTACGAATCCAATCAGGCAAGAATTGAAAAACCTCAACAATGCGGGTTCGCTTTATGGCAGTATCATCTATAACAAGGCGCCCATTATGATGCGACAGTTGGAAGCGGTCTTGGGTAAGGAAAACTTTCAAAAAGGTATTCAGGAATACATAAAAACCTATCAAAATTCGAATGCGAATTGGAACGACCTCGTGAAGATTTTGGATAACCGTACGGATATAGACCTTCTTTCTTGGAGCGAGGTCTGGGTAAATAGTTCCGGTAGGCCCATTTTCAAGGATAGTATAACATATACGGAGGTCGGCAAGATTTCCTCTTTGGAATTGATACAAATGGCCGAAGATGCTTCGGACCAAATTTGGCCCCAGATTTTTGAGATTTCCTTGGTCTATCCCGATTCCATCCTAAGAATTCCGGTGGAATTTAACGGAGACAAACTGGAAATCACCGAGGCCTTTGGACTTCAGAAACCACTCGCAGTCCTTTATAATTCCGATGGTATGGGATATGGCGTCTTTCCAATACATCCAGAAGCTTTTGAGACTATAGCGATTATAGGTGATGAAGTCGCTAGAGGTTCCTTGTACATAAACGCCTATGAAAATGCATTAAATGGAACTACAAAACCTTTGGAGCTACTCCATTTTTATGAAAACCAATTGTATCTGGAAGGGAATGAATTGTTAGCGAATTTGTTATCGGGGTATTTGAGAAACTTGTTCTGGAAATACCTATCGGAAGAGGAACGTCGCTTGGAGCAATCCAAAATAACCGATAATTTGTGGTCCCAATTGCAAAAGGACCTTACCCCTAACAAGAAAAAAACCTTGTTATCTACCTTTCAGTCGGTGGCTTACACAGGAGCTTCCATCCAACAGTTGTACGATATTTGGTCCAAAAAAATCGAAATATCCAATCTTCGACTGAACAAGGATGACTTTACCGAAATGGCCTTGGACCTAGCACTCTATCAACATCCTGAATCACAGGAAATTTTGCAAACGGCTAAAAACGCCCTTGACAATCCGGACAAATTGGAACGCTTCAACTTCCTGCTACCCTCCGTTTCTCAGGATGCATCGGTAAAAAGCGACTTTATGGAATCCATGAAACTTGAAAAGAACCGTTCAAAGGAAGCTTGGACGGCATCGGCATTGAATAATATTAATCATCCCCTCCACCAAGAATTTGCCTTGAAACACCTTAGGCCCAGTCTAAACCTTTTGGATGAAATACAACAAACAGGCGATATTTTCTTTCCAAAACGCTGGTTGAGCAGCACCATAGGTAATCATACCTCAAACGAAGCCTACGAAATCATGCAGGAATATTTGAAGGATAATCCGGAACTAAACCCCTCCCTTAAAAACAAGTTATGGCAAGCCGCCGATGACCTTCGAAGGGTTCAACTTCTAAACAAAAGGATAATCCAATAAACTAAAATAGGATATCAGTTGACATTAATCAACAGTTATAGTGGAAATACCCCATCTAACTGCCGAGTTGTTCTCCTCGTCGGCCTTAACTATTACGTAAAACTGGGAACCTGTGGAATTAAAAAAGCCAAAATACCCGTGAGACGAGAAAAGGGAAAAATTGCCATTCGTATCCGTTCCTAAAAACTTTGGCAACTCTATTTCGCCTTGGAAGTTGTAAAAATCTTCGGTGTATTTTTTAACAACACCTCCAGGTTTATAATCCCAATCCCATAACCCTTCGTCTACGATAGTATATATTACATTTGCTTCTGCATGGGAATCCATAGTCGAAATACGTTTTCCTTGCTCACCTAATAATTTTCCGCTATAGGTCATGTCATTCGTTTGATTCTCTGAAGCGTTAAATACATTCCTGGCCCTAGAAAATAATTTATCCCCAGATTCAGATATCCAAATATTTCCGCTAAATTCAAAATCACCGTGATATGGAGAATCGTAAAGATAATGTGCAGTCCCTCCAGAAATGTCATACTTTTCAAAATCGGATGGGGAAAGACCATTATCTGCGCCATAAATATAACTGCCGCTAGGATGCAACTTGGCCCTCGTCCCCGCATAAATGGTATTTCCTGTGTTTTGTGTCTCATTTCCAGTGGACAAATCAATACACCTAATACGTTCATGCTGATCTACACGTGGAAAGGCATATGCCCAATTGTTTGGTCCCAAAACAATATCAAATACGTCCGTTGTGACGCTGTACATTTGAATCAATTCCATAGATGATAAATTTATATAGGAAATATATCCATCATGACCAACTACGGCTAAATTACCATCTTGACTAATAGATACGCTGGTAGGCGGTAAGTTCAGATCCAATGATTGAATTCCCTGAGAAACTGGATTAATATTAAGAATTTGGTTTGGAAATTCTGAAACCGCAATTATTTTGTCATAATTTCGATCATATTCAGCATCCACAATTTGACCATTATCCAATATCCATTTTTCCTCTTTATAGGCCTTTATATTGACAGGCAGCTCCAAAGCGTTCTGTTGATTATTTCCAATATTTAAAGAATATTCATAGATATTCGTTTCTAACTCGGTTCTATCAACAATTGAGGTTACCAAAATAGAATCACCTATAGCCAAAAAACCTGAGTCTGGAGAAACTGTTAAATAATCATTTTGATTGTTAATGGTCCAATTAAAGTCCAAACCACCTGAATTTTTAATGTAAAACTCGGTTGAATCTTCTTGATAATCAAATTCCAGAATGCTCTTTGATATGGCCATTTGAGAAATTTGAGGAGTTTCTATAAATACCGATACATCCATCAACTTTTTACCAGCCGAACTTGAAATTATTTCTACCGTACCCGTGTTCCAACCAACGGTTAAACCGGAAACCTCCGTGGTAACCAAAATTTCATCAATGGTACCGTCCAAGATACCACTGGAAGGAGAAAAAGAAATCCAGTTTGGCTTACTTCCTATTCGCCACTCGAGTCTTCCTTCAGGTTGGGAAGAAATAAAAATAGTACCTGATTCACCTTGTAACAACTCCAAATTATTTGGAGAAACTATCAATTGTAGATCTTTGCCTATCTCTGAATCATTTTCATTAGAACACGATAGGAAAAGGAATATTCCACATAGAAATTTAATTACAAAAAAAGACCTACTTCTGCCCATATAGTTTTATACTAATTTTTTAATCTAACGTGGAATAAGGAAGTATATTTTGAGCAGCTACCACAAGAGTTAATCTTCTATAATAACCCAAATAATCTACCTACTATAATTAGGGGACTCCTTGGTAATAGTAACATCATGTGGATGGCTCTCGTTGATACCGCTCGCTGTAATCTTTACGAATCGACCTGTCTCCTTTAATGTCGCGATGTCCTTGGCCCCACAGTAGCCCATCCCAGCCCTAAGCCCGCCAACAAATTGATGGATGCTTTCGAACAAGTCACCTTTATAGGGAACCCTACCCACAATGCCCTCAGGAACCAATTTTTTGATATCGTCCTCCACATCCTGAAAGTAACGGTCCTTGCTACCTTGCTTCATGGCTTCCACTGAACCCATGCCCCTATAACTTTTGAATTTCCTGCCTTCGTAGATAATGGTTTCCCCGGGGGACTCCTTCGTTCCAGCCAAAAGCGAACCTAACATAACAGTGTCGGCACCTGCGGCAATGGCTTTGGGAATATCGCCTGTGTAACGAATACCACCATCGGCAATAACGGGAACCCCGGAACCTTTAATGGCTGCAGCGACCTCCAACACGGCTGAAAATTGTGGAAACCCTACTCCGGCCACCACCCTCGTGGTACAAATAGACCCTGGCCCAATCCCGACTTTTACGGCATCGGCACCGGCCTCCACCAAATATTTTGCGGCTTCGCCCGTGGCAATATTCCCCACGATTACATCCAAATCCGGAAATTTCTTTTTGACTTCCTTTAGTATGGTAACCACACCTTTCGTATGTCCGTGGGCGGTATCGATAACAACGGCATCCACACCAGCATTCACCAAGGCCTCCGCGCGATCCACGGCATCCATGGTTACCCCTAAAGCGGCCGCAACGCGCAACCGGCCATACTGGTCCTTGTTGGCAATAGGTTTTTGGGTAAGTTTCGTGATATCCCTAAAAGTAATCAGACCTATTAATTTATTGTTCTTATCGACTACGGGAAGTTTTTCAATTTTGTGTTCCTGTAAGATGTCCTCCGCTTCGGATAGGGAAGTTCCTTCCCCCGCGGTGACCAAGTTCTCCGAGGTCATTACCTCCGAAATAGGTCGGTCATTGTTTTTTTCAAATCGTAAATCCCTATTGGTAACGATTCCTATGAGCTTACCTTCATCGTCCACAATAGGTATTCCACCTATACTATGTTCCTTCATGTTGGCCTTGGCATCCTTCACCTTGGAATTCAATGGCATGGTTACGGGATCTAAAATCATTCCGCTCTCAGCCCTTTTGACCTTTCTTACTTTCAGCGCCTGTTGCTCAATGGTCATATTCTTGTGAAGCACCCCTATGCCGCCTTCTTGGGCAATGGCAATGGCCATACGGGATTCCGTAACGGTATCCATCGCTGCTGAAATAATGGGAACGTTTATTGTAATGTTCCTCGTAAATTTTGATTGAATATTGACCTCTCTTGGCAATACTTCGGAATACGCGGGTACAAGCAGTACGTCGTCATACGTAAGACCTTCTCCGAGAATTTTATTTAGGTGGGCTTCCATGCAATTAAGGATTTAATTGCGTGCAAATATACGTTTTTTAATTGGGATAATTCATTCGATAGAAAGGGGTATTCAATCAAAGTAGCTACGAAAGGTATCCTAATCTTGAAAATCCTAAAAAAAGCGTTCATTCATTCCTATTTTTTAAGTCAAATTAATGTAACCGACATAAAAAAACCGAGCAATCCAAAGAGAATTACCCGGTCGTAAGGATTCCTGACAACCTATTTTATTCCATCGCGGTTTCGCCTTCGTTGGGGTTGTACACATAATTGAAGGTGTAAACCCTGGATTCATCCGAAAAAGCATCTGGCTCCGCAGGTGCGTCCCTATAATAACTTATAATCTCGACCTTGGCAAATTTCCCATCATGGGTCCTAAATACCAAAATCCTGCCCGGAATAGGGGTCACCGTAAAAGTGGCCGGATTGTAATTGTACCATCCTTCGCCACTTCCCGCAGGTACGGCAAAGGAACCTGCCGCATCCTGATCAAAGGAGAGTCCATCGGCACTTGTGATATCGGAAAAAATCCCATTTTCTACCGTTGCCCCGGCATCACCGTTCCTTGTCGGCTCCTCATTGGTACCCGTAGCCGTACCGCCATTCACCGCTATGGTAGTTCCTCGAAAGGCAATGTCCCAATCCGTTTCACTGTCCGTAACGGCCCCGGTTTCAAAACTAAATTTTGTAAATGGGCCTCCAATAGGTTGACCCTGACCTCCGGTCTGGGGAGCTTCAAGGTTTGACACAGTTTCCGAAACTAAATTGGACAGGACCGTAAATGTAGATGCAGACGACTTTGTAACCCCGTTCGCAGCTATTCCAATTTCACCGGAGGTAGCCCCAGATGGAACCGTAGTTACGATTTCCGTAGGGGATACCGAAATGACTTCGGCGGCAACCCCGTTGAACGAAATGGAAACATCGGAAGGGAAATCGGTTCCGTTAATTCTAATTTCGGTACCTACCGTGCCTGATTCCGGCGAAATGCTAGTCACCGCAAATTCCGGTACCGAGTCGCCATCATCGTCGCTACAGGCAACAAATGAAAAAATCACCAATAAAATGGTACAAAGTTTAAAAGATGTTTTCATAAAAATTTGAATTTTAAAATGTAATGTTTAATCGAGTGAATAATTGAATTCCAGGATTTATTAGGACCTCGTTATCCTGTAAAGCGAGTGGGTTGCTGCCCTTAAAGTCCAAAAGATTGTTGGCTCCCAACTGTAGCTGGTAATGCTTGAAGAGGGTTTTTCCCAAGGATAGGTTCACCAAGGAATACCCGTCCACAAAACTATTGTCAAAATCGTCTAATAGGTTGTTGCCGTTTCTATCGGTAAGGCCGAACCTACTGCGGTAAACGACCCTGAGGTTGGCGTTTGCATCCCATTTGGGGATTTCATAAAATACCTTGAAATTAAAGGTATGGCGGGAACGATTTTCCAGACCAAAGTACTGGCTTCTTTCCAAACGTACGGTTTGTAGGGTCTCCGGATCCCGAGCGAAAACCTCGCCTTGATCCAGGGCGGCTTCCTGGTCCTTATCATAGGCGAACAGCAATTGATATCCACCGGAAAGACTCAGGTTTTTTATCCCGTTGAATTTAATATCGGTTTCAAGTCCCTGCGTGTACACCCGTTCCCGATTGATATATCCAAAAACGTTCTGACCGTTGGTCTTGGAGGCTAGGATTTGGGTGTCGATAAGATTCGTGAAATCGTTGCGGAACAGGTTTACATCGGTCGTTAATTTTCCCGATTTTAGGGTCAGCCCCAAATTATACCCTATGGAACTTTCCGCATTCAACCTTTCCCCCAACCGGGAGGGGTTTACGGCCAAATTGGCAATCTCGTCATTTTCCTGCAATCGCTGAATGCCCTGGGCCTCCACTTCCTTTCCAAAAACAGAGTAGCCCCCGCCGGACGCATTGGTAAAATCAAGGTACAACTGCCTAAAATCGGGCGCCTTGAAACCACTGCCAACAGAACCTTTAACGGCAAGGCTTGGCGAAATTTCATACCGCACCGAAAGTTTAGGGCTTAGTTGGGAATTGTATTCGCTGTGATTGTCAAACCGAAGTCCTGCAATCACATTCAGGCCTTCCAAAGGCGTAAAATCATACTGGGAAAAGACATATTGCGAAAAAAAGGAAACGTTATTAGCGAAAAGGTTTCGCTGTAAGGTTTCCAAATTGCCCCCTACGCCCAATGTAAAGGTGTTTTCCCCAAATTTTTGGTTAAACCTTACCTCTGGACGGAACAGTTTCTGATTGAAGTCGTTCGCCAAAAGCACCTCATCGGTCAAAATATCTAACGATTCCTCATCGGTTATATAATTAGTAAAGTAAAGTTCATATTGTAGATTCGTTTTGGAAGAAGGGTCGTGATTAGCCCGTACCAATAGGTTTAAATCCTGTTCCATACTGGTACTGGGGGCTACGTCAAAGTCCTGATGAAAGAATCGGCCAGAGACGAAGAAATCAAGTTTTTCCGAAGCATCGTAAAAAAGGCGACCGCTCAATGTGTAGTTGTCAAAAGGATTTACCGTCTGCCCTACATCGCCGGAGGCGAGGTCATAACCATCCGTACTGAGCCTATCCAAAAAAAAGGAATAACCAAGGTCCTCCTTACGTTGGTTGATGCTAAAATTACTGTTATGATGGTTGAACGTGGCCATGCGATGGCTTAGCTGTCCGCTTATTTTTTCAGTCAATGGTTTTTCGGTTATGATGTTAATGACGCCCCCAAGGGCTTCGGAACCAAAAAGACTGCTGGAAGGGCCTTTGACCACCTCGATCTGTTTGATGTTGCCAATGGCGAACCGACTCAGATCCAAATTACCGGAACTACGCCCAACAACGGGAACACCGTCTATAAGTACCAGGACATAATCCGAGGCAATACCTTGTATCTGTACTCCCTCGCCCCCACCCACCGTGGCATCGGGAGTCATGACGATTCCCGTTTGTTCGTTCAAAATTTCGTTCAACCGAGTGACCCCTGTTTGCTCCAATTGGGTTTTGGGAATCAAGGTAACCGGCAAGGGCAGTGAGGATAATTGTCTAACCGTTCTGGTAGCTGTGACTACTACCTCATCCAAATCTTGCATCAGAATGGAGTCTCTTCTTTCTTCCAACTGCCCTAGGGCGAATGTTAGGTAAAGGGTGAAAAAAATTAACGTTAAATTATTTTTATTTAGACTCATTCTGTATAAATTTGGCTCAAAAATAATTATTATTTTAAATCAGTCTAAATAAACTGAATAAAAAAATCAACGAATCCTAAACTTTAACATCTATAAAAAATGAAAAGAGTACAGTTGTTTACCGTAATGTTCGTTCTGGTGGGAGCGAGCGTTTTTGCCCAGACCAAAAAGGAGAAGGACCAAGAATCCATAAAGGAGATGTGCGGCTGTTTTGAAGTAACCTTCAACTTTGCCGAAACCTTTAATTACAGTCAGGATTCATTATATAAACCATCAAAGACAAAGGTGGATAAAGGTCTGGAATGGGCCCAATTGGTAACTGATGAAGACGACAAGATTGTAATTCAGCATATACTACAGGTAGGGAATCCTGCAGAACCCATGATCGTAAAACACTGGAGACAGGATTGGTTGTATGAAAACACGGATTTCTACCTTTACAATGGTGATAACGAATGGAACTACACCCAAAAACCTAAAAATGAGGTCGCGGGACAGTGGACTCAAAAAGTCTATCAGGTAGACGACAGTCCAAGGTATGAAGGGAGTGCCTCTTGGGTGCATGTGGATGGAACCAGTTATTGGGAAAACACAACACCTGCCCCATTGCCCAGAAGGGAATACACGACCCGAGGCGATTACAACCTTACCATGCGCGGTAACCGACATGAAATTACCGACGATGGTTGGGTACATGATCAGGACAATTCCAAAATAGTCCGTAAGGATGGGGAGGCCGATTTCCTATTGGCCAAGGAAAAAGGGTACAATACCTATGTAAAGGTTCCGGATGCGCGCTGTAAAGCTGCGGCCGATTGGTGGACGGCGAATGATGACAAATGGGCCATGGTGCGTGACAAATGGGACGAAGTATTTGCTAAGGATACCGATTTGTTGCTAAAGGAAAAAGTGGACAATAAAGTACTTTACAAGCACTTGTTCGAAGATGAAGTTACAAGCGCCGATAAAATTGGAGCAATCATAGATTCCTTCGTCACAGAAAAAGATTCCAAGGTAGCCCTTAAAAGTAAGTAAGTCATGAAGATCATTTTAAGTGCCATCTCCACCCTCGTATTTTGTGTGGGCATATCAGCACAGGAAAACCCTTTTTTGAAAAGGGACTATTGGAACAATAATCCTTCCATACAAGAGGTTGAGGCTACGATACAGGAAGGACACGACATTACGGAGCGTAACGCCGTCTATTTTGATGGTCCCACCTACGCCATTTTACAAAAGGTAAATACCAAAACCATGGCACATATCATCGCCAAAGAAGGTAACGGTGTTGCTAAATTGACCCATGATGGCAGAATTTACCTGCACTGGGCCGCGTACGCAGGAAACCTGGAATTGGTCAAATACCTACTCGACCAGGGTTCTGATGCCGCGGCAGTGGACGCCCATGGATATTCCGTAATCAACTTTGCTGCTAATTCTGGAGTAACGGATACCCAAATTTTTGATGCCCTTCTTGAAAATGGAGCGGACGTAAAAGCGACCACCCACAACGGTGCAAACGCTTTGTTACTGGCATCCTCTGGAGCTGATACTTTTGAGTTGCTCCAATATTTTATGGATAAAGGGCTACCGCTAAACAGTGCGGACGATACCGGAAACGGGGTCTTCCAGTATGCCTCCCGAGGCGGAAATATTTCCGTGTTAAAAACCCTAGCCGAAAAAGGTTTGGAGTACAAAAAAGTGAACACGGAAGGAGAGAATGCCCTGTTCATGGCCGCCAGGGGAACCCGTCGGAAGCAAAACAACAAGGAGGTCTTTGACTATTTGGAGGGCCTTGGCCTTTCCAACCAACTGATCAACAATGAAGGTAGAAATCTGTTGCATTTAATTGCCGGAAGGAATAAGGACCTTCCCTTGTTCGAACATTTTATAGCATCGGGGGTTTCCACAAATTTGAAGGACAAGAAAGGCCAAACCCCATTTATGATTGCTGCATCCGGAAACGACCTTGAGGTTGTGGAGCTTTTGGCAAAACATGTGGAAGATATAAATCTAACCGATGACAAAGGTAGAAATGCGCTAATGATGGCTGTGGAAAGAAACAATACCGATGTGGTCGATTTCTTATTGGAACGTGGTGCGGACGTAAGCGCATTGGATACCGACGGAAATTCCGTTGCCTATTACCTGATTCAAAATTACAATCCCCAAAATACCGCTCAGTTTGAAGAAAAGTGGAACGTACTTCTAGTAGCCGGTCTATCTATGACCGAAAAGCAGGGCAATGGCAACACGCTGTTGCATCTTGCGGCCAAGGCCAACAACTTGGCACTCCTAAAGCGATTGGAGGGTTTGGAAATCGACGTCAATCAAAAAAATGGGGATGGCATCACAGCACTACACTTTGCCGCCATGTCATCCGATAACGAAGACATGTTAAAGTATTTAATTCAGAGAGGTGCCAATATTTCTGCTAAAACCGAATTTGAAGAAACGGTCTACGATCTGGCAAGTGAAAACGAATTGTTGCAAAAGCACAACGTAGCGTTGGATTTTTTAAAAATATAAGTTAAAGAATGAAATGAGCCATAACAAGTCTTGATACCTACCGAGATAATTATTGGCGAATTGCATCGAACCTATGAAATACAATAAAGAATACAGATGAAAAAGTTTTTTATCCCGATAATGACCATCGTCAGTTTAGCACTGCTGGCCTTTGGCACTGCCACCGAAACCACTTCCTATAAATGTATGATCCAGCTCACCAATTACGAGGGTGAAGGGGCCTATATCGTGGTGTCCATTTTGGACGGTAATGGCAAGTATCAAGAAACCTTGTACGTTCAGGGCGATGATAATGAATGGTACCGTGACCTGGAAGAATGGTGGAAGCAAATTTATGGTATCAGACGGCCTAACCTCGATGCTATAGTGGGTGAGACCGTTACGGGCGGGCAACGCAAAATGACCGTTTTGAACATCCCGACGGATAAAATCGACTCTGGATACAAAATCCGATTCGAATCCGCCGTAGAGGACCAGGAATATTACAAGGACGATCTGGAGTTTGACCTTACCACGGAAAATCTATCGGCCAAAAAGGATGGCAAGGGTTTTATCCGATATGTACGAATGATTCAACAATAAAATACGTGTATGACCATCTCTATTTGGAGGTATAGTCACTTACTTTTGGCCCTATCCACGGGCCTTTTTTTGATTTTGGCGTCCATAACTGGGATTATATTGGCTTTTGAGCCTATACAGGGAGCCTTGAAACCCTATAATATGGTAGCGTTATCGGAAGTGACCCTGGCCGAAACTATAGGTACACTTCAAGCGGAGTACGAGGAGGTTTTGAGTATTGAAGTGGATGCGAACGATTTTGTCCTTGCCGATGTACTTACCAACGATGGCGAAGGCAAACGGCTATACATCCATCCAAAAACTGGTGAGTCCCTGGGCGAACCGTCCCCGCAACATCCTATTTTTCAATTTACGACGAACCTGCACCGCTCCCTCTTTTTAAAAAGCGCAGGTCGCTTCTTCGTGGGACTGGTTTCTTTTTTACTTTGCCTTATTACAATTACGGGCCTGGTACTTATCGTAAAAAGACAGGGAGGCATTTCAAAGTTATTTTCCAAGGTCCAAAAGGATTATTTTGAATTGCGATACCATGTCATTTTGGGTCGATTGTTTCTGGTTCCGATTCTCATTTTGGCCGCGACAGGAGCATTTCTATCCGCTGAAAAATTCTCCTTGCTTCCCAGCACGCTCGTTGTTCATGAAAGGGTTAATCCCGATTTAGACGTGGACGAATCGGTAAGGCTCCAAGAATTGGACATTTTCAAAACAATTTCCTTGGCCGATGTACGAAACGTAAATTTTCCCTTCACCCCTTTTCCCGAGGATTATTTTGAGGTTGCACTCAATGACAAGGAAATCTATATCCACCAATATACGGGCGAAATTTTAAGCGAAAAACCATATCCGTTCACATTCTTGGCAAGCAAACTAAGCCTGACCTTGCACACGGGACAAGGTTCTATGCTATGGTCTTTGGTGTTATTACTGGCCAGTTCCTCTCTACTGTTTTTTATCTACTCGGGTTTTGTGATGTGGCGAAAACGCATCCAAAACTCGGTAAAATTTGACCATAAAAATGCCGATGTTTGTTCGCATGTCATTTTGGTAGGCTCCGAAACCGGGACCACTTTCGGCTTCGCCAAGTTACTTGAAAAAGCATTGAACAAATTGGGGAAGGAAGTACTTGTTTGTCAACTCAATGAGTATAAAACGTTTAAAAAAGCGGAACATCTAATTATCCTGACGGCGACCTACGGGGAAGGGGACCCTCCCACCAATGCCCGAAAGTTTATGGATTTATTGGAGACCGTACAACAGCCAAATCCGTTGAAATATGCTGTCATCGGTTTTGGCTCCACCCTCTATCCCAACTATTGCAAATACGCCATCGATGTTGAAAAAGGACTGGCTGCAACATCCGGTTTTGAGCAAACGATTCCCCTTTATAAAATCGACAATCAATTCTATGATGCCTTTAGGGAATGGGCCATACAATGGAGCAAAGCGACGGGGGAGCATTTGGAACTTCCGGCAATGGGCATCAAAAATAAAATTCCAAAACTGCATGAATTTGAAGTGGTATCCAAAATCGAACCCAATAGGGACGATACCTTTTTAATCCGACTCAAAGCAAAAGGCAATGCCAAGTTCCAATCTGGGGATTTGTTGGAATACAGACCCACGGAGGATGGAATCCCCAGGTGGTTTTCCATTGCCAAACTAGGCCAGGAAATGCTACTGAGCATCAAGAAACACGAATTTGGTATCGTTTCAAATTACCTAGATTCTCTAAAACCCTTGGAAAACCTTAAAGCTGGCATTAAAGCAAATCCCCATTTCCATTTTCCAAAAAAGGCGAAGGAGATTATCTGTATTTCTAATGGTA
The DNA here is from genome assembly GCF_005780245.1 of Maribacter aurantiacus. Lineage (NCBI taxonomy): Bacteria > Pseudomonadati > Bacteroidota > Flavobacteriia > Flavobacteriales > Flavobacteriaceae > Maribacter > Maribacter aurantiacus. Next base: position 219,838 of record NZ_VBUK01000002.1, on the reverse strand, counting down.
CGGGTATTGCCCCCTTTTTGGGAATCATTGCGGAAAACAATAGGAAAATTCCGATTCACATGTATTGGGGTGGCCGATACAAAACCTCCCTAGAAATCTACACCCCCTATTTGGAGCATCTCAAAAGTGCCGGAAAACTAAAGACCCTAGAAGTGGCCCTGTCACGTACCGAAGGTTCCAATACGTATGTCCAGGACCTTGTGAAACGAGATTCCCAATTCATTTCCAAAAGCCTAAAAAACGGTGCGGTCGTCATGATTTGTGGGGCATTACGTATGCAGAAAGATGTACTGGAAATTCTTGAAAAAAGTACCTTGGAACACCTCGCTACGTCCCTATGCGATTTTGAAGCCAAGGGGCAATTGAAAATGGATTGTTATTAAATACTACGTCGCATAGGCTCACTTCCTTAAAAAAAACCATATTGATGGATTGGCAAGTTGTTCCCGGTAAACCCCAAAAGCCTTTGGTAAATCATTCAAGGAATAGAAGTCAAATTTATTTTTATTTGTTCTAAATAAGTTTTGCAAATAGAATAGAACCCAATACATTTGCCCAAATTATTTTGAATAAGTCCAAATAAAATGAAAAAGTGCATCGCTATCCCCATTCTATTACTAAGTACATTCTTGAAAGGGCAACAGCCAACACAGACTACAACCATGGATTCCATCCATTTGAACGAGGTTACCCTAAAAGCCAATGCCATTTTAGGTAGTAAATTCGAGGCAAAGAATAGAACAGGATCTGCTTTTTACATTTCTCCCAAGGAAATAAAGAAATTCAATTATACCGATATCAATCGAACACTTCGAGGGGTACCGGGAGTAAACGTTTACGAGGAGGATGGATTTGGCCTTAGACCCAACATCAGTCTAAGGGGTACCTCTCCTGAGCGAAGTTCTAAAATTACACTCATGGAAGATGGCGTTCTCATTGCACCTGCTCCGTATAGCGCTCCCTCGGCATATTATTTCCCCACCATAGGCCGCATGCAGGCCGTAGAGATACTCAAAGGTAGTAGTCAGGTGCAATATGGCCCATACACTACCGGAGGGGCATTAAATATGATTTCCACGGAGGTGCCAGACAGTTTTGGCATCTTTTTAAATTCGAGCTTTGGAAGCTTCAACAGTGGCCGAATCCATACCCAGGTAGGGGATACGAAAAAAAACTTTGGATATGCCATTGAATACCTGAACTATAATTCCAATGGTTTCAAAGATTTGGACAATGGAGAGAATACGGGCTTTGATAAAAATGACCTGGTCGCAAAATTTAGGGTCAATTCCAATGCCGATGCCAAAGTTCCACAATCCGTTGAATTGAAGTTCCAATATTCCAATGAAGATTCCAACGAAACATATTTGGGACTTACTGAGACCGACTTTTCCCTAAACCCTTTTAGAAGGTACGCGGGCTCTCAAAGGGATGAAATGAATACGGAGCACCTTCAGTTTATGTTGACCCACGTACTTGGATTGGGCAAAAATACCTCACTTACTACTACCGCCTACCTCAATGATTTCAACCGAAACTGGTACAAAATAGATAATGTAACGGTAAATGGTGAGCGACAAAGTATCGCCAATATTATTGAAAACCCGGTCGACCTACAGGCATATTATGATGTCATTAGTGGAAACTCAAATACCACGAATAATGATGTCATTGCCGTAAAAGCCAACAATAGGGAATATCTATCCACGGGTATTCAAACAAAACTGAACCACCGTTGGAGTACCACAAATTCGGTGCACGATTTCGAGTTGGGAATGCGTTACCACTATGATGATGAAGACCGATTTCAATGGGTGGATGATTACGGGATAACCAATGGCATTATGGAACTCGTTACCAATCGTTTGGCAGGAACGGACGCAAATAGAATTAGTGATGCGCGTGCTTTTTCCACCTATACACTTTACAAGCTAAAATACAAGAACCTAACACTTACCCCCGGTATTCGATATGAAAATATTCAATTGGGAAGAACAGATTACGGGAGTAGCGATCCGGAACGTTCAGGTACAAACATTTCCACACGGGAAAATAAAGTAGATGTTTTTATACCAGGCATCGGATTCAATTATAATTTTGATAATGTATCCCTTTTTGGGGGTATTCACAAAGGATTTTCCCCTCCAAGCAATCAGGTTGGGGAAAAACCGGAGGAAAGTGTGAATTATGAATTGGGTACACGTTTTACGTACTCAGGCCTCTCTGGGGAGTTGGTCGGTTTTTACAATGACTATAGCAATCTTTTGGGAAGTGATCTCGCAGCAACCGGTGGTACAGGTTCCTTGGACCAATTCAATGCGGGAGAAGTTATTGTTCAAGGCATTGAAGTACTATTAAACTACGATTTGTTGTCATCCAATACAAATATCTCCATACCCATTACTTTGGGGTATACCTTTACGGACACGGAATTCCAGAATAGTTTTGGTAGTGAAAACGATATTTGGGGTACGGTAAACGAAGGGGATGAATTGCCCTATTTATCAAAACACCAATTAAATGCCGCTGCCAGTATCGAGTATAAAAAATTTGAAGTCCATCTAAACGGACGTTTTAACGGAGCGTTCAGGACCAAAGCGGGAACGGGTTCCATTCCCGCCAATGAGAAGGTCGATTCCAACATAGTTTTGGATTTGGGAACTAAATTTCGCTACAACGATCATATCACGATAACTGCCAATGCAATGAACCTTTTGGATGAAAGGTATGCGGTAGCCCGTGTACCTGCCGGCCTAAGACCCGGTATGCCATTTGGCGTTTTTGGTGGTCTGGAACTACGGTACTAAATTGATGGATGAAACCGAGCATTTTATGCTAGTGGTATTTACCAAATAGCTCCGTTGCCTTGTTGTAAGCGGCCTCAAATACCATCCAGTTTACGTTGGTCTCCGCTTTTTGCGCCGTCAAGTAGGATAACATTTTTTCGGTAGGCATATTACCGGTTAGCTCGTCCTTGGCCATGGGACAACCGCCGAAACCCTGTACGGCCCCGTCAAACCTACGACAGCCGGCCTTGTAGGCGGCATCCACCTTTTCATGCCATTTAGTGGGGGTAGTGTGCAGGTGTGCCCCAAACTCTATGAGCGGATATTTGGGTATTAAATTGGAGAACAGGTATTCGATATTCTCTGGATCCGAAGTTCCCACGGTATCGGAAAGGGAGAGGATTCTGGCACCCATGGAGGCCAATTTTTCCGTCCATTCCCCTACGATTTCCACATTCCATGGATCCCCGTACGGATTTCCAAAACCCATAGAAATGTAGGTGACCACCTCTTTGTTCGCGGCATCGGCAATATTAAAAATCTCCTGGAGCGTTTCTACCGATTGGGCAATGGTCTTATGCGTGTTCCGCATCTGAAAGTTCTCCGATATGGAAAAGGGAAATCCCAAATAATCGATTTCAGTATGCTTTACAGCATCCTCCGCCCCCCGGACATTGGCAATGATCGCCAATAATTTGCTCTTGGTCCTTGAGAGGTCCAATTTGGACAATACCTCGGCCGTATCCACCATTTGGGGTATCGCCTTTGGTGAGACAAAACTTCCGAAGTCCAACGTATCAAAACCACAGCCCAATAAAGACTGCAGATAGCGCACCTTCTCATCCGTAGGAATGAAAGTCTTGATACCTTGCATGGCATCCCTTGGGCATTCTATTAGCTTTACCTTGGTGTTGGACATATTGTAAAAATACAAATTGAATGATGAAGAATACCTACAAACATCTCAAAGACTTAACCCAGCAACAAATAAACTGCCAAGCCAACAAAAACTACTATTTGCAGCCATTTTAATACCACGCCAATAACCTCATTCTTCTGAACCAAGGTTCCTATACTACCGGATAAAAACGCAATGCCACCAAACACCAAGGAGGACACGAAAATGAAAAGAAAACCGAGTATATAAAACTGGACTACGGTACTGATATCATCGGAAAAAAGAAAACCTGGAAAAAAGGCAAGGAAAAATATGGTGACCTTTGGGTTCAAAACATTCATAATAAAACCTTGTTTGAATAAGGAAAACATACCTTTCTTTTTGCTTCCGCTTTTATTCAAAGAAATATCACTATCGCTCTTAAACACTTTAAAAGCTAGGTAAAGCAAGTATAAAGCCCCAAAAACCTTTATGCCGTAAAACACGTTTGGGTTATCCTTAATGACCGCGGAAACACCAAAAGCCAACAACGTGGTGTGGACCAAGCAGCCTGTCATGAGTCCGGCCACGGTGGCCAGACCGTATTTTTTACCGTTGACCATACTTTGGATCAGGACAAATATATTATCGGGCCCCGGTGAGATGGCCAATGCGGCCGTCGCGAATGAAAAAGCGATCAGTACGGAATAATTCAAATTCCCCATTTTTTCTCCATCGTTGAAAAATACAAATAATACCAGTTCTGGTTTAGGAATGTGCCAAAATTTACGCTTTTGCTTTTTTCTATGCCGAAGCCGTGAAGATTGTAAATAGCCCGGGCTCTTTGCTATTTTCACATTGATGGCAAAGGGAAAATGAACAAGTAAATTGACACCTTCTTAAATTGGAAATGATATGATACCCTAACCGATTTTTTATATCTTGTTCAAAATTTGAATCCAATGAAATCCTCATCGAGGGAAATTTATTGAAAATCCAAATCGGTAGTTAAAGTAATGCTCAAATACAGATTCATCAACCTTAAGAATAACAAATGAAAAAATCAATACTATCTTTAGTAACACTTGTAGTTATAGCCTTTGTCAGCTACAGCTTCACCAACAACAATACAAACACAATTACGGAAAACACTATGGAACCGGCCAACGACAGCATCCTTAGACATGTGGTACTTTTTAAATTCAAGGATGGAACTTCTGCCGAGGATATTAAAAAAGTGGAAGATGCCTTCCATGCCCTGCCTTCCAAGATACCCCAAATTGCGGGATACGAATGGGGCATAAACAATAGTCCGGAAGGTTTGGACAAAGGTTTCACCCATGTGTTCTTTTTGTCCTTTAAAAGCGAGGAGGATAGGGCCATTTATCTACCACATCCTGATCATAAGGCCTTTGGGGCCGTCCTAGGCCCGCATTTGGACGATGTGCACGTGATGGATTATTGGACTTCCAACTAAAGTTTTCTAAACCTCTTCCGCCAGGATCGCTTGGTTTATTTTCTTGACCAAGATGGGTCCCTCATAAATAAAACCGGTCCACAATTGGACCAAGTCGGCCCCCGCACGTAGTTTTTCCAAGGCGTCCTGTGGTGCGTGGATGCCCCCTACCCCAATAATTGGGAAGGCTTTGTTACTACGTTCCGCTAAAAACCGGATGACCTCGGTACTTTTATCCTTCAAGGGCTTACCGCTAAGGCCACCGGCCTCTTCCAAGAGCAGTCCGTGGGATTTGAGGTTTTTTCGCTCGACCGTCGTATTGGTGGCGATCACCCCATCTATTTTGGTATCGGCCACAATATCGATGATGTCCAAGAGTTGATTGTTGGTAAGGTCCGGAGCGATTTTCAATAAAATCGGTCTACGCTTAACGGACCTATCGGCAGCCATCTTCTTGTTGGTCACTTCCAATTCCCTTAAAAGCCTTGTCAAGGGTTCCTTATCCTGAAGTTCCCGTAAGCCCGGGGTATTTGGTGAGCTTACATTCACCACAAAATAATCCACATAATCAAATAGGGCATCAAAACAAATCATGTAATCCTTAATGGCCTCATCGTTGGGTGTGACCTTGTTTTTACCGATGTTTCCCCCAATCAAGACCCTATGCTCCTTTTTCAATCGTTCCACCGCCTCAAAAACACCCTCATTATTAAAGCCCATCCTGTTGATGATGGCACTATCTGCCTTCAACCGAAATAACCGCTTTTTAGGGTTTCCGTCCTGCGGTTTTGGTGTCAACGTCCCTATTTCCACAAACCCGAAACCAAAATCCGATAGTTCATTGTAGAGGACGGCGTTCTTGTCAAATCCTGCGGCCAGTCCAACCGGATTTTTAAATTTAAGGCCGAAAACCTCGCGCTCCAATCGTTCGTCCTCCAAGGTGAAGACTGGTTTCAGTAGCCCTAAAAGTCCCACTTTTGAAATGATCTTGATCAACGCAAAGCTAAAATGATGGACCTTTTCAGGGTCGAATAAAAACAGGATTGGCCGTATTACCGATTTATACATCTTGGGTTGAATTTTTGCAAAAATACAAAGTGCGAACTTTATAGTCCTGATGTCATCCCCTTAAAATTCAATCCTGCCTATTTATGTTTTGGGGGAATGCTATCGGAATACACTTTTGGTGTTATCACAAAAGGGGAACGGGAGGCTTCATGACAAAGATCCAAATATAATTGGTACTGTTTCGGATTCAATAATGCGAGTAACTTTTTGTCTATCATGGATTGAACCGACTGCATGCTATCCATGACATTGCGGTACTTTAAAGCCAATTGATTCAATTCCTCCACCGTATTTTGTGGGTGCCTATTATAAACATTTTCAAGCTGAACGTTCAATATCTCATTTCTATATTTCAACTCGGCCGATAGATTCAAAAGCTCCTGTTTTTGAACATCGTTCATCTGGAAAATATCCGCGAGCGAATCGTTTTCAGTGATTCCCACCCCCAGAAGACAATCTGCCTGGGACCTAACCGAAAAGGAAATCAGAACCAAAAGAAAGGTCTTAAAAGCTAGAAACCGCATGGAAACATAGATTATTAACGGATGACGAAAATACAATATAAAAGCTATTTTTGGATAAAAACCGAAGATATGAAAGACGTAATGTCACGTTTTTTGGATTATGTGAAGATAGACACCCAAAGCGACCCAAACTCCAAATCCACTCCAAGCACCCAAAAACAATGGGACCTGGCACACAAACTTGTAAGTGAATTAAAGGAAATTGGGATGACCGATGTATACATCGATGAAAGGGCCTACATCATGGCGACACTTCCCAGCAACCTGGATTACGAGATACCCATCATTGGCTTTATATCCCATTTTGACACTTCGCCTGATTTTTCAGGGACACATGTAAACCCACAGATCATCAAGGAGTATGATGGTAAAGATATTGTGCTGAATCCTGAAAAGGGCATTGTGCTTTCCCCGGATTATTTTGATGATTTACTCCAATACAAAGGACAGACGCTCATCACTACCGATGGAACTACGCTGCTTGGTGCCGATGACAAGGCGGGAATCGCCGAAATCATAACGGCCATGGAATATCTTATCAACCATCCGGAGATAAAACATGGAACGATAAAAGTTGGGTTTACCCCAGATGAGGAAATTGGCCGGGGCGCCCATTATTTTGATGTGGAAAAATTTGGTGCTGACTGGGCCTACACCATGGACGGGAGCCAAATAGGGGAACTGGAATACGAAAACTTTAACGCCGCAAGTGCAAAAATCAGTGTCGCGGGAAAAAGTGTCCATCCCGGCTATTCCAAGAACAAAATGGTCAATGCATTGCTCATCGCCAATAAAATCATTTCCATGCTACCCGAAGCGGAGGTTCCCGAAAAGACTTCGGGAAGGGAAGGATTTTTTCATGTGCACCACGTGCAGGGTGAAATTGAACATGCGGAGATCCAATTGATAATTCGGGATCATTCCAAATCCCGTTTTGAGAAAAGGAAACAACTTCTGCAGGATATCGTTTCACAACTCAATGCCGTCAATAAAGATGCCATTGCTTTGGAAATCAAGGACCAATATTTCAATATGAAGGAAAAAATAGAACCCGTTTTTCATATTGTTGAAATTGCCAAGGAGGCCATGGAATCCGTTGGCATAACGCCAATTATTAAACCGATCCGTGGCGGTACGGATGGTTCCCAACTGAGCTTTATGGGCCTACCTTGCCCCAACATTTTTGCCGGGGGACATAATTTTCACGGCAAGTACGAGTATGTTCCGGTGGAAAGTATGGAGAAGGCCGTGGCCGTAATTGTTAAAATTTGCGAACTTACAGCTACCAAAAGTTGAGATCATGGAAATATCGGAAAAACTGGATGTATTCTTTTCAGAGGAACATATTTTTAATTCGGCCGTTTTACGATTAAGGAGCCTAATTTTGGAATCGGGATTGGAAGAAACCTACAAATGGAGTTTTCCTACCTACACCTTGGATAACAAGAATGTAGTGGCCATTGGGAAATTTAAAAATCATTTTGCTATTTGGTTCTTTAATGGCGGTCTCCTCAAAGACCCCTATAATCTTCTGGAGAATGTCCAAGAAGGGAAGACCAAGGCCATGCGCCATTGGAAATTTAATGGTGAGGACGAAATAGATGCCGAAAAGATCAAAGAATATATTGACGCAGCTATTGCAAATCAGAAAAAAGGAATTGAGATAACACCCATAAAAAAGAAACAAACCGCCGAACTCATTTTACCGGAATTACTTCAAAAGGCGCTGAACAACAACCCTGAAGCAAAAAAAGCCTTTGACTCCCTTTCACAGACAAAACAGCGGGATTATGCTTTGTATATAAATGAGGCCAAAATGGAAAAGACGAAAATTTCCAGATTGGCCAAAATTCTTCCTATGATTTCAGTCGGCAAGGGTCTTAACGACCAATATCGTTAACCATTCACCACCAAGGAATTAGATCATGGGCAGTTTCCAACCATTTTGATAGTTGGCCATCAAGTATTGATTCGCTTCCTCGTTCTTGAACTTACCGGATGAATCGTCCCAATAAATTCGGTTACCTGTTTTAAAGGCCGCGTTACCCATGTGAGACACCAAAGCGGCATCATAGCCTACCTTGATCGGTGCAGTTAGCTTGGAAGCATCCCTACTCTTTACGGCCTCCATAAAGTTTTGGGTGTGTAGGTCCAACCCGCTTTGACCGCCATTATCGAACTTCATGGCTTCCATTTTAGGAATACCATCCTTGCCCCAACCTTGGAACTCCGTTTCGGGAATCACTTCCCAACCTTGCCTGTCCAACACCAAGGTCCCATTGTTTCCAATAAATGCGATTCCGTGGTTCCTTCCATAGTTACCTCCATCTATCCCTGTGGCATGTTCCCATAAAATCGAGAATCCATCGTACTCATAAACTGTTTGTAGGGTATCGGGAGTTTCAGAGGCATCATCCGGATAGGCAAACTTCCCTCCCAAAGCCATTACGGACTTAGGTGTGCTGGCCTTCATTCCGTACAAGGCATAATCGATCAGGTGTACGCCCCAGTCCGTCATAAGGCCACCTGCGTAATCCCAGAACCATCTAAAATTGAAGTGGAAACGATTTGGATTGAAGGGCCTTTGGGTGGCGGGCCCCAACCACATATCATAGTCAACCCCTGCAGGAGCGGTACCATCCGGTACAATCGGCACGGGTTTCATCCAACCTTGATAGGCCCAGGCCTTTGCCAACCTGATTTCGCCCAATTTACCGGAATGCACAAAATCAATGGCATCCACAAAATGGGGCTGGCTACGCTGCCATTGCCCTATTTGGACCATGCGATCGCTGGCCCCAACATAGTTTAACATGATATTCGCCTCCTGAACGGAATTGGCAATGGGCTTTTCACAATAGACATCCTTACCTGCCTGTAATGCATCGGTCAATTGCAAACAATGCCAATGGTCCGGCGTTCCAATAATTACCACATCAATATCCTTATTTTCCAACAGTTTTCTATAGTCCTTGTACCATTTGGGCTTTTTGATACCGGCCTTTTCCAAATCGGCAGTACGCTTTTGCAATACGGTTTCATCTACATCGCATAGACCAATAACATTGATGTCGCTCATTTTAAGAAACGACGAAAGGTCCGAAAACCCCATACCATTGCAACCTATGAGCCCCACATTTACGGTGTCATTGGGACCAACTTTCTTTCTCATGGCCGCCAAAAGCTCCATGGGAAACATAAATGTAGCTCCTGATACGAGCAAACCTGCTGTACTCTTTTTAATAAATTCTCTTCTATTACCAAACATGTCCTTTTATTTTGTTGCTTGAATATAGGAATTTTAAACAAAAAAAAGCACCAATTTTTCTTTGGTGCTTTTCAATTTATTCATGAGGTAAGGTTATTTCTTTTCGGGAGCATTTAGCTTTTTGCTCATTTCCATAGAAATGGCAGACCTGTCGAATTTAAGCTTTCCGGCCATTGTTTCCAAAATGCAGGAAAAATCCTTATCGTTCAATTCAACGACCTTACCGTGCAATCCGCTCTTTGTAATTACCCTATCTCCACGTTTTAACTCCGCAGCAAATTTCTTCTCGTCCTTTTGTCTCTTCATTTGTGGTCTTATCATGAAAAAATAAGCTACCACAAAAATCAAAATCATTGGAAGAAACTGTCCAATATCACCCATATAAATATTCTTAATTTATGTAATCCAATTTATTTTACTGGTCCAAGCGGAGCGGCCCCTTTTGGATTCACAAAAGCCTTTATCCTTAAAAGTTCAGAACCTTTTTCTGTATTTGCAGTAACCGTAATGGTTTTTGTTACTTGGTTTTGTCCTGACCCGTTGAACTTGACGACCAATTCACTGGACTCTCCCGGTGCAATTGGATCTTTTGGTGGGTTTGGCACTGTACAGCCGCAGCTACTCTTTGCATCAGTAATGATTAGGGGGGCGTTACCTGTATTGGTGAATTTAAAGGAAGTCTCCTGAGGCGTTCCTTGTTCAATGGTACCAAAATCATGTTCGGCCTTTTCAAAAGTCATAACCGGAACTGCCTTGGCGGCCTCGTCCCTAACAGCGGCTTCGGCCACATTATCGGATTTAATTTTACTGGAAGCATTTTCCTTACATGAAGTGAATGCGAACATCGCAACTACGCCAGCGGCAAAAACTACTTTTTTCATTATTGATTTTTTTTAGATTGAAACAAAATTAGAAAATATTTTTTTATAACAGACCACGGCCCATTTTATTAAGCTTTCCTTCTTTTTTATATTCTTTCACGAGCTTGTCCAAAATACCATTTATGAAAATGCTACTTTTTGGGGTGGAATACTCCTTTGCTATTTCCAAATACTCATTAATGGTGACACGCTCCGGAATGGAAGGAAAATTGAGCAGTTCGCAAATGGCCATCTTCAATAATATCGAATCGACATCTGCAATACGGTCTTTATCCCAGTTTGGGGTCTTGCCCTCGATTTCCTTTTCCAACACCTCGTTTTTCAACAACGTCTTTTTCAGTAATTTATTGGCAAAGTCCATATCCTCCTGATCCTTTAACAGTTTGGGAAGAAAGAATTTAGGGTTTTGGTTAGGTTTTACCTTTTTAAATTGTTTCACCAAGAAGGTATTTACAATGGGCAAATCGTCAACCCAAGTTAGTTTATTGTCCTCAAAATAATCGTAAATCTTGTCGTTGGGTGCGACCACCTCCTTGAATAAAGAAATTATAAAGTCTTTGTCCTGATCATAGCTTCCATCCGGTTTTGCCATGTATTCCTTATAGATTTCGCTCTCAATGATGGATTTATAAATAAGCCTAACATATTCCTCGTTCAAGTACCAATTGTCCAATTTCCTTTTGGAAAGCTCCTCTTTGACCAAGACGTTATCCTTGATCTGAAGCAGCAATCCGTTGTTTACGAACTTTGACTTGTTGGGAAACTTATTATCTGTTTCATCGGAAAGATACTTTTTTGAGGAGAGGTTCAATTGTTCCGAAGCTTTTTGTTGAATCTCGATTAAAAGACTTAGCCAAAGCAGATAAAGTGTGTAGGTATTCTCTATGCTTACCGCTAAAAATTTCTCCTGTTTTTGAAGTGAATCATCCTTGGATTGGATAAGGGCGTAAATGCACTGCATCACTTTTACCCTAATATGCCTTCTTGTAAGCATGTAAAGAACTTTTGTATTGATGAATAATTTCTGGGCAAAAGTACGGATCTATTTAAGTCGCAACCAAACCATTTGAAGCTAATTTTACAACTTTCCTTTTCCTAAATTCCAATGCAATACCTAGATTCTGTCAATTGGGATGCCCTTTAATTAAATACTAGCCCAACTTAGGAATTATATAACAGTTGAATCGTGGTCAAAAAACCTATCTTTGAAAACTTAAAACTACGACCCAAACACTTCATGAAGGAACTTAGGCACCTCAACAAATACTTTAAAAAATACTGGCTTAAACTCTTCGTGGGGATTCTTATCACCATCATCGCAAGGGTATTTCAATTGGTGATGCCTTCCTATGTGAACAAGATAATTACCGTGGTAGAGCAGTTTTTGGACGCTAAACTCCCCAAAACGGAGGCCACCTCCTTGCTTTTGGAGTATATCTTAATAATCGTGGGCGCCGCTCTTTTATCCGGTTTTTTCACGTTTTTAATGCGGCAAACCATCATCAACGTATCCCGTTATATAGAATTTGACCTTAAAAATGAGATTTTTGACCATTACCAAAAGCTAAGCCTCAACTTTTATAAAAAGAACAGGACCGGTGATTTGATGAACCGTATCAGCGAAGATGTAAATCAGGTTCGCATGTATGCAGGACCCGCTATCATGTATGGTATTCAGACGCTAACGCTGTTCGTATGCCTGGTACCACTCATGTTCATTAAGGCACCTACCCTGGCGGCCTACACACTACTACCGCTACCCATATTGTCCGTACTTATTTATAAAATCAGTAAGGTAATCCACAAAAGAAGCACCATTGTTCAGCAATATCTATCCAGCCTCTCCACATTTACCCAAGAGACGTTTTCAGGGGTTTCCGTCATAAAGGCCTATACCTTGGAGCCACAGACCAATCAAGAATTAAAGGTCCTGGCTAACGAGGGCAAGGACAAAAGTATGAGCTTGGCACGTGTCAACGCATGGTTCTTTCCGCTAATGATTCTGCTAATTGGCATAAGCAATATTCTTGTTATATATATAGGTGGTGTACAGTATTTGAACGGGAAAATTGGTGTAGGACTTATTGCTGAATTCATTCTTTACGTCAATATGCTTACGTGGCCAGTGGCCATCGTGGGATGGCTTACATCCATTGTGCAAACTGCCGAAGCCAGTCAGAAAAGAATCAACGAGTTTTTGAACCAAAAATCCGAATTGAAAAATGGAAGTCTGGAACTCAAAAATGTTGCAGGCAAAATAGAGTTCAAGGATGTCAGTTTTACGTACGAGGATACCGAAATCAATGCCTTGAAGCAAGTATCTTTTACTATAAATCCAGGAGAAACCATTGCAATTTTAGGTAAAACAGGCTCCGGAAAATCTACAATTTTGGATTTGGTAGCCCGATTATACGATGTCTCATCCGGGGAAATACAAATAGACGGGAAGCCTATCCAAGTCTATGACACTACCAGTTTAAGACAGGCGATCGGTGCCGTTCCCCAAGATGCCTTTTTGTTTTCCGATAGCATCAAGAACAACATCAAATTCGGAAGAGTGGACGCAACGGACGAGGAAATCATTTCCATTGCAAAGGATGCGGTCGTACATGAGAACATCATGGGGTTTTCCAAAAAATATGATACAGTTTTGGGGGAACGGGGAATCACTTTGAGCGGTGGCCAAAAGCAACGGGTTTCCATAGCAAGGGCCCTATTGAAAAACCCAAAGATTTATTTGTTCGATGATTGCCTTTCGGCCGTGGATACTGAAACGGAGGAAGAAATCCTCACCAACCTGAAAAAAGTTTCCAAGGAAAAGACTACCCTAATTGTAAGTCACAGGGTTTCATCTGCAAAGAACGCCGATAAAATCTTGGTCTTGGATGATGGCAGGCTGGTTCAAGAAGGAACGCATGACGAATTAAACGCGGTACATGGCTATTACCAAGAGCTTTATAAGAACCAGCTATCGGATAAAGAAAACTAAAATTTTGTTGCCGAATAACTATTTTTTTTCCATTTTTGATAGACTAACCATAGAATATAATTAGGAAATGAGCGAAAGAGATTTAATGGATCAAGAGGAAATTCACTCTAAAGTTTTAAGAGCAGGTAGAAGAACGTACTTTTTTGATGTACGAAGCACGAAAGCCGGCGACTATTATCTAACGATTACGGAAAGTAAGAAATTTACACATGACGATGGTTCCTTCCACTACAAGAAACACAAGATTTACCTGTACAAAGAAGATTTTGAAGCCTTTAAGGAAAATGTCGAGGAAATGATGGATTTTATCATCGATGAAAAGGGACAGGAGGTTATCTCTGAAAGACATCAAAAGGATTTTAAGAAGGAGGATGAGGAAACAAGTACTGCCAACGATTCAAGTTCAAGTGGCAGTTTTACGGATGTAAGTTTTGACGACATTTAAACACTTCTTCAGAAAAATAAATACGACCCTTATTAAGGGTCGTATTTATTTTAGTTCGTTTTCCAAAAACATTTAAGCGAACTTAACCAGTATCCTGTTCAGTAAAAAAATTCCTCCTACGATCAAAAGACCAAGTTTTACATTCACCAAAAAGGAAATAACCAAAAATAAAACTAGGAAATAGACCGTAAAGCCCACTTGCGCCGTTGCGTAACGCAAAGTAGCGGTAAACTCGGCCTCCCATACCTTAGGTTTCATAATGAATTTCCATAAAAGCCATATAGGGAAATTAATAAGGGCAATTAGCACCTTGAAGATATTGAGCCCTCGTTTCGAAATTGAAGTTTGACCGCATGGTATTACTGTTAATTCAAATTTTGAAACTTCTTGATTGACCTTCTTGGGCCTCAAAAAGGATATTTTTTTACTTGCCAAATATTCCAGAATCGTATCATAATCCTCTTCGGATGCAATATGTGTGGTAAGTTTTTTTAGGGCATTTGAAACGGCAGATTTTGTCCTTTTTTCGGATTTCTGGATATCCGCTTCTTCGTATAAGGACCTGGCGCTAATGGACGTTCCATAATAAACCGCTACGGAATCCGGAAAACCGGTCGCATCCAAATAATTCAGACCCACGGGAACAATCTGCAAATCGATTTCCGGATGCTGTTGTAAGGCCCTAAAAACAATTCTTGTGAATCCCTTGCTCAGGGGCCGAACCCTTCTTTTAAGGTTATGGTTTGCTTCCGGGAACATTACCAGTGCCTTTCCCTGCCCCAAAATTTGGGAACATTTGTCAAAGACTTCATCGTTTTTACTCAGGGAACTCCTGCCGTCACGGATTCGGTACACAGGAATCATTTGAAAGAACTTGAATATTTTATTCAACAAGGGCTTTCCAAATACATCCGCACGAGTCAAAAAATAGGGTTTCCGATTACAGTCCACCGCAATCAACAAAACATCCATAAGGGCACTTTGATGATTGGGCAGAAACATGACCGGTTTGTCCAAGGGTACATTTTCAAGACCAAAAACTACTATTTTTTTATGATATGAATGAAGGCCGGTTTTTATATAGACCTTTACCAAATTATAAAGAAGGTTCTTCATGCAAGTTTTTATCTTTTATGGGTCTCATGTTCCAGAAAGTGGCCAGGAGCAAACCGGAAACCATATGCCAAATTCCCCAAAAAGCCGCTAAAATAGCCATCCCGCCCAAACCTTCAAAAAAAGTGAATATCAACAGTAATCCAAGCCCTGAATTCTGAATTCCGGTTTCGATAGTAATAGACCTTGTATTTTGAGTGTCCAAATTAAAGGCCTTCGCAATGCCATATCCTCCCATAAAAGCCAGTAAATTGTGGAGCAGCACAAGCCAAAAAATGTAAAGAACATACTCTAAAAAGACATCAATATTATTGAACAAGGCCAAGAAGACCAAAAAAATAAAGAACACAAGGGAAAATACCTTAAAAAATTTGGCCATACGTAACGCAAGGAGCGGTTTCCAATGATTCAGACCCATACCAAGGAGTAAGGGAATACCCAATAAAAAGGCCACCAGTTTGACCATTTCAAAAGGTGCTATCGCCACGGAATTGAGTATGGAAGAAGTAGGTCCATATAAAGAACCCCAAAATTCCAAATTGAGAGGTGTCATGATTATGGCCAATAGCGTAGCGATGGCCGTAAGACAAACCGATAATGCCGTATTGCCGCCTCCTAAATGGGTAATGTAGTTGGAAATATTACCTCCTGGGCAAGCCGCGACCATAAACATGCCCAAAGCCACACTTGGGTACGGTTTTAAAAGGAAAACCAATAAAAACGTAATTATTGGCAAAAGAAGGAACTGACTTGCAACCCCTACGAATACAGGCTTGGGATTCACCCATAATTGTCTAAAGTCCTTTAACGATATTTCAAGAGCAATCCCAAACATCACCAAGGCCAACACAATGTTCATGAGCCAAAGGGCCTCATTATCGAAATTTATTTGGACACTATCCAGTGTAGCTTCTGTCAAGTAATAAAGATTAAAATCAATCCGCTTAGCGGACAAGACAGCAATATACTAAAATAGCGTTAAAAAGCTAGATTTCCCTTTTTAAGGATATATCTATTGAATCCTGAGCTTTTCTATCATTTCCCTAGAAACATTTCCCGCATAAACGCCATAGGCATCTACCAAGAGTCCTTTTCCTCCGTTGCTGGTTTCTATAGCATAAAGAATGGTGCTATCGTCTGGATTGGTCTCACCCTCAAATCTATAGTATTTGACAACATTGAGGTCCACAGCCTTGTGGATTCTCTTTTTTGCCTTATTCTCTATACCGGCATCGCAAAGATTAAAGTCCTCCGTATACCCCTCCTTTTTTAAGTCATTTATGGCTTCTGATAGTGATATATATGATTTTTCCATGTGCTGATTTTAAGTTTCTATAAGTTACCAATAGAATATGCCATTCGCAACATTTTAAGATTTTATAACTTTGAAAAAAAGTTTGTCATGGCCAGAACACCAAGTAATATGTTGAAATTAGGCACAAAAGCCCCTGAATTTAGTCTTTTGGATACCGTATCGGGAGAAACGAAAAGTCTTGAACAACTGAAAGGTGAAAAAGGAACCGTAATCATGTTCATCTGTAACCATTGTCCCTTTGTAATCCATGTAAATCCAAAAATAACAGAGCTTGCCAAAGACTATCAAAGAAAAGGAATTGGGTTTATCGCCATTTCAAGTAATGATATAAAAAATTATCCGCAGGATGCGCCGGAACTTATGACGGTAAAGGCCAAGGAAGAAGGCTATCCTTTTCCCTATTTGTACGATGAAACCCAAGATGTCGCCAAATCCTTTGACGCTGCCTGTACACCCGACTTTTATTTGTTCGACCAGGATTTATCACTGGTATATAGAGGACAATTGGACGATTCCAGGCCAGAGAATGGCGTTCCTCTTACTGGAAAAGACTTATCCAATGCTATGGATGCTGTCATTAACGGAACCAAAGTGGACGAACTTCAAAAACCCAGTATTGGATGTAACATTAAATGGAAGGTGAACTGATTGTCCAATTTTGTGTTTCATTTAAATTCGTATGCACATAACAGATAGCCTAAAGTTTGTTGAGCTGGTCCCTAATCTCTACCAAACGTATATACAAATAGGTACGCGGGCCTATAACCAACATTACCGACATTTATGGCCAAACGGGGACACATCGACCTATATTCAATATAGTTTCACCAAACCGGTGTTGGACAAAGAGGAATTGGATACGAATACCCAATTATACCTGATTCAGTTGGAAGACACTTATGTAGGTATTTTAAAAATTACCTTTGATAAAAAAATGATGACCTATATAGAATCCGATGCGCTTTATTTGGATAAAATCTATATTCTTAAGGAGTATTCGGGCAAAGGTATAGGCGCTAAATGCATTCAATTTATCGTTGGAATCGCCAAAAAACTTTCTAAAAAAGCCATATTCCTGGAATCCATGCAAAAAGGCCCAGCACTTTCGTTTTACCTTGCCAATAATTTCACCATTGTCTCCAATAGCCAAGTACCCTTTGAGAATGTGATTGAAGAGGAAAAACCCATGTACGTTTTAATGAAAGGTATCTAAATTACCATCCCTTTCTAACTATCAAATTCTGGATATGGGCTAAATGATGGTTTCCATGCCAGGCATACTTTCCGATGTTCTGGGCAACGGTGACTTTTACGTTGCCATCAGGATGAAGGTAAAAACTCTCGTATTGGGCTTCATCCAATCCTTTTAAGAGATAAACCAGTTTGGCGTGCAAGGCGTCCAAATAGCTCAGGGAAAGTGATACCGGAGCTGTTTTGGCATCGAACAGATTGCTCCAGGATTTTTCTTCGTAGGCCTTTATTAAAGGTGCGTCTTCGGATAGCGCCCATTTAAATCGGGTGTAGCTATGGTGATGGCTATCGGCGATATGATGGACCAATTGTCTTACTGTCCACCCTTGGGGCCTATAGGACGTATCCAACTGCTCCTCATGTAAGGGAGTCACCAAGGCCCGGAGCTTTTGGGGTAGAATTTCCAGTTCCTTGATCCAAGAATCCCTAAGTTCCTTGGAAATGGTTTTAGGACAAGTAAAATGTCCTATGGGATAGCGCAGTTCTTCTAAGTTTTCCATGACATAAATGTAGAAAACATAAACGCAGACCACATAAAAATTCTCAAAAAATGTAGTTCTGATTTGAACGCCCTTCCCACGCCTTCTTTGTAAAAGGAGGCAGTAAATTTTCCATCTATCTCGTACAACAAAAATTTAATAGAGTTTTAACCATAAATCCCTACTCAACCATTATTAATCTAGTAATTTTATAGAGTAATTAAAAATGATATAAAATGGCAGCAATACGTTTAGGTGACAAAGCACCTGATTTTACAGCAGATAGTTCCATGGGAACTATAAACCTTTATGACTATTTAGGGGATAGTTGGGGAATCCTTTTTTCACATCCTGCAGATTTTACACCTGTATGTACCACTGAATTGGGTACTGCAGCAAATTTTAAACCTGAGTTCGATAAACGCAACGTAAAAATGCTAGCGTTAAGTGTGGATGGGGCCGCTTCCCATAACGAGTGGATAAAGGATATCAATGAGGTTCAAAATACAACGGTCAATTTTCCGATTATAGCGGACGAGGACAAAAAAGTTTCAACACTCTATGATATGATACACCCTAATGCCGACAATAATCTTACAGTACGGTCCGTATTTATTATAGCTCCGGACAAAACCGTTAAACTTACCTTGACCTATCCGGCATCAACGGGAAGAAATTTTTATGAATTGTTGCGAGTCGTCGACTCTTTACAACTTACAGCCTACCATAAAGTAGCAACACCTGCCAATTGGGAACATGGGAATGACGTGGTGGTGAGTCCGGCAATTCCTACCGAAGAGGCCAAAGGAATGTTCACCAAAGGGGTGGAAGAAATCAAACCCTACCTAAGGATGACTCCAGACCCAACGACATAATTATCCTAAATTATGTGACCTTGACTTAGAAGTTAAAAAAAGATAATGATAAGATAACTTGGTAAAAAGCTATCTGATAAATAATTAAACGCTATCTTCGCGCTTTAATTAAATTAATTTTTCTATTATGAGTAAAGGAACAGTAAAATTCTTCAACGATTCCAAAGGTTATGGTTTCATCACTGAAGATGGTTCAAACACAGATCATTTTGTACACATTTCTGGCTTAATCGATGAAGTTCGTGAAGGTGATGTTGTAGAATTTGAACTACAACAAGGTAAAAAAGGATTGAATGCCGTTAATGTGAAAGTTATTGACTAGGTTACAAATTATCTTTTTTATAGTTCTAAAAAGCCCGAACCATTTGTTCGGGCTTTTATTTTTTTTGATATAAACACGCAACCATTCTACATATTTGAGTCTATAGATAAAGCATCTCAGTTTCCCCACTTTAAAAACTGACCTATGAATACTTTTCTTGGAGTTCTTCTCGTTTTGATTTTTGTAAATATTGCCATGTTGGCAACTAGCCTGCGAAGGAAAAAAAATTAAAATTCCCTGATTTTTACGTAGGGTTTTGAAAACGCAAATTGTTGTTCAATTGATAATGAATACTATTTGTTGAACTTTTGACCCCTAATGTTACATGAAAACATTTCTGGCAATAATATTTCTTTTGATATTGTTCAATGCTATTTTGCTGATATCAAGTTATCTAAGGACAAAATAAGAACACCCCGGAGATTCCGAGGTGTTTTTTGTTTTTAGTCCGATTTTTAATTTATCCGACCTTCATCAACTCCACATCAAAAATCAAGGTTGCATCCGGAGGTATGACACCCCCTGCACCGGCACTTCCATAGGCCAAATCCGATGGTATAACAAAACGAGCCTTGTCACCAACGCGCAGTAAGCCGATACCTTCATCCCAACCTGGGATTACCTGACCTACTCCCAATTGAAAATCTATGGGCGAATTTCTCTTGTACGATGAATCGAACACTTGCCCGTCTACCAAAGCCCCTTCATAATGTACGGATACCTTCTTCCCTTTTTCAGCCTTTGGCCCGTCTCCATTTTGTATCAACTTGTACCTCAAACCGGAGTCGGTTTCATCAAAGCCAGCGGCAATTTTGTCCAATGCAGCCTTTTGGGCGGCTTTTGCAGCTGCCAGACGCTCCACTTTTGTAGTTTCAAATTTTTCAAATGCCTCCACGGCATTCCATACCTTTGCCTTTTCTCCTACTCTTACAATCTCCACGGAATCCATGGTATCCCCTTGTGAAATGGCATCCACTACTTCCTGTCCACTGGCAACATGACCAAAAACGGTATGTTTGCCATCCAACCACGGCGTTGGAACATGTGTTATAAAGAATTGGCTGCCATTGGTGCCGGGTCCGGCATTGGCCATGGAAAGTACTCCTGGGCCATTATGTTTCAATTCTGGATGGAACTCGTCATCGAACTTATATCCGGCATCACCGGTTCCGGTTCCCAAAGGGCACCCACCCTGAATCATAAAATCTGGGATTACCCTATGGAATTTTAAACCATCATAGTAAGGTTCGCCCAAATCTTTCACCTTGTTTTTCTTCTTACCTTCGGCCAAGGCTACAAAATTCCCTACGGTACCGGGTGTTTTGTCATAGGTCAACTTTACCAATATTTCACCTTTTGTGGTATTGAATTTTGCGTATAATCCGTCTTCCATTTTACTAGTTTTTAATGAGGTGCAAAGGTAGTTAAAAGTATATATTGGAGCCTAGTTCCCTAATCCAACTTTCCATTAGGGATTTAGACCATGGGTATCAACGAGATAAACCAAACTTGCCATGGTGGCGGCACCAAGCTCCAATTCCCGTTTGTTGACTTGTTCAAACGTATCGTTTTCCGCGTGGTGGTAATCGAAATATCGTTGGGAATCGGGTCTAAGGCCTGCAAGTGTTATTCGTTCATTTTTCAAGGGGCCAATATCCGCCCCGCTTCCGCCCTTTTCAAACAAATGGACCAAATAGGGCTCAAAGAGGTCCTTCCAGCCCATGATTTTTTCAAAACTGGAGTCGGGACCATCAAAGGAAAAGCCCCTTGGGGTAAATCCTCCGGCATCGCTCTCCAAACCAAAAATGTGATTTTCGTTCTTTTCCATCGCTACCTTTGCATATTCGTTTCCTCCACGTAGGCCATTTTCCTCGTTCATGAACAGCACGACCCGGATTGTCCGTTTTGGTTTATACCCTATCTGCTTAAATAGCTGAAGAACTTCCATGCTTTGTACGCAACCGGCGCCGTCGTCGTGCGAACCGTCGCCCAAATCCCAAGAATCCAAATGTCCCCCTACCACAATAATTTCATCCGGATGGGTGCTTCCTTTTATTTCACCTATGACATTGTAGGACTCCACATCTGGGAACAGTTTACAGTTCTGTTTGAAGAAAAATTTGGTCTTGGGGTCCAATTGTAACGTGGCGCTCAACAATTCGGCCGCATTCGTACTAATGGCGGCCGCTGGTATTCTTTTGTCCTCAGGCAAATCGCCATAGCTCATGGAGCCTGTATGAGGGTAATCATCCAATCTAAGGTTCATGGATCTGACTATTATACCTATTGCCCCATATTTAGCTGCTTCCATGGCGCCCGCATAGCGTTGGTCCACACACCCGGAATACGCTGCGAAGGTGTTTATCAATGTGGGATCCATGGGACGATTATAAAAAACGATCTTGCCCTTGATCTTAGACGCTCCCAAAACCGCCAATTCGTCAAGGCCCTTTACCTCAACAATTTCCGACTTAACGCCATTTGGAGGGGTTGCCACCGATCCGCCAAGTGCGGTAAGGGGAACGTTCGTAGTAACCCCCGGGGATGTTTCAAAATAGGCGAACTCCGGTATTCCCCGCACCCATTTTGGCACCATGACAGGCTGTAACCAAACCCTGTCCAATCCCAGTGAATCCAGTTCTTGCTTTGTATAATTGACAGCCTGTTGGGCCTGGATGGAACCGGACAGCCGCCCACCGATTTGATTGGAAAGATAATTCAGCCAATCGTAGGATTTCCCCTTGGTCAAAGCGGCATCGTAGATGTTTTTTAATTGTTCTTGGTCTGAAGGTTGCGACCATCCAATCTGTACAAAAAATAGGCAAAGAACACCTAACTTAATCGTTCTTTTCACTGCGAAGTTGGTTTTCATAGTCGTCTAAATTAGCCATTATTTCAGCTTCCAGTGTGGGCTCCTTGATATCTTTGTATTTTTTTAACCTTTCCAGCAAAATACTGGCTACGATCACCCTAGCGGCCTTTTTGCTGTCCGCAGGTATCGTATACCAAGGTGCGTGCTCTTTAGTGGTATTGTTTATGGCCTCTTCGTAACAATATTGGTACTTGTCCCATAATTTACGTTCCTTAAGGTCCCCCGGGGAAAACTTCCAATGTTTCTCTCTATGTGCCAATCTTCGCAACAATCGCTGACGCTGTTCCTCTTTGGAGAGGTGTAAAAAGAACTTGAAGATGATTGTGCCGTTTTCGTGTAGATGGCGTTCAAAATTATTAATCTGCTCAAACCTTTTGTCCCAAAACTTTTGGTCGATATCATCAACATTGTGGATACCGGGAATACGTTCATTGAGTATATATTCCGGATGGACCCTGGTGACAAGTACATTTTCATAATGTGTCCTATTGAATACCCCGAATTTTCCTTTGGCCGGTAATACCAAATAATGTCGCCATAAATAATTATGATCCAACTCCAATTCTGTGGGAACCTTAAAACTATGTACATGTACGCCCCTTACATTGAAATCCTTGAACACTTCCCTTACCAAACTATCCTTTCCAGCGGTATCCATTCCTTGAAGACAAATAAGTACACTATATTTGTTATGGGCATAAAGGATGTCCTGAAATTCGCCCAATTCCCTCCTGACCTTACTAAGATCTTTTTTTAATTGTTTATCGGTTTTTCCAAAGTCCTCAAAACTGGGAACTTTTGAAATTTGGATACTTTCATGTACCCTGTATTTTTCAGTATTTATATAATCCATGCCGAAATATAGAATATTAATCGGTGAAGTGGGAATCGGTTTTAAAAAAAAAGCCTGTTCTACCTAAAAACTGAACCAATGGACTATTGAACGAACAACTTAGCTCTCCTATCGAAAAAATAATGCTTTTGACAGCCTCCCGATGTACCTTTAACTTTGTAAAAGTCCCAAATTTTACGACCAAACTTAATCGAATGAACAAAACCTACACAATCCTCATACTTGTAGTATGCTTTATTTCCTTTAATTCCTTTGGTAATCTTAGGGAATGTGAATATGCCGGAGCCAATATCGAATTTGCCAAAACGCAAACGGAAAAGGCATTGGAAATCTCAGATATAAATCTTGTAAAGTACCATGTTTATAAGGCCATAAGTGCCATTCAAAAAACCGATAAAAAACTATCCAACTGTGGTTGCGAACACGCCCAAAAAGATTTGGCGAAAGGTGTTGAAAACCTAAAACTGGCAACAAAACAAGAAGAACTGTTCAAAGCCAAGGATCTACTATTAGTGTCTTTAGAGAGCATCATGAAAGGATTGAATGCCCTTTCAGAACATGAGTACCATATAGAACAAAAGCGGGAAACCTTGGCAAAGACACAATCCCAAAATTCTAAGGACAACCAGAACAATGCAGAAACGGAACAGTCCATTAGTCCTATTTATAAGGAAATTGACCAGTCCCTGGAAAAATACCGAAAATCGATTAATACTGTAGTGGAAACGATCAACTGCAAGGAGGCCAGTAGTTTTGCGCAAAACATCATCGAGCAATGTGAAAACCAGTTATTGATGGAAAACCTGACCGAAGGTAAAAAGTACTATTACCTTAGAACTAAGGAAATTACTGTAAATGCTTTGGAGAAGCTTCGCGATTGCTATGGAAGGTAAAACCTTCCATTACCTAAAAACTTGGATTTCGCACTGCTGTGAAACCTAAATTTATGTGAAAACAACCCAAGAAGATACTTAATATTGGCAAAATAGGAGCTCCAAACACTAAAAAACCGAACACAAAAAGTAGCGTAATCCGTGATTCGAACTAGTTGGATTATTTACTGGCAAAAAGTTTCACATCTTCTTCCGAAACTTCGGCACCACCCAGAATAATTAGCCTTTCTACAACGTTCCGTAGTTCACGGATATTTCCGGTCCAATCATAGGCCTTTAGAAGTTCGATGGCGTTTTTGGAAAAAGTCTTGCGCGACATACCTTGCTCGTCCGTAATTTTTTGAGAAAAATGCTCAATCAACAAGGGAATATCCTCCCTTCTATCATTTAGGCTAGGCACCTTGATCAAAATAACCGCTAGCCTGTGGTAAAGGTCTTCCCGAAACTTTCCTTCCTCAATTTCCTTTTGTAGATTTTTGTTGGTGGCCGCCAGGACCCTTACGTCCACTTTGATATCCTTATCCGTTCCTACCCTAGAAATCTTATTTTCCTGCAAGACCCTAAGAACCTTTGCCTGTGCGGAAAGGCTCATGTCCCCAATTTCATCAAGAAATATGGTTCCTTTGTTCGCAGCCTCGAATTTCCCCGCCCGATCCTTTACAGCAGAGGTAAATGCCCCTTTAACATGGCCAAAAAGTTCGCTCTCTATCAATTCAGATGGGATAGCGGCACAGTTCACCTCAATTAACGGCGCCTTGCTCCTGCTACTTTTTTCGTGTAGCCAGTGTGCCACAAGTTCCTTGCCCGTTCCATTGGAGCCGGTAATAAGCACGCGTGCATCGGTCGGGGCCACTTTTTCTATTATTTCCTTAATAGCGGAAATCTCTTGGCTCTCCCCTACCATCTCATAGTTTTTGCTGACTTTTTTCTTTAGAATCTTATTTTCGGCAACCAAATCCTTTCTATCCAAGGCATTTCTAACGGTGGTCAACAATCTGTTTAAATCGGGGGGTTTTGAAATATAATCGAAGGCGCCTAGGCGCATCGTATTCACGGCCGTATCCAAATCCCCATGACCGGAAATCATTATAAATGGAATTTCTGGTTTTATTTTTCGGGCGGACTCCAGGACTTCAACACCGTCCATTTTTGGCATCTTAATGTCGCAAAGTACTAGGTCATAGTCATTGTTTTTAATGGTTTCCAATCCTTTTAAACCGTCTTCGGCCTCCTCTACCATATAACTATCACTTTCTTCGGAGAGTATTTTTACCAATACCCTTCTAATGGCCGCTTCATCTTCAATCACTAAAATCCTTGACATACTACTAATTTTTAAATTCCTATTCTAAATCCGGTCCTAAAATACAATCCGGCATCATCGTTCAGTGTAAAAATATCCTTTCTATCGCTATCCCTAAGGGCTCCATTTTGAAAAAGTGAATACCCTCCAACCAAGTAAACGGACATATCCTTGGTTATCTTATACTGGTAACCCAATGTCAATAATAGTGCCGTATAGGAAACGTCCGTAGACAAAATATTATTTGATAACAGAATATTGTTCTGGATATTCACATAATAGCCATCAACGAACAGTTCTGTCTGAAAAAAATGGCCCTTGGGCGTAAAATATTTCATACCCGTTTTTGGCACTCCCAAAACATAGGACCAACTGGGGTGAAAACGTTTCTCATAATATAATACAGGCAAAGGTATCTGCACTGGCGAGTTTGAATTATAGGAAACCCCCAAAACCAAACGGAACGGTTTTTCTATCTTTTTTTTATCCTGATAGGCCCCTACCGTATAGTTTATGTTGAAATCGTCCTCCTGCAGCTCTTCCACAAAATTGGAGGACCACCTGGGGGTGACCACACCAACCATGCGCCATTCTTCCGATACTTTGTAGACATAGGCGAAATTCAAATCAAAGACATGTAGTTTTCTTAAGTCCCCGGCATTTGGAAATAGGGTGTCCGGCACTTCAAAATTATACCGATTGTACTCGCTTCCCAAAACGATAAAATCCTCTTTATTTCGTACCGGAATTGGAACGTTCGCCAATAATTTGACCCTGGCCGTCTCCACACCGCCGCTGTTCTCCGGCATTAGCATATACTCCGCCCGAAATACATCTGGTGTCTGACTCCAAAATGTCAAATGTACCATGATTCCTAAAAATAGGGCCCACTTATTTTTGCCCATCATTCCTTACTATCTAGTTGGACATTACTATGTTGAAAAGGGGTTTGCTGAAAAATATGTACATCCCTTTGAGGAAAGGGTATGGTCACGTTATTCTTTCTAAATGCCGCATCTATTTTGTAGCGCAATTCACTTTTTGTCCGTGGATCTGAAAAACTATCGCTGATGAAAAAGTTAAGGGAAAAAAGCAAGGCTGAATCCCCAAAATCCTCAAAAATAACGAAGGGTTTTGGACTTTTAAGTACACCTCTTTGCTCCTTTACCAGGCCCTCCAAAATACTAGTGACCAATTGGACATCGCTACCGTAGGCAACGCCAACTTTTACACTTTCCCTTGTCGTCTTGTGGTTTTGGGTATAGTTGAAAACGATATCACTAATAAAATGGTGGTTGGGAATGATGATGATTTTATCGTCCCTTGTAATGGCCCTAGTGGTTCGCAGTTTTATCTCAAAAACCTTACCTACTTTTCCATCCACCTCTATAATATCACCTACCCTAAGCGATTTATCCACAATAATAAAAATTCCCCCAATGATATCCTGAAAGAGTTCTTGCAAAGCAAGTCCCAAACCAACAAACAAGGCTGCAGAGGCTGTTATAAGTATGGTAATGTCTATTCCTGCGGCGCTCATGGTAAACAATATCACCACGATATAAACGACATACTTTATAAATTTGAAAATACTGATAAACTTCAGCTTATCATCGGTCTCCATTTTTCTGGTGAAAAACTTACGGACCCATTGCAATACAAAACTGGTAACCAAAAATGCTACTGTCAACAATAGCAGTAGACCAACAGTAACCTGAATTGATTTATCCCCGGAGGTATAATGAAACCCAAGGTCCAGAAATTCCTTTATGGAACCCCAGATATCCTCTTCAATAATCTCCTTAATTTTTTCTTTTTCCTCTTGGGCCATTATCAATATTTAAGCCATTTAAGCAATTCTTTATAACTGGGCTTCTTTCCGTACATAAGGATTCCTACCCTGTATATTTTGGCGGCCAGCCAAACGATACCAATAAAGGTAAATATTAATATCAAAATGGACGATACCAACTGCCAAATGGGAACCCCTCCTTCCCCGATGCCTCCCGGCAGCCGCATTAACATGACTATGGGCGAAGTCAGCGGAAATAACGAAAAACCAACGGCAATGGGTCCATGCGGATTACTAAAAACCGAAAAGAAGCCGACATAAATAGCCAACATCAAAGGCAGGATTATTGGAAAAATAAACTGTTGGGTATCGGTTTCATTGTCCACCGCGGCTCCTATGGCCGCATAAATGGAACTATAGATCAAATAACCCAAAATAAAATAAATCAGAAAAAAGAAGACCAAAAGAACCCAGGGTATGTCCATAATCTCTTGGGCGTATAATATCATATCAGAATCTGCGGAGGCCATGATGGGATTTTGGGCAGCGCCCATTCCAGGTCCCGACCCGTGACTGGAAAGATCGGCCGGGTCAATATTAAATATGGCCATGGACACTATCAACAAAACACCCCCTGATACAATCCAAATACCAAATTGTGTTATACCCGCCAAAGAGGTCCCAATAATTTTGCCGAGCATCAACTGAAATGGTTTTACCGAAGAAATGATAACCTCAATAATCCGACTCGTCTTCTCCTCTATGACACTGCGCATAACAAAGCCACCGTAGATTATAATGAACATCATAATCAAATAACCAAAACCCCCACCAATTATAGCCTTTATCTCGTTGATCCCCTTTAGGTTGTGTTCCCCATCAAAGGTTGAGATGTTCAGTTCATACGTACTGTCCATTTCCGCATATTCACTGGCCGAAATACCAAATTCCCTTAGTCTTTCCTGTTTGAGGCGCTCCTTGAAAATACGCTCCAATCGCTCTAGGGTGGTGGTGCTAGGTGCATCCTTACTGTAAAAAAACGAACGCTGGCTCACTTTTTCCAGGTCGGATTCATTAGGCAGATACACCAATCCATAATACCCCATGTTCAAGGTGGAGTCCTTTGCCTCCTGCAAAGTGATATCCCTAAACTTTACAAAGGATGTACTTTCCGAGGTTATAAACTCATTGGCAAAAAAATCGCTTTCGTTCAGTACCGCGATTATTCTTTTTTCGTTGTCATTGAGCTTTGTAAGATATGCGATAAGTACGATCATTCCCACCATTAAAAAAGGGCTTAGGAACGTCATGATCACAAAGGACTTGTTCCTAACCTTTGCGAAGTATTCCCTTTTTATTATCAATGAAAGCTTACTCATCTATAACACCTTGTTTTGCTACGGTTCTAATGAATATCTCGTTAGCGGACGGAATCGTTTCCGTGAAACTTTTTATGGTACCCTGTGTTCCTAAAAAGTTCAACAACTCATTGGAGGTTCCGTTTACCAGTTGTACCGAAAAATCCAGTTGCCCTTGCGAGGTAGCCGAATCCAATATGGTAAAACTATTTTTCAATTGGTCCAATAATCCCGATGGAGCCGTAGTATCGACAGCCACTTTGAAAATATTCTTTTTGAACGCCTGTTTGATATCGGATAATTTACCGTCCAAAATTTTCTCGGATCTATGGATCAGCGCAATATGTTCACATAGTTCCTCAACGGATTCCATTCTATGGGTGGAAAAAATAATCGATGTCCCGTTTTCCTTCAACTGAAGGATTTCGTCCTTTATAATATTGGCGTTTATAGGGTCGAATCCGCTAAAGGGTTCATCAAAAATCAAAAGTTTGGGCTCATGGAGTACGGTTACTATAAACTGTATCTTTTGTGCCATTCCTTTGGACAGTTCCTGGATTTTCTTGTTCCACCAGTTGCCAATATCCAGCCTTTCAAACCAATATTTTAACCGCTGTTTTGCGTCGTTTTTGGACAACCCTTTTAGCTGGGCCAAATACAGCGCCTGCTCCCCTACTTTCATGCTTTTATAGAGCCCACGCTCCTCCGGGAGATATCCAATTTGGGCAATATGTTCGCTTCTTAACGGTTCCCCCTCAAATAATACCTCACCCTGGTCTGGATAGGTAATCTGATTGATAATGCGTATCAAGGTAGTCTTGCCTGCCCCATTGGGACCCAGCAGGCCATAAATACTGTTTTTGGGAATTTCTATGGAAACATTTTGCAAAGCAGTATGGTCGCCATACCTTTTGGAGACCTTATTTGCGACCAAAATATGATTCATGCAAGCAATTTGTTCAAAGATATTGAATTGTTTTCATGTGGTACCAAATGATGGATTTTTAATACTAGTATTGGGGCTGGATTGTTTGTATCCATGAAAAAATCAAATGTTCTTCCACGCCACATCATGATTTCATTGAAAGAAAATCAGTGGTTCTATTTTTTTTGGATGGCTTGCACAATGACCATTAGTCTGCTCCTCATAACGGTTCCCTAGACTATTTACTGAAATTTTTCCCTTGAAAGTATTTCTGAAAATTTTCTGCAACCAGTACTTCAAATTGTCCTAAAAACAAAACCCACCCTCAATAGAATCAAGGATGGGAAAAAAATTGCTATGAAAAAGAAAATTAATATTGGTCTCCCAATATTGTTTCAAATATACGTTTTTTATTTAAACAGCAAATATTTTGACGATTAAGAGAACATATCCTTGACTTTTTCAAAGAACGACTTGTCCGATTTTTCTGGTTTCGGTTCAAAGTTCTCATTGCCCTGCATACGTTCAAAGAACTCCCGTTGCTCTTTGTTCAATTCTTTTGGGGTCCAAACGTTCACGTGCACCAAAAGGTCCCCACTACCATAACCGTTAAGACTGGAGATACCCTTTCCACGCAATCTTAGGATTTTTCCGGACTGTATTCCAGGTTCCAATTTAATCCGTACTTTACCGCCAACGGCATCTATTTCCTTGGAAGTACCCAAAATGGCATCGGCTATACTAATGTAAAGGTCGTAATGCAGATTATCGCCTTCCCGCTTCAAGGTCTCGTGCTCCTGTGTTTCTATGGCCACTAACAAATCCCCGGGAATACCGTTTCCTGGTGCCTCATTTCCTTTCCCCGGAACCTTTAATTGCATTCCTTCTTCCACACCGGCCGGAATATTTATGGATACGGTCTCTTCCGATATTTTCAGTCCCTGTGCATCCGCATCCCCCGGTTTTCCATCCAAAATCTGTCCACTTCCACCACAGGTACTACAGGTAGCGGCCGTCTGCATCCTTCCCAATATGGTGTTTTGGATCTTTGTGACCTGTCCGCGCCCATTACAGGTGGAACATGTTTTATAGGTGACGCCTTCGGCCTGAATCTTTCTTCTGACCTTGACTTTCTTCTCTACACCATTCGCTACTTCCTCCAAGGTAAGCTTAACCCGTATGCGTAGGTTGCTGCCTTTTACCCTTCGCTGACCACCGCCTCCAAAACCGCCAAAGCCACTAAATCCGCCGCCACCAAAGGCACTGCCAAAAATATCACCGAATTGGCTGAAGATGTCGTCCATGTTCATACCGCCACCTCCAAAGCCACCGCCTTCAAAGGCCGCGTGACCAAATTGGTCGTATTTAGCCTTTTTATTGGGGTCGCTCAATACCTCATAGGCTTCGGCCGACTTCTTGAACATCTCCTCCGCTTTGCTATCCCCCGGATTTTTATCAGGATGGTATTGAAGTGCCTTCTTCCGATATGCCTTTTTAATCTCAGCAGCAGAGGCACTTTTGCTCACACCAAGTATATCATAATAATCTTCCTTCATACTATTCAATTAGTTTCCAACAACCACTTTTGGATGCCTTATTATCCTATCGCCCAACTTGAAACCCTTTTCTATGACATCGATGATTTTTCCTTTCATAGTCTCTTCAGGTGCCGGTATTTGGGTAATGGCCTCATGTATTTCTGCATCAAAAGTATCGCCCACGGCAACTTCCACTTCCTGCAGACCTTTGGATTTCAAGGTTTCCCTGAACTTTACCTTTATAAGTTCCACGCCCTTGAACATTTCCGTATCTTCAGATTTTGAAAGCTCTTTCAAGGCCCTGTCAAAGTCATCCATTACTGGCAAAAGTGAAACGATTACTTCCTGTCCTGCGGTTTTGAAGAGCTCCATACGTTCTTTTGAAGTTCTTCTCTTATAATTCTCGAATTCAGCAAAAAGCCTCAAAAACTTGTCCTTTTCCTTTCCCAGTTCCTCTTTTAGACGTTCTTCTTCGGTCATTTCCACTTCCTCTTCAGATGTTTCCTCCGCCTGCCCCTCCTCATTTTCCATTTCTTGCTCCAGCACTTGCTCTTGGGACAGTTCTTCTTCTATATGTTTGGTCTTATTTTTCTTGCTCATATTCAATTCTTGTTTAATCTCTGGATTTGAGTCGGCAAAAGTACTGCCAAATCTTTAAAAATGTCAAAATGTCACCAAACTTTATAAAAAAATCCGCCAAAAGCGGATTTGAATTTTATGTATGGTTGCAGTATGTTGTTTATGACGCATATTCCTTGTATATATCATTGGATATCTTTGAGTTGGACTCCTTTCCATTATAGATATTTTCCAATGCCGAACATACATTCTGATATTCGAAAATAAACCCTTCTTCCTCTATTTTTTTACTACTCACCCGTTGACTCGCAAAAAGAATATAACTCATCTCGCCAAGTATAGCCTTTATCACAAATTCAGGTATGTTGGGTAAAAACAAAGGCCGATTCAAAACTTGGGCAATCTCCTTTACCAATCGAGTGTTCGTAACCGGATTTGGTGATACCCCATTAAAAGTTCCTTCCAATTCATTTTCCATGGCAAAGAGAAAAATTCTTCCCAAGTCCGATAGGTGAATCCAAGATTGCCATTGTTGTCCGGTACCAAAGGCAGCACCCACATAATATTTGACCGGTTTCGCCATTTGGGGCAAGGCGCCCCCTTTAACTGACAACACCAAACCTATCCTGACCTTAGAAACCAGCAAGCCTAGATTTTTAAATTCATTGGCCTTTTCTTCCCAGGCAGCTACGACTTCCCCAAGAAAACTATCGTCTACTAGAGGCTCGCTTTCCTCATAATAATTGGAGAGTGAATTTGGATAAATACCTATGGCAGAAGCCGTTATCAACGCGGATATGCTATGATCCGGAAGTTTTTCGAGTGCCTTGTACAGCGTGGCAAGGGAATCTATCCGGCTGTTGAGAATTATTTTTTTGTAACTAGGAGTCCATCTTTTAGAAATGCTCGCACCGGCCAAATTAATGATGGCCGATACGCCGTTAAAACATCGAATATCGATTTCACCGTTGCCGGGATTCCAATAAAAACCTTTCAGGTTGGAAGCAGATTCCATTTTGTCCTTGCTTGTGGTCAAGTAGTGTACATCATAACCTTTGGCATGACATTGAGATACCAATTCCGTTCCAACCAATCCTGTCGCTCCTGTTATTAATACCTTCATATTTCAAAGATATTGTTTTCCCCAAAGGCCGATGGTCGCTTTAATTTCGATTTAACAAAGAAGGTTGGTTTTTAAGACAAATTAACTGTACGACCTCTCCTAATCACAACTTTCTCGCCCTAAGCATTTCCCTTTTTCCTGGAGGTCCTGGAAGACGCTCCACCTGAAAACCTACTTCCTGCATGGCCCGTCTAACACTGCCTTTTGCAGCATAGGTTACTAGTACACCCTTATTTTTGAGGGCTTTGAACATTTTATTGAAAATTTCCAATGTCCACAGTTCTGGTTGAACCCGAGCTCCGAAAGCATCAAAATAGATCAAATCGAATTCTGCCGAATATTGGATTTCCTTAAAATCCATTTGGGCTTTCAGCAGCGAAAAATTAGGCGTTATAGAAGTGTTCTCTTCCCAAGTACAACTGTGCAATTTTTCAAATTCCTCCCGATGTTCCATTGCCGCTAGCTCCTCTACATAATTCAATTGACCGATTTCGGTTTTCAAAACAGGATAGGCCTCCACTCCGGTATAACGCACCCTTAGTTCTCTTTTGGGCGCTTCAAGGAGCGTGATAAAAGCATTGAGTCCCGTCCCGAAGCCTATTTCCAAAATAGTAAGCCCTTGGTTTTCAAATAATTCCAGACCGTTACTTATAAAGACATGGTACGCCTCCTGTATGGCTCCATGCTTGGAATGGTACTGTTCGTTCCAGTCCTTTATTTGGATGGTCTTTGAACCATCGCCCGTTACAACAATTTCCCTTTCCAATACTAGTTTTTGATAAGTACACCACTGGCCTCAAACCCATAGGTTTTTTTGGGCGTAGTAATCTTGGAGAGTTCCTCTTCGTTGGCACCGGCATCCTTTGCATAGTGTTTTTGTTCTTCCACGCTCATTTCTTCTACAAACGCAAGTCCATCGACTACAACATTCTTTCCGGCGATATCCCTTGGCACAAAAAAACCATAATCCTTAAATCGTACCATGGCCTCGTTCCCATTGGAAAGCTCCACCTTCATCCAACAACCCTTTGCCTGGCACACTTCCTTTACCTTCCCCACAAACTTGGTAGTCAGCGTATCATTGGCACTTAACCCGTCATAAAGCGACATCATATCATTGGAGGTTCCCACGTTCGTTTCATCGACCCACGCCCCAAAAACGTTCGCCTTATCTGATTTTGATGCTTTTTCCTGAGCAAAGACGCAAAAACCCATCAATAAAAACACAAGCAAAATGTTAAAACCTTTCATAATGTTTAAAAATTAATATCCTGCTGCAAAACTGCTCATTTTTAGGCTAAAAAAGAAGTTGCCATGCGGATATTTGATTAATTTTAACCTACTAAAGCATATTTTGGAATGAGCGTAGAAACTAAAAACGTAACTATTAGTATTGAGAAGGCAAAGATCTCAAAAATAGACCAAGTCGATTTTGACAATTTAAAGTTCGGGTCCGTATACACGGATCATATGTTGGTATGTGATTACAGGAACGGGGCTTGGCAGGCACCTAAAATCATGCCCTATCAATCCATTGCATTGGACCCCTCGGCAAAGGTGTTCCACTATGGACAGGCAATTTTTGAAGGCATGAAAGCATATAAGGATGACAAGGGCGATATATTTCTTTTTAGACCCTTGGAGAACCAAAAACGGCTTAACATTTCGGCGAAACGGCTTGCCATACCAGAATTGCCCGAAGATATTTTCATGGAAGGCCTGACCACTTTGTTACAGCTGGATAGCGACTTCATTCCAACCCAGGAAGGTTCGTCCCTTTATATAAGGCCATTTATGTTCGCATCGGGTAACGGCTTTCATGCCTCTCCTGCGGATGAATATAAATTCATCATTGCCTGCGCTCCCTCGGGATCGTACTTTTCCGGAAAAGTTAAGGTATTGATAGAACAGACCTATTCACGTTCCGCCAATGGTGGCGTGGGATTTGCCAAGGCCGGAGGAAATTACGCGGGACAGTTCTACCCTACCCAATTGGCCATTGAAAAAGGGTACAATCAGGTTATTTGGACGGACGATACGGAACACGAGTTTATTGAGGAGGCCGGAGCCATGAACATTTTTGTTCGCATTAACGACACCTTGATAACGGGGCCAACGAGCGATAGAATCTTGGACGGCATCACCAGAAAAAGTATTTTGGAAATTGCTAAGGATCACAATATTCCCACCGAAGTACGGAAAATTACCGTTACCGAAGTGGTCAATGCTGCCAAGGACGGCTCCTTGAAGGAAATGTTCGGGGCGGGTACGGCCGCCGTAATTTCACCCATTGCCGCCTTTGGCTACAAAGGAACGGATTATGACCTTCCGGAACTGGAAAACAGTTATGCCACCAAATTGAAAAAATTGATTACGGACATACAGTACAATAAATCCGAAGACAAATACGGATGGCGCTACAAAGTCAACATCTAACAAAAAAGGGCTCAAAAGCCCTTTTTTATTTGTCCAGAATTGAGGCGATGTCCGGTTTAAAATAGTTGGGACCTTTTAGCACCTTACCGTCTTCCCGGTAAATAGGTTTACCGTCCTCCCCCAGCTTGCTCATGTTACTGCGCTGGATTTCGTTAAAGACCTCCTCAATCTTGTACTGCATTCCATGTTCCAAAATGGTTCCGCAAAGAATATACAGCATGTCCCCAAGGGCATCGGCCACCTCGACAAGGTCATTGTTTGTGGCGGCTTCCAAATATTCCTTATTCTCCTCGTCCATTAAGTTGAAACGGAGTTGGTTTTTTGTTTGGCCCAAATCGGCACGCATTTCTTGAGAGACACCCAGTCCAAAAGACTCATGGAACAATTGTACGGCGTTAATCTTACTTTTCATGTGTTTATTTTAATTGTTTTTCAACCATCAAACTTCGGCTTTTATCAGTACTGGCATGCAACATCCTTGTAATAATTCCGATGTGTTCCCGAAAACGGTCACGGATGTTTCATCGATCGATATTTTATTTTAGGAGAATCTGCCCAAATTTATCAAATTCAAAGGTTTTCCGTTTATTGGGTTTATCACCCGAAAACATTTTCACCAAGTTTAATGGCCACTGATCAGAGTTCTTGAGTTTTACTTTAGTTTTGCCTAAAAATAGAAATTATGTTTAGCACGGGACAAATTGTATTTGCAACTCTTTTTGCAGTTACATTCTTTATAATTATCATACTGATGTACAAGAAGGACCTAAAACTGCATCAAAAAAATTACAAAGGTGTAAAATGGGTGGGAATATTCTTTATAATATTCATAATTATACTTTTCTGTATTAAGTATTTACTTAAGAATTAACGTAAATTTTACGTACACCACAAAAATTAACGTTTTGACAACAAAAGCCCTGATTTTCACGTTTTATATACCAAATAACGTAATTTTGCGTTATTCATCTATAAGGGGCAAACATTATGATGACATTCTTTACAATTTTGGTGGTACTTATAGGACTCAATGTGGCCATGGTCATAGCCAGCTTGCAAAATGCAAGTAAAAAGTCGAAAAGACCTACAAAAATGGTTTCAGAAGACAACCAATCCGTAATCTATCCAATTGACCTAATTACTTCCAACTACAAAAAAGCGGTTTAGTTTTATTTTTTGTAGGTATGAACAATGAAACATCCACATTTTGACTCCAATCAAGATTTTCATTGTCGAATCACCCTTTCTTTAACAAAGTCAGGCAATACTGATAGGTCATTTGAACCAAACCGTATTACTTTGATTTTCATGTAGGGATTCGTCTTGGCAATTCAAGCACATCAGGCAAGAAAATGCTTTATTTTCCAACTTTTGCATTATTTTTAACTGCATGAAACAGTTTTTACTGATATTTCTAGGCGGTGGTTTTGGTAGCTTTCTTCGCTATATAATTTCCAAATCCTTAAATGTATATTATCCCAATTTTTACTTAGGGACCTTTTTAGTGAATATTCTCGGTTGCTTTATAATAGGTATACTGATTGGCATATCCGTAAAGAACA
Source organism: Maribacter aurantiacus (assembly GCF_005780245.1). Classification (NCBI taxonomy): domain Bacteria; kingdom Pseudomonadati; phylum Bacteroidota; class Flavobacteriia; order Flavobacteriales; family Flavobacteriaceae; genus Maribacter; species Maribacter aurantiacus. Next base: position 182,955 of record NZ_VBUK01000002.1, on the reverse strand, counting down.
ATTTCCTTTCCGAAAGTCATATGTTATTATTGGCGACCGGCTTTTGTGGTGGCTTTACAACATTTTCCACCTTTGCCCTCGAAAGCCATATACTGTTAAAGGAACATTCCATTTTTTATATGTCGGCCTATCTAGCCTTGAGCATACTAATAGGTATACTAGCCGTAGCGGCAGGCCTTTATGTCTGCAAACTGTTATAATTGTAACGGTATCCCCAATTATTCTAAAATCTCAACATTTTTTTGACATTTTAATTGTTTTTCAAACAATTCAAGTTAAAAAGAGCTGATTTTCTGCATTATTTTCAATTTACACCTATCCACAGCAAATTTTGACGGGCAAATTGACAAAATAACACCTCGCAAATATATATACCTATAATTTTTAGGGGGGTTATTTATTATAAACATAAAAATAGGACCATTACCCCTTCAAATTATAGGGTGTTAATATTTTTAACATACATTTGGTCCATCTAAAACAATCAGTACAATGAAAAAAATCGAGGCAATTATCAGAAAATCCAAGTTTGATGAAGTCAAAGAGGCTTTACATCAAATTGAGGTCAATTTCTTTAGTTACTGGGATGTAACGGGAGTTGGTAATGAAAAACAAGGGCATGTATATCGTGGTATTTCCTATAGCACCACAGATATACAAAGGAGATATCTAACCATTGTAGTATCCGATGAATTTGCACAAAAAACAGTGAACACTATTTTGGAAACAGCTTACTCAGGCAATGTTGGGGATGGTAAAATCTTTGTCTCCGATGTCATCGAAGCCTACAGAATCAGGACAAAGGAAAGCGGTCAAGCGGGTATCAACTAAAAAAACAACTAACTAAAACTTAAAAAAATGGACGCAGGATTATTTACAGCGAATAACGTATGGATGATGTTGGCCACCGCATTGGTGTTCTTCATGCATACAGGTTTTGCCTTTTTGGAAATAGGTCTAACCAGACAAAAAAACACAATCAATATTTTATTCAAAAACATATTTATCATCACCGGAGGGTTGCTCTTGTATTATGCCTTTGGTTTTAATTTAATGTATCCCGGTTTTGAGGATGGGGATGCAGGATTCCTAAAATTCGCAGGATTTGGAATTGCCGCCCCGGAAGGTGGTATGACCCCTGATTATGCGGATGGTGGTTACACTTGGTGGACGGATTTTCTTTTTCAAGGCATGTTTGCTGCCACAGCTGCTACAATCGTATCCGGAGCCGTTGCCGAACGTATCAAAATTGGTTCCTTCATGATTTTTACGATTGTTTATGTAGGTTTGGTTTACCCCATCGTAGGTGCTTGGAAATGGGGTGGCGGATTCTTGGATTCCTGGGGATTCTATGACTTTGCAGGATCTACTTTGGTCCATTCCGTAGGTGGATGGGCAGCCTTGGTAGCGGTTACCCTATTGGGTGCACGAATAGGAAAATTTGGCAAGGATGGCAAACCGAACGCAATTCCAGGTCACAACATACCAATGGCAACAGCGGGTGTATTGATCCTTTGGTTAGGATGGTTTGGTTTCAACGGTGGATCCGTACTTTCAGCAGACCCTGAATTGACTTCCTTGGTTTTGGTAACCACAAGTTTGGCTGCCGCTGCCGGTGGTTTTGGCGCCATGATTACTTCAACCATCCTCTACAAAAACTTGGACCTTACCATGTTCCTTAATGGTATTCTAGGCGGTTTGGTAGGCATTACGGCCGGTGCCGATTTAATGTCGCCCAATGAGGCCGTAATCATTGGGGTACTTGCCGGAATCCTAATAGTTTTTGGTGTTGCCTTGATCGACAAATTAAAATTGGACGACCCCGTTGGTGCTATTGCAGTACACTTGATCTGTGGTATTTGGGGAACCTTGGCCGTGGGTATTTTTGGAAGCAAGGCAGGAATCGATCAGTTATTGACACAATTATATGGCGTATTGATCATAGGAGCCTTCTGTGTAGTATCTGCAGGTATCATTCTTGGAGTGCTTAAAACTACACTTGGCCTTAGGGTTTCAAGGGATGAGGAATTGGAAGGTCTGGATATCCATGAGCATGGAATGGATGCTTATGCCGACTTTAGAATGAACCAGCACTAATAATTCTGAACAAAAAACGGAGCGTTCTGCCAAACGCTCCGTTACATAACCTTTTCACATTTATTTACAAGTAATCACTTAAAAAATAATCCCAGAGGGATTGAAAATTTAAACATATGAAACAGATTATAAATACAAAATTCGTAAAAAATATCTTTTTGTCAACATTAGCGCTGTTTTCAGCAGTTACCTTAACGGCACAGGAAGAGGAAAGTGGTTCAAAATTCACTTTGAGCGGTTCTATTGATGCATATTACAGAACTACTTTTAAAGATGGTGGTGATGCAACAACTGCTACACCAACATCTTTTGCGAACCAAACTGGATTTGCTTTGGGTATGGCCAATTTAATTGGGACCTATGACATGGGAAAAACGGGTGTCGTCGTGGACTTTGTATTTGGACCTAGAGGTACAGAGGCCACTTTCAATAATGATGTCTTAAATGGAATCATAAACCAAGCTTATGCTTATTGGAATGTTTCTGATAAAACTACCTTAACCATTGGTCGTTTCAATACTTGGGTAGGGTATGAAGTTATTGCTCCTGCGGCAAACTTCAATTATAGTGTGTCATACTTGTTCTCAAACGGTCCCTTTTCACACCTTGGTGCTAAGGCTGATTTCGCCTTTTCGGATGATGTAAGTTTAATGCTTGCCATTACCAATCCTTGGGATACCAATGATATAAGTGCTTCAGGTGTTTATGCCGTAGGAGGTCAATTAGGTCTTTATGGTCAGTATATAAATCTTTATTATGATGGTGGTAGTGATGTAGCTGGAGGTCTAGGTTTTGAAATTGACTATACCGGAGGTTTTGATCTTTCCGATAACTTTTTCTTTGGAATCAATGCTGCATATAATGACAATTCACAAACAAATAGCGGGTTCTATGGAGCCGCAATTTATCCACAAGTTACTACCTCGGATAGTTTTGCCATAGGCTTACGAGGTGAATATTTTGCCTATACTCAAGAAGGTTTCGATGATGTTCCTGTTACAGCCCTTACCTTAACCGGAAGTTATAGCAAAGAAAATTTAATAATTAAACCAGAAATTCGTTTGGATAGTTTTGGCAAGGATAACGAACCTTTCTTCGAGAGCAATGGAGGTACAACTAACAGCTTATCTTCTTTCGCGCTCGCAGCCATCTATTCATTCTAAGCCAAAAATATTAAGGACTAATTGATTTTTGTTTAAGTTGAGAAACCCGGTGAATACACCGGGTTTTAATTTTTATCAAAATCTTTAACACCCGACAATATTCTTGTATCCAAATGATTTACCGCAGGAACCAAAGGACAGGAATATTTTTTGTTGTAAACACAATAGGGATTATAGGCTTTATTAAAGTCGATCGTTATCCTATTTCCGTTTGGAATCCTCAAATCCATGTAACGCCCCCCACCATACGTCTCCTCCCCATTGGTTAGATCCGTAAAGGGTAGAAAAAGGTAATCCTCGTATCCTTTCTCCTTTATAAGATCAGCGTTCTGATATACCTCCAATTCAAATGTCTTCCCATGAAGTTCGAATCGGATCTTTGCATAGACCACTTCTTCAGACTGCCTATCGGTAGTGGTGGGCATCATAAAAGGTACTGCATCCGGGGTCCTGATAAAATCGGCCTCGATTACATAATTGGTATCCGGTGCGAAAAAATCAAGTCCATTGAAATCTTTTCGGAACCTATCAGGTAACGGCGACTCCTCAGGATCTCTGAATTCTTCATTCAACTTTTGTTGGTGGGCCAAGATATCGGCAATCTTATCCGTAGGCGCCTTAGCGACCAAATTTGGCTTCTCATCGTGATATTTCTTTGCTTCCTTGCATCCTACCACAACAAAAATGGCCAAAAGAATAAAAACTGTGAATCGATACATCGTTCTATTTTTATACAAAAATACCACATGATTTTTAACGTACTATACCATGCATGGATTTAAGGGGTAAGAACTACAGGACAACTTCAATGTTTAAAAGCCGAAGCGGAAATCCTATAGAATGAAAACTAAACGGTTCGGCATAATACCCATCTTCATCCCAATATTTCTTAGTTTTTTTCAACAGGTCCGTACCGGGCATCCTTTAAATATTTGGCAACAACGGCATTGAACTCCGGTGAAATTCTAAAGAGGGCCGTGTTCTCAAGACCATAAAGCTCCTCCTTATTATTATATCCGGTTTTCAACAATTCCTCCAAATAGAAAATGCCCGTACCGTAGTCCTCAACGAGTGCACTATAGGAAATGACCTTTAGGTAATTTTCAGGATTCCTTGGTTCTGTAATGGTTTTTAGCTGGTAGAGAAAGTTCAGTGCCTCCAAATCAACTTGTTTATCGGTGGCTATGATGTTGATGCTATCCGAAATCAATGCATTTAAAAAGCCGCGAAGCCTACTTGCCATACGTCTCTCAAATTCGTTACCGCTTTTATCCATTTTGTCCAACTCCGACATTTGAAAGTTCCACCAACCTAAATTATTATAATTGTAGGTCAAAACATCCTCCTCCAAATAATAACCATAATCTTCCTTGGTGAGTGTTTCCTTTAAAAAGAAATTCCCTTGGTTACGCTTTTTGCTTCTATAGGTTTTACTCCTTCTAAGTACCTTTTTGGATGTTTTTAGAGAGTCCAAATCCCCAAAAGGATAATAGACCTGTATGGCGTTATCCAATACATTTTCCGCCAAAAGGGGCTTATCATTTGAAAGAAGTTCATTCGCTCTAATTAAGGAACTTTCAAAATAATCGTTGATCAAACTATCGTTTCTGGGTATAGTCCCTTTTGCCATTTCTGATAAGGTAAACGACCTAAGTGCAAAGGCACTTTCATCAATAGGAGCCCATTGGTGTTCTCCTTCAAAAAATAGCAATAAATTGGGAAATTTAAGGTTGTCCAATATCACTTTACTTTCCAATAGTTCCCTATAATTATAGTCAGATCTGCCAGCAATACCAATAAAGTAAAAAGTATTTTTGCGAGTAAGAACCTCCGTATTCGCAATTGCGGCCCCACATGAAAGAACGCCCTTTATATCTTTAATAAACGTTGGCATCAATGTGGCAAACCTACCTCCATCCCCTATACCTCCTACATATATTCGCTCTTTATGGACCGGAAGCATTTCATATATGGTGTTGATCATTCGGTTCGCGATTAACACATTTTGGGAGAGACTCAGGGAATCCTTTAAATTGTTGGAACCCGCAAGAATGTAACCTTCCCTTTCAGCTGCATTCGTAAACATGGCCATTGTATTCCTACTTTCACCTTTCATATCAAAAAGAAAGAGAACGGGCCATGCACGTGTCATGCTAAAATTTGTAGGCAGGTACAGGGAAAAGTATTCGTTGGGTTCTCCCTTAATCGTTAAACTATCGTTGATGGTTCCTTTGGCGATTTTAACTTCCTGCGAAAAAATGGTCAATGGTAGTACCAATAAAATTAGAGGTAGTATTTTTTTCATCTGTTTATTTCTATTGTTGTTTATAGGTCAGATGCAATTCACCAAAAACTATCTTAGTGGGTATCAAGACTTGCTATGGCTCATTTCATATTTAAATCTACAACAAAAATCTAGCCAAAAATTAATGTTTAAAATGTGCTTCTAATGTTTTTTAACTTGATATACGATCTACTTATTCCAATTTCCTGACAGGATTCATAGGAGCATTCGATATTACTTGGGAAAGAACAATATTCGTTCGTGTTTCACCATATTGTATCAATTTATCGATAAATTTTTCCAAATGAAACTGGTCCTTTAGAACAACCTCCATGACAATATTTTCATTTCCCGTAATTCTATAACAGTTGACTACTTCGTCAAAGGAGTCCACAATTGCCAAAAAAGGCTTTAGTTTGCCCATAAAGGCCCTTAACGTAATAATAGCTTTCAATTGATGACCCGTATGGGAATGGGAAACCTTGGCATGATACCCTGTGATAATCCCCAAATCTTCCATTTTTTTGATGCGCTCCCCAACCGCGGGTGCCGTTAAACCTATAGATCTGCCAATATTCGCAAAGGATTCCCTAGCATTTGCCTGTAGCTTTTCCAGAATTTTCCAATTAAGTTTATCAATCTTTATGTCCATAAACTTTTTAATAAATATAATTTCGAATATAAAGTAATATAAAAAATTTGCTTTCAATACAAAAGAGGCAAAAGATATACCTGTAGTAATTTTATAATAGTTTAAGTTTAATGTACTTGAAATGTCCCACAAAAATCTTAAAAACATTCCGGTTTACAGAAAGGCCTTGGAGCTCTGCAGAATGAGCAGGGAAATTGCCTCCTACGTATCCTTCAACAAAGACCTTTTGAGGCTGTATGAAAGCAACAGCCTTAGGGATATTATTGCAAATTCCATTCTCACGGATGCCATTTTAATCCCTCAAAAAATTGCCTTGGTGGAATCTTCACGATCAACCTCTGAACGCTTGCAAAATCTTTCCTTTATTAACATTATGATCAGAAACATCAATTCCTATTGTTTGGGATTGGAAATGGATGGGGTCAAGGAAACGGAATATATCAACCTTCTTCGCTCCGAACTTAAGAGCTTTCGAAAATATTACAGGAAGTGGAAGGTATCCCATAGATAGGGAAAATCACATAATCGATCTACATACCGTATAAACGAAACTTGCTTTTGGTAGTTTTGCTTTAGGTGAATGGCGTATTTTTGATTTTTAAATCTTTTGTTTTGAAAATCATTATTTTAATCAACTGCCCAGACCAAAAGGGAATCATTAGCTCGGTTACCGGATTTATTCATGCCCACAAGGGGAATATCGTTTATTTAGATCAACATGTGGATAAAACGGCAAATGTCTTTTTCATGCGATTGGAGAGTGATTTTGAGACGGTGGATTTGGCCGTACTCCAAAAAAACTTCGACAGCCAGTTAGCCCATAAGTATAAAATGCAATGGAGTCTACATACCGATAGCAAAAAGCCCAAAATGGCTCTTTTTGTATCCAAGTACAACCACTGTCTCTATGACCTTTTGAGTCGGTTTCACTCCGGGGAACTTCCGGTGGAAATCCCTTTTATCCTAAGCAATCATCCCGATCTAAAATATGTAGCGGACCAATTCGATTTACCTTACTATCATGTGCCCTTTAGCAAAGAAAACCGGGATGCATCGGAAAATAGACAAGTTGAACTGCTCAATGAATATCGGGTTGACTTTATCGTATTGGCCAGGTATATGCAAATTGTCAGCCCGAAATTGATCAATTTGTATCCGGATAAAATCATAAATATCCATCACTCCTTTTTACCGGCTTTTGCCGGTGCGAAGCCATACCATGCGGCCTTTGAAAGGGGTGTGAAAATAATTGGGGCAACCAGCCATTACGTGACCGAAGAACTTGATGCGGGTCCCATTATAGAGCAGGACGTTGCCCCGGTTTCGCATATGCATTCCATATCGGACTTTATTAGCAAAGGTCGGGATTTGGAAAAAATTGTACTGTCCAGGGCCGTTAAACTGCATGTGCTCAGAAAAACGATGGTGTACAACAATAAAACCGTAATTTTCTCGTAAACCTTTTTAATCACCAATATATACTCAATATGACTAAGAAAATTGGGATAATTGCCCTCCTATTCATCACGGTTTCCTGCAATGAATTGCAACAAGTGGTAAATCAATTGCCTTCCGGCACCACACTGGGGAACGCTGAGATTGCGAATGGTCTTAAAGCCGCACTTGAAAAAGGAATTTCGGAACAAGTAAGTAAGCTAACCAAAACGGACGGATTTTTTAAAAATGAACTGGTTAAGATTTTATTGCCGGAAGAGCTTCGCAAAGTAGACAAAACACTACGGGATATTGGCCTGGGAAACTTGGCCGATGAAGGACTCAGGGTATTGAACCGGGCGGCCGAAGACGCTGTTTCCGAAGCCACTCCCATTTTCGTAGATGCCGTAAAAGGCATGACTTTTAATGATGCCAAAACCATCTTGTTGGGCGATGACAATGCCGCCACAATGTACTTAACGCAGCGGACCAGAACAGCACTGTATGATAAGTTCAACCCGGTCATCCAATCTTCTTTTCAAAAAGTAGGCGCGGACCAGATTTGGAGCAATCTAATAAACAGGTACAACGCTATTCCCTTGACAAATGATGTAAATCCCGATTTGACGGATTATGTCACCCAAGAAGCGCTGGATGGGGTTTTTACCATGATTGCTTTGGAAGAGAAGGAAATAAGAACCAATGTGGCTTCAAGAACTACCGATTTACTCCGCAAGGTATTCGCCTTGCAGGATTAATTTTTTTACAGCGGAAACAATAAATCAAATTATTCTACGTTAAATTTTTATAAATCAGTTTATTATAGGTGTTTTCACCACTAAAGATAATTCTTATTTTTTCAAATTTTTGAGTTAGTATTTTTTGAGTTAGTTAGTTAAAAACCGGTGGGAGCACCGGTTTTTTTTATTTAAAACGGTTTAATTTTTTTGGATTGAAGCGAACCTGCCTACCTGTGGCACGCAGGCAAGTATGGAAAGCATTTTGCCCAGATAAAGACTTTTTTGAGCTTCATATTAGGGCTACCAAGTGAGAAAAGGATAGGGCCGCTCGAACGGGAAGCCCTGTGGGCTTTCGAAAGAGAGTGTCCAGAGCCTGCGGAGGAAGTGCAATTCTGGAATTTTTTAGCCAATTTGAAAAGTATAAACCACTCCATTTAGTACAATGACCAAGAAATCAAAACCTATAATGATTTTATGGACTTAATACCTTTATAATAAATTCGATTGTTTTTCAACGGTTTCCTTTGTTGTAGGGTTTAAGCTAATTCTGCCTCCTACACCTAGCTTCCCGTTTTTAGTGGCCTGCTCCAACCCGGTCAAATACCCAATGACCATCCTATTAAAAAGCATCGCCTGTTCCATATTGACAATATGCCCACAGTCCTGAATGATAAAGAGCAAAGCATCGGATTTGTTGGATGCTATTCTTTTTACCGAAGGAAGGAAAACCTTATCCTCTTCGCCCATAATAAATAAGGTGGGTATTTCCGTTTTATCGGAATATAGATAATTCAACACTGGGTTTAGCTTCCGCGTAAATTCTGACCATTTCAAAAACTCTTCTTCCTTCCATGTCGTGGACTGTTGTTTTATAAATAATCTAGTTTCCCTGTGGTTCTTGTTTGGCAAAAGATAATAAGAGAAAATCCCAAATTGGGCCGTTGAAGAAAATACGGACTTGAACGCACTCCTTACCTTGAATAAAAAACGAAGCCGCCTATTTATCTTGGTAATGGCCCCCGCCAATATCATGGAATCCACACTTTTAGGATATTTCCAAGAAAAATAGTTGACAAATACAGTACCCAGGGAAAGGCCAATGAAATGGGATTTGGCAATATTGTTATCCTCCAATACACGAAGAATGCCATTGGATATGGCATCTAAATCCAATTCATCCAAGGAATGGGAAAGGCCATTCTTTTCCTTTAATTCGATTATTAATACGTTATAATGAAGTTTAAATTCGGGAAGTTGTTTGTCCCATACCTGGAAGATCCCTCCTGCCCCATCTATGAAGGTTACCCAAGGCAATGAGCTGGCGTTCCTGTATGATTTGTAATGTAACAATTGGTTCGTTTTATCCCGTTTTGGGAAAAGCCACACAATGTAATTATTCTTTCGTAATTGAAACCTTCCAATCTTACAATTAACGCTAAAACTCTAGGATTTTTTGAATTTTTAACATGGTCAATGTTAAAAAAAAGACAAATTACCCAATTATTAGTTGTTTCACATAGTGAGGTAACATCCAAATGACGATTGTGCGCGTATATTTGAAAGAACAAAATTACTACTATGGAAAAGCAATATTGTAAAGTGGGAACTGTAACCCCGATCGCGGCAAAACCAAACGTTATTACATTGCTGGAATATCAATACCAAAACTTCATTGAGAAAGCCTCTAAAATGAGATATTCCAATACCAAGTTGAGCGAGTTTTTTGAATTGAGGGCCGAAAAAATCCAAAAGTCCCTAGAGAATTTGATTTAAAGCAAGTTTCTGGACTCCAATTCTTTTTGCATTTGAACTTGTAAGTCACTTGCCTTATTTGCGGCGGCTTTGGCAAAATCGGTTCCTGTGGAAGCATATATGATTCCCCTGGAGGAGTTGACCAATAATCCAATGTCTGGAGTGATTCCATGTTCACAGACCACCTCAAGACTTCCCCCCTGGGCACCTACCCCTGGGACCAACAAAAAGTTATTGGGGATTATTTCACGGATTTCCGTCAAATATTCCGACTTGGTCGCCCCAACCACATACATCAAATTATGGGCTCCTTTGTAGGTCTTGGAAGTTCTTAGCACTTCCTTGTAAAGCTCAATGCCATTTATTTTTTTTGTTTGAAAATCGAAGGCCCCAACATTGGAGGTCAATGCCAGTAATATAGTGTGCTTATTTTCAAAACTTAAAAAAGGCTCCACGGAATCTTTGCCCATGTACGGGGCAATCGTAATGGAGTCGAAATTTAAATCCTCAAAAAAAGCATTTGCATATCTTGCCGAAGTATTTCCAATGTCCCCTCGTTTTGCATCTGCTATGGTAAACTGCTCCGGATACCGCTCGTTCAAATAATCAATGGTTCGCTGCAAGGACTTCCATCCTTTTATACCATAAGCTTCATAAAATGCAATATTAGGCTTGTAGGCCACGCATAGATGATTCGTAGCATCAATAATGGCCTTGTTGAATTCAAAAATGGGGTCTTCTTCCTGCAATAAATGGGGCGGGATTTTCTCTAGGTCCGTATCAAGTCCAATACACAGAAAGGACTTTTTCATACGGATTTGTTGTACCAAATCTTGGGTGGTCATAAAATCAAACTACTTTTCAATAAATAGGGCCAAAATACCCCGATATTTAAAAAATCTCCGATGCCACTTTCAGTTTCTCGGTATTTTCAACAAGGCTCAATTCATCAATTATCCGCTGGATATCCCCATCTATGATATTGGATAAATCATATAAGGTAAGACCGATCCTATGGTCTGTAACCCTCCCTTGTGGATAATTATAGGTCCGTATCTTAGCTGACCGGTCTCCACTACTTACCTGGGAATTTCTTTTAGCGGCATCCTCTTCCTGTTTTTTGGCCAATTCCAGATCGTATAATCTAGAACGCAAAACCCTAAAAGCTTTGTCCTTATTCTTGTGTTGCGATTTTTGATCTTGACATTGCGCCACCAGTCCCGTTGGAATATGCGTCAGCCGTACTGCGGAATAGGTGGTATTTACGGACTGTCCTCCAGGTCCCGAAGAACAGAAATAATCTATTCGTACGTCCTTAGGGTCTATTTGCACATCAAAATCCTCAGCCTCCGGCAAAACCATTACGGTTGCGGCACTGGTATGTACCCTACCTTGGGTTTCTGTTTGCGGCACCCTTTGCACCCGGTGGACGCCTGCTTCAAACTTTAAGGTTCCGTAGACATCCTCACCGGTTACCTCAAATTGGATTTCCTTATAGCCTCCGCTGGTCCCTTCGCTCAAATCGATGACATTCGTTTTCCAACCCTTATTTTCGCAATATTTTGTATACATTCTAAAGAGGTCACCGGCAAAAATACTGGCTTCGTCGCCACCTGTTCCCGCCCTAATTTCCATCACAACATCTTTGGCATCCTCAGGATCTTTGGGTATCAACATGAGCTTAATTTCGTCCTCAAGTGCAGGAAGACTGCTTTTGGCCTCTTCCAATTGCATCTTTGCCATTTCCAGCATTTCTTCATCGGAACCATCGGCGATGATTTCCTCCGCTTCGGAAATATTATTGGTAAATTCCATATACAGATCTCTTTTGGCCATTAGCTGCTTAAGATCTTTGTATTCTTTTGTAAGTTTTACGTACCGGTCTTGATCTGCAATTATATCGGGCTGAATAATCAAGTCCGAAACCTCGTCAAAACGCTGTTTTACAATATTTAATTTGTCTATCATTATCAACTACACTTGTACTGCGAAATTACAATAATTTTATGTACCGCATTGAGGAATTACACATCGGCCCAAGTATTATAATCTGACCATTGCATAGTTTTAAATAAGAAAAAAGTGTCTGAAAATGCGTTTTTCGAAAACTGTAATTCACGGAATTTGATTGAGAATCAATCCAGTACTTTTATGCATTTTGTTTTCTGAGTCTACAATGATTACCTCTGTATCCCCTAATTGGTTTACTAAGGCTAGTCCAGCATTGGTGCCCATAACCATAATGGCTGTGGCCAGGGCATCGCAAAGTTCAGCATTTTTGGAAAAAATTGAAACACTTTGTATTTGGTCACTAATAGGGTAACCGGTTCTTGGATCTAGGATATCCTTATATTTTTCATTATTTATTAGTACGTATCTCTCCTTGTTTCCGGAGGTAGCCACGGAAGATTCCACAATGGGCAGCCACGAAAATACCTTGGTCCTATTATTGGGATTTGCAACCCCTAACATCCATTTTTCCCCACTGGCCTTAGTGCCCCATGTTGTAAGATCTCCAGAGGCATTTATCATCCCTGCGATAACCTTTTTTGATACTAGCAAGTCCTTTGCCCTGTCAACGGCATATCCCTTTCCAATGGCCCCAAACGAAATCTTCATGCCTGGCTTTGTAAGGAACACTGTTAAATTATTTTCATCAAGACTAATGTCCCTATAATTGACCCTCGAAAGCCCTTTACTTATTTCTATATGCGTTGGCTTAGCCGACATTGGCCCTTGAAAATCCCAAAGATTGTCCAAAGCGGCAAAGGAAATGTCAAAAGCACCATCTGTTATATCGGAGATTTGTTTGCAACGTTCTATCAGCTTAAAGAGCTCTAAGCTCACTTTTACTGGTTTGATACCTGCATTTTTATTGATTGCATGTGTTTCCGAGTTCTCGTCCCACGAAGAGATGAGCTTCTCTATACGTGCTATTTCACCAATTGCCTCCTGTATATTTATATAACCTAAATCCTCATTCGTGGAAACTACCGTAATCTCGAAAGGGCCTCCCATTAAAGTCACGGTCTGTTTCACCGTAATAAATTTCTTTTCCTGGCCATACAAGGAGCAAAAAACGAAAAAGGATAGAATGATTACTTGGAACCTCATTTTTTCGCGTGTTTAGTTCGACTAAATTGCGCGGTGATTTTCCAAAAATTCGGACAAATTTTTGTTACTCGGCTTTCGTTTGAAAAACGATTGTAGGGGAACTTTACTACTATTGGCAGTATTGGGGGAGCTGAATTCAATGGCTGTAAGAATTGGGACAAACAGTGTATTACTCGAATACCCTTAAAATAGTACCATCAAGTGATGTTTGATAAACCTTTAGGGGTCTTGTGGCCCTACCGTTTCCAGCATTTAAATTACTGCCATCTTGGGCAAATTGCGATCCATGAACGTCACAATAGAATATTCCGCCGTTTTGGTTGATAAACCGTACCTCATCATACCCTTCATGGCTACACACCTGACTTGCAGCGACCAGTTCGCCCTGTAAATTTCTAGCAATGACCACCAAATTCTTGAGGATAAACCCTCCATTGGTAGCTAGATTGGCAGCTTCGGGAGCGTCTAAATCGATGGTAAAATCCACGTTGGTAGGCTCTTCAACGATATTTCCGTTTTCGCCGTTATCCTTGGAACAGCTCCCCAAGCAGGGAAACGTTATGGCGAATGCCGCTCCGGCACCCAAACTTTTTAAAAACTCCTTTCTTTGCATAGCCTAATATTTATAATACAAACGATCGTATCGGGCTATTCGTATGCCTTAATACTCGAAGATTCCAAATTGACTTTTTATGGTCAATTTCTTGGTCTGAGATGCGGCTACCCTTCCGACGATTTGGGCATCCACATTAAAACTTTGGGCAATGGAAATCAGGTCCTTCGCCGTTGTTTCATCGGTATATATTTCCAAACGGTGCCCACAATTGAACACCTGGTACATTTCCTTCCAATCCGTGCCCGACTGCTCCTGAATCAATTTGAACAAAGGCGGAATATCAAAAAGATTGTCCTTGATAATGTGTAGATTATCTATAAAATGAAGGATTTTTGTTTGGGCACCGCCACTGCAATGGACCATTCCGTGAATCTCCTTTTTACCATACCTGGACAAAATTTTCTTCACGATGGGCGCATAGGTTCTTGTAGGTGACAAAACCAATTTCCCTGCATCCAATGGGGACCCTTCAACACTGTCAGTGAGTTTTGCCTTTCCTGAGTACACCAAAGATTCGGGAACTTCGTTATCATAACTTTCCGGATATTTTTCGGAAAGGTATTTGGCAAAAACATCGTGCCTTGCCGAAGTCAGTCCATTGCTGCCCATACCCCCGTTGTATTCCTTTTCATACGTAGCCTGACCAAAGGATGACAAACCAACGATTACATCCCCTTCCTGAATATTGGCATTGTCAATGACATGGTCCCTTTTTAATCTAGCAGTTACAGTGGAATCCACTATGATGGTCCGCACCAGATCACCAACATCCGCAGTTTCACCGCCGGTTGATTTGATGGTGATACCAAAAGCTTCCAATTCGCGAATCAGTTCTTCGGAGCCGTTAATGATGGCCGATATGACCTCACCGGGAATCTTATTCTTGTTCCTTCCAATTGTGGAAGAAAGCATGATATTGTCCGTAGCACCAACACATATTAAATCATCAATGTTCATGATGAGCGCATCCTGCGCAATACCCTTCCAGACGGAAATATCCCCGGTCTCCTTCCAATACATATAGGCCAAGGAAGACTTTGTTCCCGCACCGTCCGCATGCATTACCAAACAGTAGTCTTCATCGCCGGTCAGATAGTCGGGTACAATTTTGCAAAAGGCCTTTGGAAACAGGCCCCTATCGATGTTTTTAATGGCATTATGAACGTCTTCCTTGGAAGCGGAAACCCCGCGCTGGTTGTATCTTTCACTGTGGGATGAGGACATCTTGATTTTATTTGTGGCAAAAATAGGGGAATTGAATTTAAAATCAACCACCATAAAATTTCATATCCGCCTTTTTGAATCCGTAGCTTCAGGATTATTTAATAAACAATAGCTCGCTATACTTGGTCAGTGGCCATAGTTGGTCCTCGATCAACTTTTCCAATTGATCGGCATGGCTTCGGATGCTATCAAAATATGGTTTTACATCATTGCAGTACGCCTCCGCCATTTTCGCGGTATCCTTTATTTTATCGGCCTTATTCTGAGTATCGGTCAAAGTATCCGTTGCCTTTTTCAAAGCGGAAATGTGTTGCCCTATTTCTTCGATCATGGAAAGCTGGGCTTCCGTAAATGCCTTGTGGGCAGCGCCATAGATTTCCTTTAATCCGGATACATTGGTAATCAATTTATTCTGATAGGCGATGGCCGATGGTATCACCGAATTGTATACCATATCCCTGTACACATGTCCCTCGATCTGAAGGTGCATCACATAGGTCTCCAGTTCCACCTCCATTCTTGCCCCTAGTTCCACTTCGCTCATGACCTTCATCGACTTGAACAAATCAACCGTACTCTTGGAGGCAAGCACACGGAGGGCATCCGGCGTATTATTATTGTTGCTTAATTTTCTCTTTTTTGCCTCGTTCTCCCAATCCTTGCTGTATCCATCACCATCAAAGCGGATTCTTTTACATGTCTTGATATACTCGCGCAATACATTGAAGATGGCCTCGTCCTTTTTAAGCCCCTTCTTGTCCAAAAGGACATCCACCTCCTTTTTAAAATCCTTGAGCTGCTTGGCCACTATAGTGTTCAAAACCGTCATGGGCTTGGCGCAGTTCGTTTTGGAACCCACACCCCTCATTTCAAACTTGTTCCCGGTAAACGCGAATGGCGAGGTACGGTTACGATCCGTATTGTCCAAAAGAATTTCCGGAATCTTGCCAACAACGTTCAGTTTAAGTTCCGTTTTCTCTTCTGGGGATAGCTTTCCTTGGGAAACGCCTTCCAGTTCGTCCAGAACGTTGCTTAACTGTTTTCCAATAAAAATTGAAAAAATAGCCGGCGGAGCCTCATTGGCACCCAAACGATGGTCGTTGCTCGCCGATGCAATTGAAGACCTCAAGACTTCCTCATAGGTATCCACCGCCTTTATCGTATTCACAAAAAAGGTTAGGAACTGTAGGTTCTTCATGGGCGTAGAACCCGGACTCAATAAATTCACCCCCGTATCCGTAGCCAAGGACCAGTTGTTGTGCTTTCCGGAGCCATTTACACCCGCAAAAGGCTTTTCATGGAACAATACTTTCAAATAATGTCTGTCCGCAATTTTATCCATAACATCCATCAACAATAAGTTATGGTCCACGGCCAAATTGGCCTCCTCAAAAACAGGGGCCAATTCAAACTGGTTTGGGGCAACTTCGTTGTGCCTGGTCTTCACCGGAATCCCCAATTTGGTGCACTCTTTTTCCAGATCGCTCATAAAACCCAATACCCTGCGTGGAATCACCCCAAAATAGTGATCGTCCAACTGTTGGCCCTTGGCCGCCGATACTCCCATTAGGGTTCGGCCGGTAATGATTATGTCGGGCCTAGAATGTGCCAATGCCTTATCGATTAAAAAGTACTCCTGCTCCCATCCTAAGGTAGCGTTCACTTTTGTGACGTTTTTATCAAAATACTTTGCCACGTTGGTCGCCGCTTCATCTACAGCACTCAATGCCCTTAACAAAGGTGCCTTATTATCCAAGGCCTCACCGGTGTACGATACAAAAATGGTGGGTATACACAGCGTTGTTCCATATATGAACGCGGGAGATGTAGGGTCCCATGCGGTATATCCCCTAGCTTCAAAAGTATTGCGGATACCACCACTTGGAAAGCTGGAAGCATCGGGCTCCTGTTGCACCAATTGTCCGCCACCGAACTTCTCCAAGGCCCTACCATCCAACGTTAGATCGAAAAATGCATCGTGTTTTTCAGCCGTTGCACCGGTCAAAGGCTGAAACCAATGGGTATAATGGGTAGCTCCCATGGTAATTGCCCAACCTTTAATGGCCTCTGCAACCTGGTCAGCAATCTTACGGTTAATTTTGGAACCCGTAACAATGGCATCCTTCAAGCTCTCATAGGCATCCTTGGTCAAATATTGAAGCATTTTGGCCTCATTGAAAACATTCAAACCAAAAATATCGGAACGTCTTCCTTTTTCCTCTACGGTAATGGCCTCTCTTTTTAGGCTCTGGACAATGGCTTCAAATCTGGGTATGGACATGCTATAGTAAATTATTAATTCGACAAATTTAAGTGCAAAAAATATTTATTTGACAAAATACCCGATAAAAATTAGGGGTATCATATTATTTATTGAAATCTTGGAGATTTAACCCCCAAAAAATACCTAGATACCTGAAAAAAACATATTTTTGGTCGTCTTTTTAAATTGTAATATAACTACCAATAATTATGAGCAAGATTAAATTAGAATACATTTGGTTGGATGGATACTACCCAACTCAAAACATGAGAAGCAAGACCAAGGTGGTCGACAAATTTGGCGGAAAATTGGAAGACTGTCCAATGTGGTCCTTTGATGGTAGTTCCACGAGACAGGCAGAAGGAGGATCTTCGGATTGTTTGTTAAAACCCGTAGCCTTGTTTCCGGACCCGGCAAGAAAAGATGGTTGGTTGGTAATGACGGAAGTTCTAAATGCTGACGGTACCCCTCATGAGTCAAACGGTAGGGCCACTATAGATGATGATGATAACGACTTCTGGTTTGGTTTTGAGCAGGAATATTTTATTATGGACACCCACACACAACTGCCATTGGGCTTTCCAATAGGTGGTTATCCCGCACCCCAAGGTCTATACTATTGCTCCGTAGGTGGAAAGAACACACATGGAAGGGATATTGTTGAGGAGCACGCCGATCTTTGTATCGCGGCCGGTATCAACTTTGAAGGTATCAACCAAGAGGTTGCGTGTGGACAATGGGAATTCCAATTGTTTGCCAAGGGAGCCAAAAAAGCAGGTGACGAGCTTTGGGTTGCCCGATATTTATTAGACCGTCTTACCGAATCCTACGGATATTACATTGAATATCACCCAAAACCATTGGGCAAGGACATGGACTGGAACGGTTCTGGTATGCACGCCAACTTCTCCAATACTACATTGAGAACTGCCGGTTCAAAAGAAGTGTACGAGAAAATATGTGAGGCCTTTAGACCTGTGGTTAAGGAGCATATTGAGGTGTATGGCGAGTTCAACGACCAGCGTTTGACCGGTAAACATGAAACAGCTTCCATTAACGATTTCAGCTATGGAATCTCTGACCGTGGGGCTTCGATCCGTATTCCTATTGCAACTGTGGAAAGTGGTTGGAAAGGATGGTTGGAAGACAGACGTCCAGCTTCAAACGGTGACCCATACAAAATTGCAGGAAGAATCGTTAAGACCGTGAAGTCTGCGAAAGTTTAAAAAAGTAAAAATTAATTGTTGATAAGAAAGGCCTCGAATTTTTCGAGGCTTTTTTAGTTTTGGATGTTGGGAAGCGGCGTGTTCATCCAGTAGTTCCCTTCCAAGTAATCTCTTAAGACGGGTTGTTTTGGACTATCCAAAGGCATATTTTTTGCCATTTCTTCATTTTCAGAAATCAACTGATGGCCCAGAGTGGCTTCCTGCACAAAGAACTCCCTATACTGGTGAATGTATTCCCATTTTCGCTCGTCGAGTTTATTGCCCAAGCTGTCCTTAATATCCCTATAACTATATTTTACATCAGCGACCTGCAAATTATCCCTTTCCAAAAACAATCCTTTAAGCAACTGTTCTGCCCGCTCGTAACCAACATGGGGACAAACAATAAAAGTGCGCTCGTCTTCCTGAAACCAGAATTCCTTAATTGGTACAGCATCATTCCTATAACTAACTTTAAAATCTCGTGTTCTTATTTTATCCAACTCTGCCGGTACTTTATTTACTTGAATCTTAAAGGACTTATCTTCTAAATTAATAACGAATTTGGATTTGAATTCCGCCGGCCTTTTCACCAACACTTTATTATAGAAAGAAATATAGCTTAGGAACATTTTATTGGCCTGGCCACGGGCATATTCTGATTGGATATGGTACAAAAGTTCCCCGGTCATCTTGTTGAAACCATCTGAGAAACGCTCATTGGCGTTCACGGCGCTACTCTTATCCCCAGGTTTTTTTCGTTTGTATAGATAGTAGTTGAGCTTGTGTATGGCATAATCATCTTTATTTATATGGATGGTGCCCTCTGCCCTGTAATCATTATTCCTAAAACTAAATACGATCTCATAAATCTGTTGTGATTTATAATTCGTAGTTCGCTGCAGCCTGAAACTGTGGCTTTCCACGAAGTCTGTCCGTAAATCATTTATGAAGGAGAATGACTCTAAACCGTAATTCCTTATGGCGTCATGAATGCTCAAGGTTATGAATTCATTTCCACCATCGTTGACCATCTTGGCACTTGGTACAATTTTATTTTGTCTTTCATAATCGTAAGGCTGTTTGGCAAAGGAATCTACTTCAAAATCTGTATTTAGGCCAAAAGACAACAACTGATAACTATTGCCAAAGTTATCGTGAACGTCAAAACCCTTGTCATTGACCTTAATGAGCGCTTCGCTAAGATTTATATAGTTTTTGTCCTTAACCTGATAATCGCGATAATACCCCACAAGACCAAAAGCATTTTGTGGATAGTTCTGGGGAATACTATTTATCGCAATTTTTACAATCTGTTTTGCACTCAACTTTTTTATCTTTGCTGACACCACTGCTTCCTGAAGCTGAAAGGTACTGGACTTGAGTGGAACAATGTTTACCTCATTTTCCATTAAAGTACTTAGCTCAACGAGGAGGGTTTGGTAACTTAGACAGGATATCTCAAGAACCTCACCAATTTCCTTAAATTCAAGGGGTACTTTAAAAGTACCATCAACATTGCTAATGACGCCCACCGCTTTATCCCTGATTCTAATCGTAGCAAAAGGGATGGCCTCATTTTTTTCAGTATCTACCAACTGTCCTATAATATATCCCTCATTTTGGCCAAAGGCATTGGTGATTCCGTAAAGAAGAGAAAAGACCAATAAAATTAATTTGAATGAACGTCTCATGGCCTTTAATTTATAGATTTCTTAAGCGGGGTGTTCATCCAGTAGGACTCTCCATTTATAGGTTTAGCAATGGGTTGTTCCCCAAACAAAGGCACGACTTTGTCCATAAATATACCATTAAAAGGGGCCCTATTATCCGGTTTTACCTCTTGAACAAAAAACTCACGGTATTGCTCATATTCGGGGGCCGTCCATTTATTCACGAGATTACCCAAGGTGTCCCTCACATTGGAGACCTTTAGGCTCACAAGTTCATTAAGGTCCTCTTCGTTTTTTACTGCTTCTAAAATTTCACCGAACATCTCATATCTTTTCTCATCAATAAGAGCAGGAATCAAATAGATTTTATTCTTAAGTCTTTTGATAGTTCTGATTTTTACTCTTCTGTTGTTAAATTCAACATCATAATTTTTCAGATCCATAGCTAATTCCTCTAGGGGCCGAGTATTATATTCTACCGTAAAGCATTGCTCATCAAAATCAACAGCATAATCGTCCACCCGAAACACAGGCGGCACATTTAAAATAAAGGTATTATGGAAAGAAATATAGTTTAAGTACATATTGCCATCTTGACTATTATACTCCGTAGTAATGTCAAATATGGGTTTTTGGAAATGTCCATGCTTGTTGCGCTTTTTATCATCACTCTTCTTTTTTTCATCGTACATGGTGTATTCCAATCTATGGATGGCAAAATCGAATTTTGAAATATAGATCGTACCGTTTGCCCTGTAATTGGGGAAAAAAATCCAGAATTTTATAGTGTACAGTTCGTTACCGTCCTTAGTAGTATCGGCCCCTCTTAGAAAGTAATGGTTTTTCGTGAAATCGGTTTTCATCGTTCCTATGAAATCATAGGACCCCACGTTGAAATTACGAATTGCGTCATGAATCCTGAGAATTCTAAATTCGTTTCCTCCATGGGCATCCAAGCGAGCCTTGTCTATAATCTTGCTCAAAGACTTGTAATTATAAGACTGTCTGGCCGATGAATCTTGGGGAAAGTCGGTATTTGTGGACCATTGGTACATCAAGGATTCTGTATTTGAATCATCCAATTGGTTGAAACCTTGGTCAAAGACCTCGAAAATGCCTTCATTTAAATTTAGATAGGTACTATCTTTATACTGGTAGTCACGGTAATATCCTACTAATGAAAAGGAAGTAGCAGGATAATTGTTGGGTATGGCATCAATGGCCTTTTGAACGATTTGTTTGGCATTTAGGTTTCTGAAACGCTTTCCCTTTGCTTTGACTACAGCTTCTGAAAGTTCCAATACCCCAGCTTCCAAATAAATAATGTTGACGTCACTGGGCGACAATTGCTGCAATCCATACTCTTTTTTTGTATAGCCCATGGAAGTAATCGCAATGGACTCCCCTGCCTCCCTAAATTCTATAGGCAGCCTAAAACTACCATCCATGTTCGTAATAACCCCTTTGGCCTTTCCCAAAATACGAACGGTGGCAAAAACCACCGGTTCATTTGTCTCTTTGTCCAATACCTTTCCTCGAAGAAAATCTTGCTCTTGAGCAAATAACAAAACCGTGTTCAATAACGATAAAACACATATCAAATGGACTTTTAACATAATACCTGTTAATATTTTAAGGTTTTTTTAGTTTTGGATATCAGGAAGCGGGGTGTTCATCCAGTATTCATTGAAGTTATCCGGTTTAGTGGTGGGCTGGTCCTCAAAAATAGGTCTGTGTTTGTCCATAAAAAGAGTGTCCTTGAGCAAACTTCCATTAGGCCGTATTTCTTGCACAAAAAATTCCCTGAACTGGCGGTATGTGTTATATGTCATCTCATTAACTTTACTTCCTTTTAAGTTTTCAACATTGGACGCCTCCGCATAAAAGATATCCTGAAAATTGATTCTTTTATTTTGTTTGGATTCCATTTCGTTCACCAAATCGGTAAAGGCCTTGCTGGACAGATCGGGGTATACCTCCACCTCATATTCAAAAACCATTACCTTTTTTATTTTTAGCCTTTCCCCCCTTAAACGTATATCATAGTTTTGTTTTTTTAGGGCAGATTCATATTCTACCCTGTCATTGAACTTAAATACAAAACAACTTTTAGGACCGTTCAAGAGCACATCTTCCACACTAAATTCCGGAGGATTGCTTACTTCGAAAGTGTTATAGAATGAAATATAGTTTGGATACATCTTTCCATACTTGGGCGCATATTCCGTTATTACTTCAAATATGGCTTCGTGATCATTACCATGCTTGTTAAGACCCCCGTCCTTTAACTTACGAAAGCGATCGTACACTGCGTACTCCATTTTTCGAATTGAAAAATCCCTTTTGGATATGTACACATTCCCAAAGGCAAGGTATTTCAACATGGACTGTCTAAGACCAATAGTGTAATATACCTCATCATCCATTGAAGTATCCGTTTCCTTGTTAAGGAAATGATTATCTATAACATCCTTTTCAAAAACATTAATAAAATCGTAAGAGTTGACTTGAAAGTTTCTTATGGCGTCATGAATCCTTAGTATGGTAAACTCGTTTCCTCCGTAATTATATAGATATGCCTTATCAATGAACTTTTTATAGAACTTATAATCATATTTGAACTCACCTTCAAAATCTTGCTTAAAATCCTGATTCTTTTGAAAATTGTAAATACGTATTTTGGAATTGGAGTAGTCATTGGAACCAAAACCTTCATCAACAACTTCCAAAAATGCCTCGTTCATATTTACATACTCGTTTTTTCTCAATTGATAGTCTCTGTAGTAACCAATTGCAGCAAACTCACGGGTTGGATAGTTCATAGGAATTGCCTTAATAGCCCTACGTAGAATCTGAGCCGCCGACAATCTTCTTCGCTTTTTAGCGGTTACAAGTGCTTCGGAAAGACCCAAAACTCCGGGCTCCAAATAGATAATGTTAACATCTTTTGGCGATAGATTTTGCAGGGCATATTCCTTTTTTGTGAAGCCCATGGAGGAGATGACAATTGACTCACCTGCCTCCCTAAATTCTATGGGCAGCCTAAAACTTCCGTCCATATTCGTAATAATCCCTTTGGCCTTTCCCAAAATACGAACGGTGGCAAAAACAATAGGTTCCTTGGTTTCAACATCCAAAATCTTACCCCTGACAAAACCCGCTTCCTGGGCCCAACAGACCGAGGCCATGAGAAGAAAGAAAAGGATGGGCCATCGGTTGCAATGCATAGAATCAGTTTATCGTTACGTACACAAAAGATACGTAAATTCCTAAAAGGATTAAACCATCCCGCCATCCCAATCGCAGTCCTTTTGGAAAAAATACCAACGGAAGTATCACGAAGGAGATTCCAAGCATCCAAAAGATATCGTTCTCCAAAAGACCCGTATCCACCACATAAATAGGCGAGACCATCGCCGTGATACCCAAAACCGCCAATAGATTAAATATATTGGAACCTATCAAATTACCTACTGAAATGGCCTTTTCCTTTTTCAATACCGCGATGACGGAGGCCGCCAACTCCGGAATACTCGTCCCTACGGAAACAACCGTAATACCAATGACCCTGTCACTTACCCCAAAAGAAGATGCTAGTCCAACGGCACCCTTTATGAGCAACTCGGATCCTCCCCAGAGCGCAACACCGCCCAGCCCCAGAAACAGCACGGTTTTATATAAAGGCAAGGGTATATCGTCTTCGGGCATTTCATCCACAACGGCCGTTTTTTGGAAACGAAGGAGGTATACCAGAAAAAAGAATAGAAAAGAGACCATAATTATTCCTTCTACCCTGCTCAAGTTGCCATCAAAATAGATAAAGCCGAAAAACAATACCGAAGCAAGCATCATTACAGGCCAGTCCGTCGTATAAAAACTTTTTCGCACATCTATACTTCCCAAAATGACCGTCACCGCCAACACCAAACCGAGATTGGCGATATTTGACCCCACTACGTTTCCCAGGGCCAAATCCGGAAAGCCATCCAAGGCCGCCTTTATACTTACGATAAGCTCCGGCGCCGATGTAGCAAAGGACACCACTGTCATGCCTATGACAATTTTGGGTATGCTCAACCGCAACGAAATGGCGACTGCCGACTTCAACAACCAACTGCCTCCGGCGATCAACAATACAAGTCCTATCAAAACAAAAAGTACATTTTGCATATAACACGTTTACACACAAATATAAATGAAGCCCCAAGATTTCAAAGCAATAGTTATAGTATTCAATCGGAGATAAAATGGAGGAGATAAATTCCCATTGCGTGAAAATACCATGAATGGTGGTTAGTGAATGAAAATCACTACGAACATCGGGCATTTGGAATAAACATGACAAATCGGACTTTTAATGATTCCCATGCACCTTAGCAAACCTTCCCAAAAAGAAAAGTTCTTCTCAAGTAAACCAATATTCATTTGCAAATAAAATGAAATCGGAGAAAACCGAAGAAATTTTTATGAAATGTCCCTACAACTTTTGGAAACCTCCCATTTTACCCCTATAAAATTTATAAAATGTAAGATAAAAGACCTTTAGCTATTACATTTTATCACATCAATGTAGGATTGATTCCAAATATTACAACATATCACATTATTTCACTTACATACTTGTATTCAAATATATCGATTTAACTAAAATTACTTGGATGGAAGCGAAACTCCATTATATATTATTCGAATAATCGATTATAATCAACAATTGTATAACCTAAAACTTTTAAAAATGATTAATTTATTTAAGCTCATACTATACATCATAATAAGTATTGTCATCCACAATCTTTGAGAAAATCTGTAGAAACCAATTAAAATGCCGGGCCCGGTTACAATTTTATATAAATGGAGTATAACATAGATTTTGCGAAAGGATAGTAATTACTAACACAATATAAAAGAAGGTCAAATTAGAATGTAACCAATTTTTGTATTTTTGATAAAACCATTGTTTTGAAAAAAAGTTTTTTTAAATTTTTGGCAAAGATGAATAAGGCTATGTTGCCCTCATATTCAGAAAAACAATTGGATTTATCCAAAGCCAGTAAATTCCAACTGGCCATTATTGGTTGGAGATATTATGTTACTACCCGCGCTTTGGATTAGTAGGTTATCAAGGATTTTACCTTAAAAGGTTTGATTTTTTCCCTTCCGTTTAGAAAAGAGAGTTCAATCAAAAAATTACATTGTACGATGATACCTCCCAATTTTTCGACCAATTTGGTAGTTGCCAAAGCGGTTCCACCTGTCGCCAAAACGTCATCATGAATTAAAACCCTATCCCCTTTGGTTATACCGTCCACATGAATCTCCATGGTATCTGTACCATACTCCAAATTATATGATTCGCTCAAGGTTTTATAAGGTAATTTCCCCGGTTTCCTAATAGGTACAAATCCGGATTCCAATCGCTCCGCTAGCATAGGTCCAAAAATAAACCCCCTACTTTCCATACCAACAACTTTGTCTATATCCTCCTTTTTCAAGTCCTTAATAAGACTATCAGCAGCACTACTTAAAGCCCAATGACTCTGTAATAAGGGAGTTATATCTTTAAAGATGATTCCTGGTTTTGGGAAATCTGGCACATCTCTTATATAACTTTTGAAATCCATATATTATAAAGGGTCTTAATTTTGTGGTAAATGTAAAAAGAAATATATTTGCACCCCGCTTTAGGGAAAATTGAAATATGGCCTCGTGGCGCAACTGAATAGCGCATCTGATTACGGCTCAGAAGGTTACAGGTTTGAATCCTGTCGAGGTCACTAGGAGGAAACTCCAAACAAAAGGAAAACCTTGCAAAATCTATGATTTGCAAGGTTTTGTCGTTTTTGGACCATCATTTTAATTGATTTGATTTGGTTTCATTCGTCAACAAATTGGTCTAAAAGTTTTTAATATAAAATTGAAGCTACTGAAATATGATGATAGATGGAATTGATTTAAATCTGTAGAGGTCACGATTCATTCGACAAGCATGTAAATCCTATAACTGTTTTTTGCGTTTTCAATATCGAATTTTCTTTATGAAGTTTTAAGTAAAAAATTCTAATAAAAGCATGTGCAAAGTCATTTGGGCTTTCTATTTTTTTAAACTAAAAAATCAACCAAAAGCTATATATCCTTTGGTTGATTTTTTCATTGTTTAAGAATTATCGGTATTTATAGTCATCAAAGAAGGTACACCTTCACAATGACTTTAATATAACCAACGGTAATTAAGCTTGCTTGATAAACTGGGCATCGATGACCATTTTTACTTGATCTGACACTACCACATTCCCTGCTTCCGTTACAGCACTCCAAGTTAGATTGAAATCCTTTCTATTGATACTTCCCCTAATTTCAAAACCAGCTTTTGTCTGACCATAAGGGTCTACTGCAATACCGTTAAAATCTACATCCAGTACAACTTCCTTTGTTACATCACGTATGGTCAAATCACCAATAATTTTATCCTTGGCGAAAGACTTGGAGATAAATGTCATTTTTGGATATTCGTCCGCTTTAAAAAAGTCATCGGACATAAGGTGGCCATCCCTATCCTTATTTTTAGTATTTATCGAGTCTATGCCGATTTCTACCGATAAGGAAGCATTTTCAAATTCGTCATTCTCAGTTTCTATAGTAGCATCAAATTTTTCAAAATACCCAGTAACCGTAGAAATCATCATATGTTTTACCTTAAAACTTACTTCTGAATGTGCAGGGTCTATTACCCATTTACTTATTTTTTCCATTACAATTGATAATTGATTAAAAAATACATTAATTAACGTCTATACAACATTTGTATATACAAATATAAAAGATGAATTCTTAATTTTGATCAATGAAAACCCAACTTTTTGTTAAAGTTGATAAATATGAATCCTGACCTTACCCGGTATCCCAACTAAATAGAAGGTGTTTTTTTTGGCAATGTACCTCATAAGTAAATTGCAAAATGACAGAATATCAATAAAAACTGAATTCTTTATTTAAGACTACTCATTATATGAAAATCCAATTACATAATACGAACTTACCGTTTTACCTATCCTACGATTTCTTTTTCCCATTTAATCTATGGGAAATGGAACATTTCTTAGATAAGTAAAAAAAAAGCTAGTTTATGTTATACTTGGGAAAATGGATTGTATAGAATTTCCAATAGAGCCAAACGTCCCCTAACATAGACATTACGGATATTTAACAATAAATTTTACATGCGACCCGAAATTTAGCCATGTATTTATTACTCCTGACAACTTAAAAAAATTCATCATGACTTTGGACAACATCCTATCTTCAAAATCATAAATTCTTGGTTATCGTTAAATTCAAAATTTAACTAATACGTTAGCGTATTATAGCCTAGTGCTTGAAGTTGAAGCATTCTTACGGAAGCGGTTGGAGTGATGTCCAAACCGTCAAAAAGGGTTTCTGCTTCCACACCCAGTTTTTCCATGGCAACACTACATACACTCACCTTTATCTTTCCCTTGTACTTTTCAAAAAAGGCCTCCAACTCTGACCCCTTTGTAAGTGCTTTGACCACCATACCTTTTACCACAATTTCATATTCCTCAATTTCCAATCCGTTTTCAATCAAAAGGTCATACATGCCAAGTACCCCCTTAAAGTGCCTTTCAGTTGTAAGTATAAAACCGTATTTGGGTGTTGTTTGTAAATCCGCCACGGTCTGTTGATCCAATTTCTTTTGGGCTTTTACTTGAGGAGTGCCTGCAAAAAACAAAAAAGCAATGATTAGGGTTGTAGATACTGATTTCATAAAAGTAGATCTTAGCATTTATTATTCCTTTAAAAATACTACGAATTTAATTCTGATAATATGTCTTTTGTCATAGTTGAGAAATTAATCCAAGATAAAAAAGCCAGGCTCAGGAGCCTGGCATAATTCTACCATTCTTATTTCAAACAAAGTCAAGTAATTATAATTTACTTTCCATTGAAAAATATCATAACACCAACAACTACTGCTAATACCAATATGGAGATAACAACGTCCTTCCAATTGTAACTATTTTTATTTTTACTTTTTTCTTCTGCGCTAATGGTTCCAAAGGTTAAGTTGGCCACTTTCTCTGCAGATGGTGCCGGAGCAAAAAGACTGGTCACCACCGCAAAAACCACACATACCAAAAAGAACCAAGCTCCAAAGGTCAAAAAGTTCATACTGCCCATTTCGTACAAAAATCCATCCGGATCCAAATCCCCCTTTATCAATTCCAAAACAATTCGGATGGCAGCAACGATAATACCCATAATCAATGTAGCAAAAGCTCCCAATCCATTGATGCGCTTGTGGAAAATACCTAAAAGGAACACGGCGGTTATCGGTGGCGCAATATAGGACTGTACACTCTGTAAATACTCATAAAGCACTCCCGAAATATTGGCCATGATAGGAATCCAGATAATGCCGATGATTACCACTACCACAGTCGCCAACTGACCTGTACGCACCAATTTCTTTTCTGGGGTATTGGGCCTAAGCTTTTTGTAAATATCAACAGTAAACAGTGTGGAAACGGAGTTGAAAACCGAGGCCAAGGAACTCATCAAGGCCGCTAGTAGACCGGCAGCTACCAGACCACGCAAACCGGATGGCAACACATTGCTCATCAATACGGGAAATGCTTCATCCGGAGAATCCCAATGCAATTCGCCTCTCATTTTTAGGGCCAAGGCAATAACCCCAGGAATCAAAAAGAGAAATACAGGCATCAATTTCATAACCGCGCCAAAAATGGTACCTCTCCTACCCTCTTTGATATTTTTGGCCGTCAGGGCCCTTTGTACGATGTACTGGTCAGTACACCAATACCAAATTCCAACGATGGTACTAGAAATCACGAGTGACGGCCAAGGAAAATCCGGGTCACCAGGTGGTCGCCACATATTCAAATACTCTGGCTTTACAGTTTCCACCAGACTACCCCAACCTCCAACTTTTTCCAATCCGAGATAGGTAAGTACTGCGGCTCCCAAAACAAGGAGTACGGCCTGTAAGGTTTCCGTATACACTACGGCTCGCATACCCCCTAACACGGTGTAAATACCTGTTAATATTACGGTGGCGATGGCACCCGTCCAAAAGTCGATGCCCAATAGGGCGGAAACGACTACCCCACCAGCATAAATAGTAACGGATATTTTCGTCAGCACATAGGCAACAATCGAAAAGATGGACAATACCCAACGGGACCGGGCGTCAAATCTCTTTTCCAAGAATTCTGGCATGGTAAACACACCACTACGGGCATAAAAGGGGAGAAAAACCCAACCTAAAATGAGGACGATCCAAGCGTGGATTTCGTAAATCAACATGGGAAGCTTATCGCTGGCCCCAGCTCCTGCAAGTCCTACCACGTGCTCCGAACCGATATTGGAAGCGAAAATGGAAGCCCCTACTACGAACCAACCTACATTCCTTCCTGCCAAAAAATAATCTTCAGTATTGTCCTCTTTCTTTCGAATAACCCAAACGGCAATACTGAGTAGAATTAAAAAATAAAATACAATGGCTACCCAGTCAAAAGTGTCAAGTGTTTGCATAATTAATTGGTTTAGTTGTGCCGTTATTTGGTCATTAATGTAAATGTTGTCTTGGTAGTATAAGTCTCACCAGGATTTAGAACTACAGAAGGAAATTCTTCTTGGTTAGGAGAATCCGGATAATGCTGGGTTTCCAAACAAAATCCACTTCTCTTGGCATATGTGCTATTATTTGGAGCAGGAAGGGTACCATCCAAGAAATTTCCGGTGTAGAACTGAATACCTGGCTCATCCGTAGACACCTCCAAATACCTCCCTGTTGCTGGGTGATAGGCACTAGCCACTTTTCTAAAGCCCTCCTGTTGGCCATTTAACACCCAACAATGATCGTAACCACCACCTAATTGCAGTTGTTCGTTATCCTCGGAAATATCCTGACCTACTAGTTTCGGTTCCCTAAAGTCGAAAGGCGTACCTTCAACTGGCCTCAACTCCCCTGTTGGGATTAGACCACCATCTACAGGCAAGAAAGTGTCCGCATCAATTTCAACAACATGGTCCAAAATAGTACGGGAAAAATCTCCCGATAAATTGAAATAGGCATGCTGTGTAAGGTTTACAACGGTAGCTTTATCCGTTGTAGCCTCATACAATACATCCAGGGAATTGTCGTCATTCAAGGTATAGGTAACCGTGGTACTTAGATTTCCTGGAAAGCCCTCTTCCATGTCCTTGCTCAAATAGGTAAGAATGAGTGAAGCTGAATTTTCACCTACTTCTGTCTTGGCTTCCCAAACCTGTTTGTCAAATCCCTTGATACCGCCATGCAGGCTATTTTCCCCATTGTTTTGCGCCAAGGTATATACTTCTTCTCCCATACTGAACTTTCCTTTGGCAATACGGTTTCCATATCTCCCGATCAGCGCCCCAAAGTAGGGATTGTCCTTTTCATATTGTGCCAAATTATCAAAGCCTAGGACAACATTTTGCATGTTTCCGTCCTTATCTGGAGTTCTCAAAGAAGTGATCCGACCTCCATAGGTGATAATATCCACTTCGATACCACCTTCATTTTTCATGAAAAATTGAGTTACTTTTTTACCGTCCTGGGTCGTTCCATAATTACTTTCCGTAATACTGACCTTGGATATATTCTCTTTGGGAGTTTCTTCTTTCATTTCCTTATCCTTTTTATCCTTACAATTTACACTGACCACAAGCGAAAGCAGCAATGCACATGTATAATAAATGTTGGTTGATTTTTTCATGTTTAAGTTATTTACAAGTTATTTTTAAACAATTGAAAATAGACCTCGTTGGCATTCAATTGGTTTTTTAATTCCCTAAGGGTCGTATTTTTATCGATTACCACCAATTCAATGCCTGCCATTTCCGCAAAATCCTCTATAAATTCCGTGGTCAGCGCTTGGGTGTAAACCGTATGGTGTGCACCTCCTGCCAGAATCCATCCCGTAGCGGCTACCTCCAAATTAGGATGTGCATCCCATAGTACCCTAGCTACCGGTAAGTTAGGTAATTTACCTTCTGGTTCCACGGCCTCTACTTCATTGACGATTAAACGGAACCTATTCCCCAAATCCACCAAGGAAACATTGATTGCCGGCCCAGCGGGAGAATTGAAGACCAAACGCACCGGATCTTCCTTGCCTCCTATTCCCAGAGGATGTACTTCACAAGAAGGCTTTCCATCCGCTATGGTCGGACAAATTTCCAGCATGTGAGATCCCATAACATGGGATTTTTGAGGGGTAAAGTGATAGGTGTAGTCTTCCATAAAAGAAGTTCCACCCTTTAATCCCTCGGCCATTACTTTCATTGCCCTGAGCAATGCGGATGTTTTCCAATCTCCTTCCGCTCCAAAGCCATAACCATCGGCCATCAATCTTTGTGTAGCGATTCCCGGTAATTGTTTTAATTCACCAAGATTCTCAAAAGTATCTGTGAAGGCCTTAAATCCGCCTTCATCCAAAAATTTTCTAAGTCCAAGTTCTATCTTGGCCGCCTCGATTAAGGAGCTTCGCTGATTTCCTCCTTCTTTCAAAGAATCACTCAATTCATATGCTTGCTCATAGTTCTCAACCAATGCATCGACCTCCTTTTGGTCCAACCCTTTAATGTACTTTACCACATCTGAAGAATCATAACCATTCACGGAAAATCCAAAACGGAACTGGGCCTCCACTTTATCACCATCGGTTACCGAAACCTCCCGCATATTATCCCCCAAGCGAGCGACCTTTAAATTTTGAAATTCGTTCCATCCAAGGGCAACACGACTCCAATTTCCCAGTTTTTGCTGTACCCTTTCCGTTTGCCAATGCCCGACAATAATTTTTCTGTTTTTGCGCATTCGGGTCATCATATGACCAAACTCCCGATCTCCGTGAGCAGATTGGTTCAGGTTCATGAAATCCATATCTATGGATTCCCAAGGTATTTCCGCATTGAATTGGGTATGCAGATGGCAAAGAGGCTTGTTGAGAACACTTAGACCCTTTATCCACATCTTTGCCGGTGAGAAGGTATGCATCCAAGTAATTATGCCAATGCAATCTTTATTTGAACTAGCTTCCAAGCAGATATCCGTGATTTCCTGGGGTGTCTTTACTGTAGGTTTATATACAATTCGCAATGGGATAAATGCAGATTTATTCAATCCCTTAACGATTTCCTGTGAATTTTTTGCGACCTGATCAAGTGTTTCAGGTCCGTATAAATGTTGGCTTCCCGTTACAAACCAAATTTCCTTCTCTGCCATATATTTAATTATAAATCTGTTGATAGTTATTTTTGTCCGTAGTATGCATTTTTTCCATGCTTACGTTCGTAGTGTTTTTTTACAAGGGAATCCTTTAGTCTTGGGGCTTTGGGATTTATTTGCAACGTTAGATAGGCCATTTGGGCCACGGTTTCCAAAACCTTACTGTTATACACGGCCTTGGCCGCCGTTTTGCCCCATGCAAAAGGGCCGTGGTTTCCCAAGAGGACCATTTCCACTTCTTCAGGGGAAAGATTTCGATCCTTGAAACATTCCAATATTTGAATCCCGGTATTGTGTTCGTAATTACCCTCTATAAGTTCATCGCGCATTGGTTCAGCACAGGGAATATCCTTTGTTAAATGATCTGCATGCGTCGTCCCGAAAATAGGTATATCTCTTTGGGCCTGTGCCCAGGCTACCGAGTATGTCGCATGGGTGTGCGCTATACCTCCAATTTGTTCCCAATTCTTATACAAATAGGCATGTGTCTTGGTATCCGAGGAAGGCCGCATAGAACCTTCGATTATAGTATTGTCATAATCCAAGATGACGATATCCTCAGGTTTCAGTTTCTCATAGGGCACTCCACTTGGCTTAATGGCAAAAACGCCTTTTTTCCTATCCACCGCACTTACATTCCCAAAAGTGTAAATGACCAGACCTAGGTTGTTCAGTTCTATATTCGCTTCAAAACATTCCTGCTTCAGTGCTTCGTATTTTGCACTCATTTCTTATTCTGATTTTATGGATGTTTCAATGAAATTTCCCAGTTCGTTGTAGGATTCCATCCAATGTCTGTATGTTTCAACGGTAGCTTGCTGGGGATGA
This sequence comes from Maribacter aurantiacus, assembly GCF_005780245.1. NCBI lineage: Bacteria > Pseudomonadati > Bacteroidota > Flavobacteriia > Flavobacteriales > Flavobacteriaceae > Maribacter > Maribacter aurantiacus. The sequence goes on along the minus strand of NZ_VBUK01000002.1, from coordinate 149,618 downwards.
TATTCCGCTTCAAACTCGCTTCCCATATATGTACTGGCCTCAACAACATCTGAATAGATCCCCGATGCCACGGCGGCATATATCGCCGCACCCAAGGCCGGCGCCTGATCCGAGGCTGCCACTTTAATGGGCATATCCATAACGTTAGCCAAGGTTTGCATGATAAAAGGTGACTTCCTTGCCACACCACCGATACCAATCACCGAATTGATTTGTACCCCCTCTTCCTGAAAACGGTCCGCAATTTTTTTGGAACCAAAACAAATAGCATTCACCAAGGCCTTGAAAATATGGGGTGCCTTACTCCCCAAAGAAAGATTGGAAATGGCACTTTTCAAATTCTGATCGGCATCCGGGGTACGGCGCCCATTGATCCAGTCCAGTGCGGTGGGTATACTTTCGGACAAGGGTATTGCTTCGGCCGCATCAGATAGTTTTTTGATAAAATCGCGCTCTATTTCTTCCTTTAAATCTATTTTTTGTTGTTCCGATAAAATATCCGAAGTCAAAACCAAATTATCGATAGGCCATGAAAGTACGTCCTTGAACCAGGCCAATAAGTCTCCAAAAGCGGATTGACCCGCTTCCAAACCCACCAAACCGGGTATGACCGAACCATCTACCTGTCCGCAGATACCCTTTATCGTTTTACCATCTATATCGGTATCAGTGGCCACCATAATGTCACAGGTAGAGGTTCCCATAACACGTACCAGGGCATGCTCATCAATTTTTGCACCCACGGCCCCTGAATGCGCGTCAAAAGTGCCTACGGCAACAACGGTATCCGTGTTGAGTCCCAAACGATTTGCCCATTCTTGGCTCAATGTGCCTGCTACCTGGTCAGATGTAAAGGTTTCTTCATATAGACGGTCCCTTAAATCCGCCAGATAAGGATGTATTTTGCCCAAAAATTCCTTTGGGGGCAATCCGCCCCAGCTTTGATGCCACATCGCCTTATGACCCGCGGCACATCTACTGCGTTTAAAGGTTTCCAAATTTTTATCCTCAATCAAGAGGTAGGTCATTAGATCACAATGCTCCATCCAAGTATAGGCATTGTTCCTAACAGCCTCATCTTGCTGGACAACATGGGCGATTTTGGCCCAGAACCATTCCGAAGAATAAATTCCGCCCACATATTTCGTAAAATTCTCACCGCCCCATGAAACCCCTAATTCGTTTATGAGTTCCGCTTCCTTAATGGCCGTATGGTCCTTCCATAAGACCATCATGGCATTTGGGTTTTCGGCAAAACCCTCCACCAAGGCCAACGGTGTACCGTCTTTGGTTACAGGCACCGGAGACGATCCCGTGGTATCTATACAGATTCCCTTTACATCGGCCGGGTCTATATTGCTCCGGTTCATAACCGCTTTTACTGTGTGCTCCAGCCCTTCGATATGATCCAAGGGATGCTGCCGAAACTGATTAATGGACGGATTGCAATACTTATTTTGCTTCCATCTTTTATACCAACAAACTTCTGAGGCTATCTCCTCTCCATTTTGGGTATTGATAAGTACGGCCCGGACGGAATCCGAACCGTAATCCAACCCAATAACATATGATGTCTTCAATTTTTGATTTGTTTTTTTGAATTCTTCCCGGGCAACCAGACCTTCATTTTTCCTACCCCCCTATTGGACCATGCATAATATGGAATTGCCTTGAAACTTTCGGTATTTATGGTATTCACCCCTTCCAAAAAATTTTCTTCCATGGTCACCGAAAAATTAGAACTGTCCGTAACGGCAATATCTTCAAAACCAGCCTTATTGTCCACCTCTTCTAGAGCATAGACCAATGGCCCGTATTCCAAGGCTACCTTTCCTTTGTTCTCAGCCACCATTACAGACGTCTCCGCCAAACGGACTTCCATAGGAAACTCCAATTCGATGGATTTACCAGCTACCTCAGCGCCATCTAAAGTAATATATCCATCGTTTAATTCTACCTTCCTATTTTCACCATTTATTTTTAGCGTGATGGGGCTAGAAAGATTATTTCTGTATTGATACAGGTCGCTGGGCAAAACCTCGTTGCGTGCCCACCCTGGCACCCTAAGTTTCATTTTAAAATCGGGATTTTTGCTATCCTTAACATTGATTCCGACCCTTCCATCCCAAGGATAATTCGTTTCCATTTTAACCTCCAAAGATTGTGTTGGCAAGTCGATTGTTGCCTCGTTGGAAGCATATAGGTTTACAAAAACAGTATCATCACTCTTAGAATATAAAAGACCGGGGATTGCCGGAACAAATCTAACTACATTGGTAGGGCAGCAAGAACAATCGAACCAAGATTTGCGGGTGGCGGCCCCTTGGTTGAATTCATATTTACCATCGGATTCCAAGGCATTGGGATAAAAGAAATGGGTACCGTCCAAGGATATTCCAGAAATAAGACCGTTATACAGGGTACGTTCTATAATATCAAAATACTGTACTTCACCGGTCAAATTATGCAGCCGGTGGTTCCAATACACGTCACCAATGGAGGCACAAGTTTCGTTATAGGCTGTCATATTGGGCAGTTCATAATTCTCGCCAAAGGATTCCTGGTCATGCCTGGCGCCGATTCCTCCTGTGATATACATTTTTTTACCCACCATATTATCCCATAATTTATGTACGGCGCTCAGGTAGGCAGAATCGTTTTTCATAGCAGCTATATCCGTCATTGCTGCGTACATGTAAACGGCCCTTACGGCGTGTCCCACGACCTCGTCCTGTTTAACCACGGGAACGTGGTCCTGTGAATAGGCTCCGAAGAGTTCATGATTATCTGGGTTGCCCCTATTGTCCAAGAAATACTTGGCCAAATTTAGGTAGTCTTCTTTTCCTGTAACCTCGTATAATTTTATTAGTCCGGTTTCTATTATCTGATGCCCTGGTACTGCGGCAATCTTCCCTACTCCCTCTCCAAAAGTTTCCACCATTAGATCGGCATTTTTAAGGGCGATATCCAAGAAATTCCGTTTTCCGGTAGCTTTATAGTGCACCACTGCGGCCTCGTACATATGGCCGGCATTGTAAAGTTCATGGCTTGCCGCAAGGGATTCCCATCTTTTTCCCTCCTTTACCTCCACCCAAGTTGCGGGTGGCTTGGCCGGATTTATGGTACGCCATGTGGTCAAATAACCATCGGACTCCTGACCAATTTTTATGATTTCCACCAAGGAATCCAACAAAGTTTCCAATTTTGGATTTGGAGAACTTATCAAAGAATTAGAGGCTCCTTCTATGATTTTATAAACATCGGAATCATCAAAAGGCATTACCCCACGAACAGATCCCTCCATTTTGCATCCGGCTATCAAAAAGTTATCGAACCTACCTTCTTCCCTGCATTTTTCAATGGCGTATTCAATGGTCCTTTCCTGAACCTTTTGTATCCATGGCAACCAAAATTTATCCGTTAATCGAACATGTTGGATGTTTACGGGCGTTATTGGATAACCAGCCGTTTTTTCTTTGACATCAGAAGCAAATTCCTTAACCTCAGTCTTACAAGAGATTATCAAAAGGAAACAAATGATACAATAAAAAAACCGCTTTTGTTTATTCATCCTTTTATACCTTTTAGTTTACTTAATTCCTTCCAATACAACAACGGAAAAAGGCGGTAACTCAACCTCCAAAACACCCTTTTTGAACGTAAAGTCCTTATAATCTTTAGGCTCTATTTTATTGGGATTGTCAAAAGTATTATGGTCCTGTAGTTTATCCGATGCTAAAATTCGACCTGTAACTTCCCTTATTCCCAAGGCATTCAAATCTATGGAGACCATGTTTTCATTATGTGCATCTATATTCACAAGAGATATATGCATCTTACCTGAATCATCCATTGATGCAGAGGCATTTACTGCAGGAAGACTTTCTCCCTCATAAGTGTACTTAGGAGATTCAAAGGAAAGCGGAATCAATTTGGCATCTTGATGCACTTTGTACATGTTCATTACATGATATGTGGGGGTAAGAATCATTTTCTCTTTATCTGTCAAAATAACTGCTTGAAGTACGTTCACGGTCTGGGCGAGATTTGCCATTTTTACCCTGTCCGCGTGATTATTGAAAATATTGAGGTTCATACCGGCAATCATTGCATCGCGCATCGTGTTTTGCTGATAAAGAAAACCTGGATTGGTTCCTTCGGCAACCTCATACCAGCCGCCCCATTCGTCCACAATGAGGTCCACCTGCTTTTCTTTGTCGTATTTATCCATTATGGCAGTATGTTTGACAATCAATTCCTCCATAAGCCATGACTCCTTCATGGTCTTGAAATAGAGGTCCTCCGTAAAATCCACATCAGAACCCTTTGCGCTCCAATCAATCACGCTATAGTGATGCAAGGCAACGCCTTGGAGCATTTTCTTAGGTATATTTTTCATTAGCACTTCTGTCCAGTTATAGTCGTCATTGCTGGCACCCGAAGCTATTTTGTAAAGACCTCCCTCTACGTCTGCGTCTGACATGAAAGTGACATATTTTTTATAGATATCCGCATAATACTCCGGACGCATATTTCCACCGCAACCCCAGGCTTCATTACCAATTCCCCAATATTTGACGGTCCAAGGTTCATCCCTACCGTTCTCCCTTCGTAAATCGGACATGGGACTTTTTCCTTTAAAATTGGTGTACTGTACCCAATCCGCCAATTCCTGTACCGTACCACTTCCTACATTTCCGGAGAGATAAGGTTCCGTATCAAGAACCTCACATAAGTTCAAAAAATTATGGGTTCCAAAACTGTTGTCTTCTGTAACACCACCCCACCAGGTATTAACGATAGTTGGTCTATTTTCCTGGGGCCCAATACCATCTTTCCAATGATATGTATCTGCAAAACAACCACCGGGCCAACGTAAATTGGGGATTTGTAGTTCTTTCAGTGCATCGATGATATCGTTTCGTACGCCTTCGGTATTAGGTATCATACTATTATCTCCAACATAAAAACCCTCATAAATACATCTACCCAAATGTTCGGCAAAATGTCCATAGATGTGTTTACTAATTATGGGAGCATCATCAAAATCTTCAATTTTAATAGTGCTTTGTTTGGACTGACCAATGACAACGCCATGACCTAAAAAAAGAATCAAAGTTGTTAAACCATAAAATCTAAGTGTTTTCATAAAGTGTTTTTATTTGTGTTCCGATAATTACTTTTTTTCAAAAAATTCAATTCATGTAGTCGCATCAGGCCTTTATATTAAAATACAATGCTGGAGTTCATCCAATATTTTATAGTTTCGGACCCCTACTTAAAATAATCCACCATCATAATACTCAAAAAATGGCAAGTTCGCCGATAAACCAAGTGAGCTATTACGCTTTATAACTCATGACCGCTTATTTAATCAGATTATTAAAAGTGTATTTTTAACACGTGTAAATAAACAGCAGATATTTGAATTTTCCAAGTTGATTTAAGCATTAATCTTAATTGGAAGTAATATTTTTTCGCAATTATATATTTTAAGCAATGAAATGTATATGAAAATAGCCTGATTTTAACTAAATTTCCTAGCTAAATATACCAACAACTCCACAACATTGCAGAATACCGACCAAAAAGAAATTTTATCACTTGCTTATTACGACCACGAGGACAAGGTTCTACTTGCTGTGGACTGTATCATTTTTGGCTTTGACCAAGAAGAGCTGAAAATATTATTAGTAAAAAGGGGCTTTGAACCCGAAAAAGGAAAGTGGTCCCTAATTGGGGGGTTTCTTAAGAAAGAGGAAGACCTTGATATTGCCGCCAGTAGGGTACTCTATCATTTAACGGGCCTGAACAATATCTATATGGAGCAACTTTATACCTACAGTAAGGTTGATAGAGATCCTGCAGATCGAACCCTATCCGTTGCATATTATGCGCTTATCGATATTGCAAATCACGACAAAGAACTGATAAAACAAAATTCCGCAAAATGGTTTCCCATAAAAGAGGCTCCAAATTTGATCTTTGACCATAACGACATGGTGGAAAGGGCCATGGCCAGACTTCGTAGAAGAGCCTTAAGCAAACCTATAGGTTTTGAACTGCTGCCCGAGAAATTTACCATGCGACAGCTCCAAAAACTGTACGAAGGCATCATGGGGAAGAAACTGGACAAGCGGAACTTTATCAGCAAATTCAATTCCTTCGATATCCTCATCAAATTGGATGAAAAGGATATGAGCTCCTCCAAAAAAGGAGCCTTTCTGTACAAATTCAATGAGGAAAAGTACAATCGCAAGGTTGAAGAGGGCTTCAATTTCAAGATTTAAAAAAGAGGTATCCTAAATGGATACCCCTTAAACAACCAACCTAACCTAAACAAAATTAGTTTACAATAAAGAGACTAGCTATTGCTGTAGCATCATCTCCGGAAAGCGGTTCATCATAGGCTTCTGAAGAGGCTTCCATAGTAAATGGGCCATCGGACCCCAAGGTGGTTACATCTACCCCACCTTGTACGATATTCTCCTCTCCATCATAAACGGCCTGCGTAGCTTCCGGCATGCCCATGCCCCGATCGTTATTGGTAATCCAACCCTTCAAACCTCTGAGTCTTCTAATTTCGGAGGCATGTCGTGCTTCTACGGAATGAATCTGCAGGGCGGGCGTTAAAAAATCCGAACCTAGCAAGTTACCGGCCTGGCCTTTATAGGCCCTTACACCGGTGTCCTCAAAGGCTTGTGCCAAGGCCAAAAGCTGTGCATAGGCCGTTTCCTGCCCTACTCCATTATCGTTAAAGGGGTCGAACATACCGCCTACCGTAAAATCAAAAGTTGGCTTTTCCACAGGTGTAACACCTGCACCTTCCAGTCCGGCCCTTAAAAAGTCTACATGGGCCTGTTCGTGTTTTGATATCTGCATGTAGACAATCTCCGGCCTACCTGAAGGCAAAACACCGGATTGAAGTGCCAAGTCATAAAATTCATCCTCCAAATACTCCAAAGTCAAGGCAAGTTGCAGTGCTCCTACAGGGTCTGCACTCATTGACTGTGCTAAGGCCTTTTTTGGAACGCTCGCAAGTCCAAAAGGTACAGCGGCTATGGCAGCCTTTTTAGAAAGTGCTCCCAATTTTGAAAAAACGTCCCTTCTAGAAGTTTTTCCGTCGATGAGATTATCCGTTGTAAATTCGTCTAAAAATTTTATAATATTCATAATGTTATTGTATTTGTATGTTACTAGTTATGGTAAATTGTTTGCCGTGAACTGAGTGGTAATAAATCCTGTAGCACCTACAGCCGCAAGTATTTCCGATGGGTCCATTGCCACATCCAATCCAGTTGTTACGTCAATAATATCATCACCGGAAAAATCGGCACTTTCTGGATTGATCAGTGACCGGATCGCCGATGCATGTCGCGCTTCAACGGAAACAATTTTACCAGCTATCAGTAAATAGTTGGGGTCCGATATCAACCTTCCCGCGCCATTGTAGGCGGCAACTCCCGTATCTTCCAAAACCCTTGCTGTTCCAAGAACCTCATCCCGACTCCCAAAATTCAGCGAACCATAATCGAACTCCAGTTCCGGTAAAACGAGCTCAGTATTTGATCCGACGGCAGCGGTAATAGCAGCCTTGAAAAACTCCCGATGATTAACTTCATGATTGTATAGATCTGTAAAAACCTGTCTTTCTACATCTGAAATATTGGCGTAAAAAGAATTTACAACCTTGGTATAAAAATCGGCTTCCAGTTGTTCCAAGGCATAGGCATAATTTAATACCCCCAAGTCTCCTGACCCCAGATCAAAGATCCCATCTTCCATGGGCGGCATGGGGATCATACCTCCATTATAATCGTCATCGCTACAAGCCACAAATAGACCAGCTCCTGCCAATCCAAGACCACTTAACTTTAGAAATCTCCTGCGATTTCTGGCCCTGTTGGCCATATCCACTTTAATAACTTTTTTACTCATACTACTCCTTTTTTTAGGTTAAACTTTCACTCGTACCTACGGAGATAATACGGAGGAGATGCTAAAAAAATCTTAAAAAGAAACTAAATCCTACCATATTGAATATGAAGGAGCATGAAACTTGGCACCCTTAAATTTAAAATGCGCAAAGCATGGTGTTTTAATTAATCGATTTATCCGCTTCACTCTTTTCAAAAAGTTAAATTCATCATAAATACATCAATCTAATTGTGCCATAATTAGTTACTATTGGTCAAGAATTGCTTAATTTGATTATTATGCTAACTTTGAAAAAAAACGTACATGGATTTACTTGAAAAAGCTCAGGAATTTGAAAACAGAAAAATGAGCAATATGTCTACCAGTGACAGGGTGGAGGCGTCCAGAGAAGCAAAAGCTTTAATATTGAGTATAAACGAAGTTTATAAGGAAACCAAAGATCCCAACCTAATGGATGTCATGAAAAGGTTGACAGAGAAAAAGAAAAAAATAGAGAAACGTTTGAATGGAGTTCCTCTCGTTTAAATCCAGTTCTTAACAATCATATTACGCCCCTTCTTAAAGGGGTTTTTTATTGGGTGTCCATTAAGCCATGAATTAAACTACAAAACATCCAAGTTAAAGTACTGTTTGTCAATTATTTTACCTGTACTCATTTTTTGCTCCGAACTTTGTCGGCCAACAAACAAAAAATGAAAAAGGACCAGAAAAAATCTGAAATGGCCCGAAAAAGAATGGCCAAAATGTCAAACTTGGCAGCAAAGTACGTGCTACCCATAGTGGTGATTTTTTGCTTTGCAATGGGATTGATTATTCTTTATAAGAAAGTGTTGTAAAATCCAGTGCAATTGGAAGATTTACCGAAATGCCGTTGAATACCCTAAACAATTTCCGCACTAAGACCGGCATTTAAAAGTCCTGAACATTGGGGTGCCAAATCATTGTACTCACCTGTCTTAACAGTACACTTTCCGTTGTAATGAACGATAAGGGAACACTGCTCCGCCTGCTCCGGGGTATGATCACAGACCGCTATAAGTGTCTCTATGACGTGATCAAAAGTATTTACATCGTCATTAAAAAGAACTATCTCATTTTGTTTGACCGTCTCTTCCTCCAAGAGGAGCTCTTCGGAAATTTTTTCTTTAGTGCTCATTACAATCGATTTTGCTATAGCCTAAAATACATATTTTGCGGCAACCCAATTGTTCTTTTCAAGATTTTTTTCGAACCGAAGGCCAACCTCATGGCACTTTTCCGTAATTAACAATAAATCTTCCAGATAAAAGCCACTGACCAAAAGTACACCTTCCTTTTTCAAACAACGGACATATGTTGGAATATCTTCCAAGAGTATATTACGGTTGATATTGGCGATGATAACATCATACTTCCTTTCACCTAAAAGTGCCGCATCGCCTTCAAATACGGAAATATTCCCGATACCATTTCGTTCCACGTTCTCCTTGGAATTTAGATAACACCAATTATCGATATCAATAGCATCAAGTTCTTTGGCCCCTCGTTTGGATGCCAATATGGCCAGAACGCCCGTACCGCAACCCATATCCAATACAGTTTTGTCATCCAGCTCCAAAGTAAGGATATGCTGCAACATCATATGGGTGGTTTCGTGATGGCCCGTGCCAAAGCTCATTTTGGGTTCTATGATAATGTCGTATTCAACATTAAGCGCATCGTGGAAAGGCGCTCGTACCATGCATCTATCGTCCACCAAAATCGGTTGGAAATTCCTTTCCCATGTCACGTTCCAGTTTTCTTGGGCAATTTCCTTATAGGTAAATGAGATATCAAAATTCCCGTTGTTCAGTATATATAGTCCATCCAATATGTTTTCACTCCATTCTTCCTTTTGGATATATGCCAAAACCCCCGTTTCTTCCTCTACGAAACTTTCAAAACCAACTTCCCCCAACTCGGCGATAAGAATGTCTGAAGCAGGTTGCAACGGTGCCACCAAAAATTTGTACTCCATGTAAATGGTATCGTTCATTTCCCGGTATTTAAAAGAGGCTGTCTAAAAAGTCACAATACCATTCATATGTCACATCGAGCGCAGTCGAGATGCGTTAAAAACCAGTAAGTTATAATTCTCGACTCAGCTCGAATTGACAGCAGAAATGACTTTTTAGACAGCCTCTTTATAAAACAATCAATTTTATGGTTCTTTAAATCGCTTTGATAATTGCCACAAAATCGTCCGATACTAAGGAAGCACCACCAATTAGACCACCGTCAACATCGGGTTTTGAAAAAATCTCTTCTGCATTCCCAGGTTTCACGCTGCCCCCATATAAAATGGAAACGTTGGAAGCCACGGAACTATCATAAGCATCTGAAATAACCTTTCTGATAAAAGCATGCATTTCCTGTGCCTGTTCCGGTGATGCCGTTTCTCCCGTTCCTATGGCCCAAACAGGTTCGTAGGCCAGTATAATCTTGCTCCAATCGGATTTATCCAAAGAAAACAGCGCATTTTTAAGTTGGCTTTCCACCACATTGAAATGGTTTCCAGATTTGCGGTCCTCCAATTCCTCCCCAAAGCAAAACATGACCCTAATGCCTTTCTCCATAGCTGTTCTCACCTTTTTGGCCAAGATTTCATCGGTTTCGCCAAAATAGGCCCTACGTTCCGAATGTCCGATAATACAAGTATCCACACCAATATTCAATAGCATATCCGCAGAAATTTCCCCGGTATATGCCCCACTTTCTGCAAAATGCATATTCTGTGCAATCACTTCTATCCGAGAAGCTTCTAGATTGCGAACTGCCGCCGCCAAGTTTACGAACGTTGGCGCTACCATAACCTCCGCTTTGGTATCCGGCAGTTTGGCGGCCAATTCCACCAATAAGGCTTCGGTCTCTTCCAGGTTCTTGTTCATTTTCCAATTTCCTGCTACTATCTTACTTCTCATTGTTATACTATTTATGCTTGTTTAATTTATGGTATGACTATCGATTATTCAAATGTAAGGTACTCCAAATCATTGTAATGCACCTTTTGTTTTATGGTTCCTTTTTCCAAGACCAAAACCCCGGGATTGGACCTTACAATAGTTTTCAAGGTCGTTTGATCGGTGAAATAGAACTCAAATCCCAAATTGAATTCCTGTTTCAAAACCTGGGTCTGCTCCGGCCCGGAAGCAGACATACCAATAACCTTGTATCCATTTTCCATGGCCTTGTCCGTAACCTCTTTCACTTCGGAAAAAACCTCCGTATTGGCCTTTCGTAAATCATAGGCGATGACCATGACCAATTTGGGTTCCTGCAATAGACTCGCTGCAAAATCCTCGCCTTCCTGTTCAATGGTAAAATCGTGTACCGGAGGCTCGTAGCCCTTCTGTATCTCTTCGGTCTCAACACCTATGAATTCCCCATTTACCGTGGGATAATCCCCATTGGTAACTATGACCTGTTCTTCACCGTTCACTTTAAATTTCCATGAATACTCATAAACGGGCTTGGGTGCGTCCTCCGGGATACCCATTCCCTCTTCTATATTTTTTCCGATTTCATAAGGCCTAAAATCGATTACGGGCAAATGATTCAGGACATAGTAGGCATACCCGATGCAGCCAACTATGGAGATGGCCACCAGTACCTTGGTAATAAAGGGCCTAAAAAGTGGCGTGATATATTCCTTCCCATAAAACAACAAAAGTATCAGTACCAACAGAACTACATCCTTTGAAAAGGATTCCCATGGGGTCAACTTGATGGCATCCCCAAAACAACCGCAATCCGTTACCTTATTGAAATATGCGGAATAGAACGTCAAAAACGTAAAGAACACGATCATCAACAAAAGACTCCTTAGGGTAAATTTTCGAAGTATACCCAGTATAAGGAATACTCCCAAAAGCACTTCAAAAATGACCACTATCAAGGAAATGGTCAATGCATGCGGTTCAAAAAAAGGCATATTGAGCACTCCGGGACTGAAGTATTCCTCCAACTTAAAAGAAAATCCAACAGGGTCGTTCAATTTTATGAACCCGCTGATAATAAAAAGTACCCCTACAAAAATTCGAACTACTCCAATTACATATTTCATCTGTTTATTTTTATTGTTTTCCATAGGTCAGATGCAATTCGCCAATAACCATCTTGGTGGGCAATAAGACTTCTTATGGCTCATTTCATAATTCTTAATTAATTTTCAGACAAACCTAGGTGAATCAATGCAAAAACAGCATAGTTTATCATATCCTGATAGTTGGCATCAATACCCTCGCTCACCAAGGTTTTCCCCTTATTGTTCTCAATGGATTTCACCCTGAGCAATTTTTGCAGTATTAAATCCGTCAGGGAACTTACGCGCATGTCCCGCCAGGCCTCACCATAATCATGGTTTTTATTGAGCATGAGTTCCTTGGTTGCGTTCACGTGCTTTTTATAGAGTGATAGGGCCGTTTTGGGATCTAGGTCTGGCTGTTCCGCCACGCCTAGCTCAAGCTGTATCAAGGCCATCACAGAATAATTTATTATTCCTATGAACTCCGGAACCTCGCCCTCGTCCACTTTACGAAAGGCATTTTCCTGCAAGCTACGTATCCGTTGCGCCTTGATAAATATTTGATCGGTAAGGGAGGGTAAACGGAGAATGCGCCATGCGCACCCGTAATCAAGCATTTTCTTTTCGTAAAGATCCTGACAAACCTTGATTACGGCATTATACTGCTCTTCCGTTTTTTGCATGTGGTTGTTGTAATTTGTGTAAATTTCGCTCAAAAATTTGTAACCATCAAGATTGGGAGTTCAAACTTAAAACCATCCCAATGACCAAAAGGACCGTATGACGATAAACTGTAAGGGAAAACTTATTGATTTGACAAATCCCAAAGTGATGGGCATCCTCAACCTTACCCCAGATTCCTTTTACGATGGCGGTAAGTACAAAAATGAACGTGACATTTTGGAACAAGTGGAAAAAATGCTCTCTTGGGGTGCTACTTTTATCGACCTTGGCGCTTATAGTACGAGGCCCGGAGCCGACGAAATCAGCACCGATGAGGAGCTGAAACGTTTATTGCCCGTACTTGAACTTGTACTAAGCAAATTTCCCGATGCTCTGGTGTCCATAGACACGTTCAAATCAAAGGTAGCCGAAGAGGCCCTTGAACTCGGCGCCGCATTGATCAACGATATTTCTGCCGGACTTTTGGACGAAGCCATGATGGAAGTAATAGCGGAATACCACGTTCCTTACATTATGATGCACATGCGGGGCAATCCCAAAACCATGCAGGAACAAATTTTCTATGAGGATTTGCTACAGGAAATCATGTTCTATTTCTCAGAACGGCTGTCCGTGGCAAGATCCAAGGGTATCATCGATGTCATCATCGATCCTGGTTTTGGCTTTTCCAAAACCCTGGAGCAGAACTATGAATTATTGAAAAACTTGGATTTGTTGACCATGGCCGATAGACCCATTTTGGCTGGACTTAGCCGTAAATCCATGATATACAAACTCTTGGGTACGGACGCCCAGCATGCCCTCAATGGAACAACCGCCCTCAATATGTTAGCGTTAGAAAAAAGGGCATCCATTTTAAGGGTGCACGATGTTGCGGAGGCCATGGAATGTATCAAGATTTACAGGCAATTGACCACTTAATTTTGGGAATACTTGTTCATCTATTTTTGTTAATTTTACAGAAACGGCACTCTTTGGATTTTTTAAATTTTATCGATTTTAAGATTACGGATATCCTGGATATCGTTTTGGTGGCCGTACTCCTTTACTATGTTTATAAACTGGTCCGTGGTTCTGCGGCCATCAATATCTTCATTGGCATTGTCATTGTTTGGGCCTTCTGGAAACTTACAGAGCTTTTGGGCATGGAGATGATCAGTAGCATCGTGGGTGCCTTCATGCAGGTGGGGCTTATAGCCTTAATAATCGTTTTTCAACAGGAGATACGAAAGTTCCTTCTAATGATCGGTTCCACAAATTTTGCCAATAAACGAAACTTCGTAAAGCATTTTAAATTCCTAAAACAGGAGGGAGATACTACGAGTATTGATGTGGAGGCAATCGTTAAGGCTTGTGAAAAAATGTCGGCTTCAAAGACCGGAGCCATTTTGGTCATAGAAAGGGGCAATTCCTTGGATTTTATAAAAAGTACGGGCGACAGAATGAACATTGAGGTCACCCAGCCCATCATAGAAAGTATTTTCTACAAGAACAGCCCCTTACACGACGGTGCCGCGGTAATCGTGGATAATTACATTGTTGCGACCCGGGTCATTTTACCCGTCACCAATGAACGTAGTATTCCTCTCCGGTACGGTCTTAGGCACCGAGCCGCCATAGGCATAACCGAAAAAACGGATGCACTCTGTTTGGTGGTAAGCGAGGAAACCGGACAGATTTCCTATATAAAAAACGGGGAATTTATACTGTTTGAGTCTGGCGCACAATTGATAACGCTTTTGAAAAAAGACCTTGTATAATGCAATGTAAAAATTGTGGGAATACTTTAAGAACGGACTACAATTATTGTCCGGATTGCGGAGCCCAAGTGATACGCAATAGGCTAACCGTAAAAAATCTTTGGTATGATGCCATTGAAAGGTATTTTAATGTGGACAACACTTTTTTACGGACATTTACCCATCTTTTTTCAAAACCAGAATCGGTAATTGTAGGTTATATTGAAGGAATACGTAAAAAGTACTTAAACCCAATCAGTTACTTGGGAATCGCCATTACACTTTCTGGTCTTCTCGTATTCTTTATGCGAAAGAACAGTGGGCAGTTCGATATGGATGTTTTAGGAACGGGCCAGTCCCAAGCTTGGCAGGGAAAATTCTGGGACGCAATTCTCGACTACCAAGCCATTTTATTCGTTTTATATATACCGATGATGGCTATTGCCGGGTGGCTGAATTTCCAGGCAAAAAAATACAACTTTTCCGAAAGGATTGTCATATTCACCTATACCCTGGCGCAATATTCATTAGGTATATTTATACCATCCCTCATAATTTTGGCCTTCATACCAAGTTTCTACATGAAATTTAGTTTCATAGCAATTCTCTTCATGTATTTGTATTCTGCCTATGTTATAAAAAGGATCGCACGTGAAAAAGGAATTGAGCTTTGGTCAAAGGTCCTGATATTTTGGATGTTATTCACCGTCTTTTATTTCAGTCTTTCCATTATCATCCCAATAATTCTTTTTCTCACGGGAACTATTCAGCCAGAGGATTTCAAACCCTCTGCTTAGAACTGTCCATCATGCCACTTCCTCTGCCAGGAACTGGGCTTCGTATAGGTTGCGATAATATCCGCCTTTTTTCAAGAGCTCTTTGTGGGATCCCATTTCCACAATTTTACCGTCATCCATAACAATGATTTTATCGGCTTTTTTTATGGTTGCCAATCTATGGGCGATAACGATGGAAGTCCTTCCTTTGGTAATACGCTCTGTAGCCTGTTGTATCAGACGTTCAGAATAGGTATCAATGGAGGAAGTAGCCTCGTCCAACACCAAAATACTGGGCTTGCTAACATAGGCTCGCAAAAAGGCGATTAACTGTCTTTGACCGCTGGACAGCATGCTTCCTCGTTCCTTTACGTTGTATTCATAACCGCCCGGAAGGCTTGCAATGAACTCGTCCACGCCAATCGCCTTGGCGGCCTCCTCGATGTCCCCAACGGATATGTCGGGATTTTTTAGGGAAATATTGTTGGCAATGGTATCGGCAAACAAAAAGACATCCTGTAGTACGATCGCAATATGGGATCTAAGCGAGGATAATGTATAATCCTTGATATCGACTCCGTCTACCAGAATCTTACCGGAATTGATCTCGTAAAACCGGTTCAATAAATTTATTATGGTGGATTTACCAGCTCCCGTTGCTCCCACGATCGCTATGGTTTCACCGGCCTTTACATCAAAGGAGATGCCGTGCAATACTTCCTCATCCTCCAGATACCCGAAGCGGACATCCTTAAATTGGATCGTTCCCTTTACCTCGGTCTTTTCCATTTGTCCATTATCCTCAATGGAACTATCGGTATCCAAAATCTTAAAGACCCTGTTCGCGGCGACCATACCCATTTGTAGGGTATTGAACTTGTCCGCAATCTGTCTTAGGGGCCTAAAGAGTAAATCGATCAACATGATATAAGCAAAGACCGTACCTGCCACATCGTTTGTAATGTTGGCAACGTTCTGCAAGCCACCGTACCAAACTACCAAACCTACCGTAATGGAAGAAACGATTTCGGCAATAGGAAAAAAGATGGAATTGTACCAAACCGTTCGTAGCCAGGCATTCTGATGCTTTTCATTGATTTCCCTGAATTTTTCACTCTCTATCCTTTCCCTGGTGAACAATTGCACGATTTTCATTCCGGTAATCCGTTCCTGCACAAAGGAATTTAGGTTGGAAACCTCTGCCCTTACCTCAGTAAAAGCGACTTTCATCGCCTTCTGGAAGAGTCGGGTGGCATATAAAATTATGGGCAGCACTGAAAAGACCAACAAGGCCAGTTTCCAATTAATGTAGATCATTACCCCCGCCGCTACTACCATTTTCAACAAATCCGCCACGATTACAAAAAAACCCTGACTGAAAATCTCCCCAATGCGCTGCATGTCCGCCACCGCCCTAGTCACCAAAACACCCAAAGAGGAATTGTCAAAATACTTCATTTTGAATCCCAGCATTTTCTGGAATAGATTGATCCGTACGTCCCTGATTACGGATTCCCCCAACCAATTGGCGTAATAATTGAACAGCAATTGTGAAATGACTTGCCCCAGAAGTACGGCCAGCATGGCCAGTGTTAGGTGTAACAGTTTATCGGCATCGCTACCTTTAATGGCATCATCTATGATTTGCTTTAGAAGTAATGGCGTGAGCACGGCAAAGGCCGATAAAAGGATTGCGGCCAAGGCCACGCCATAAAAAGTAAACCTGTAAGGCCGTGTATACTTCATCAAGCGCTTGAACAGTCTTGTATCAAAGGCATTGCCAGTATTATCGCTCATGCTTGAAAATATTCTTTGGATAGGTAATCGATGTCAAATATAGTCCTTTTGCAGGTACCGAAACACCGGCCTCCGACCGATCCTTACTATTTAGGATAGCCTTAACATGCTTTGGTGGGTACTTCCCGTGACCCACATCCAAAAGTGTCCCTACGATAGCCCTGACCATATTCCTAAGAAAGCGATCTGCGCTGATCTTAAATATGAGTTTATCGGAACCTAGTTCCCAACGAGCCGTTCTAATATCGCAAAAATAGGTCTTCACGTCCGTTTTTGATTTGGAAAAACATTCAAAATCCTGCTTTCCCATGAGCAGTTCAGCGGCCGTATTCATTAGATCAAGGTGCAATGGTTTTTTCACGAAATATGCCGTATCCTTAAAAAAAGGGTCCTTTTCCTGACAAACCCAATATTCGTACGAACGGGAGATTGCATGAAATCGGGCATGAGCGTCGTCCTGAACTGGAAAAATACCTTGGACGGCAATATCCCCTGGAAGAAATGCATTTATTCTATAGATAAGATTTTCTATATCGGCGATGGGTTCAAAATCGAAATGACCGAACATCTCCCTGGCATGCACCCCGGTATCCGTTCTTCCGGCACCCACTATTTCAACGGGACTCCTCAAGAGTTTTGATACCACGCCTTCCAATACTTCCTGAACGGTAATGGCGTTGGGCTGGTTTTGCCACCCGTGATACTTCTTTCCAAAATAGGAGAACTGAATAAAATATCTCAAAGGGATACGCTAATTTTGTAGTTCACAAAGATATAAAAACCAAAAATTAGAAGACAAGGCCTTTGTGCCGATACCAAAATTATGACCAAAATCCTTTTGCTTTCCGATACCCATTCCCATTTGGACGAGACCATTTTGAAATATGCCGCCATGGCGGATGAAATCTGGCATGCGGGGGACATTGGTTCGCTAGAGGTATGTGATGCACTTTCCGCTTTAAAACCGTTAAGGGCCGTTTATGGCAATATTGACGATCACAGTATCCAACAGGAATACCCGCTAAACAATAGGTTTATGTGCGAGGAAGTGGATGTTTGGATTACACACATTGGAGGATACCCTCCCAAGTACAACCCCAACACACGCGGGGAAATCAAAAAAAAGCCCCCAAAACTCTTCATCTGCGGCCATTCCCATATTTTAAAAGTTATGTGGGATAAAAATGTAGGTCTGTTACATATGAATCCCGGTGCCTGCGGCAAACATGGGTTTCACCAAGTGAGGACCATGTTACGGTTTACCATAGACGGAAAGGAAATTAATGATTTGGAAGTTATAGAGCTTGGAAAAAGGTAAGCTAGGTTTAGAAAGCCCGCACAAACGGATTGGGAGCTTTATGGTCAATTCCAAGGAAAGTATCGGCAGAAAAAAACTTAATTGCAAGTAACTCAAACCGGAATATTTAAACCCTTTGGTATTGTAAATAAAAACCCGGGAACTACCCCGGGTTTTCGCACTAATACTACTAAGATGTTAGGTTTAACGTAGACGATCCACAGATTTTACAAGATCTTCATCCTTTTTAATCGCCCTATTGGCAAGGGTTAAAAAAACGATAGAAAATACAGGAATCAGCATCCCAATACCCTTCTCAGAAACTGTAGTCTCTCCGGATAGATTTAGGGACCGATAAACGAAAAGTCCTAGTAAAAAAAGGTTTAATATCATGTTCAACCGGTTCAACACAAACTGGTTCTTTCTTTTTTTAAATAAAAAAATGGTCCATAAGGCCAAGGCCCCAATTATATAAAACAATATGGATACCAAAATCTCATTGCTCGCATAAATTTCCTGCCCTTTGGCATCTGACCACAGATTTACAAAGAACGGCAGCACACCGGACAATAGTGCAACAACAATTAAATAAACGGTCTGAATTCTTTGAATCATACTCTTTATGGTCCTTGGAGGCACAAAAATAAAGGTCTTTTTAAGAATTATCCACCAAATATTGAAAATAATTTGTAATATTGTAACGTTAATGATTTTAACACTTACCAAAGGGAAACCTTATCCCTCTTTATCCTATTAATTTAGAGTCAGATTTCTTCGTATCCCTAGAAAATACATTTAACTTATTTACATATTTAATGTTTGAGATTTCAGATTTAAAATCAAAAAAGCTTCCTGAGCTTCAGGAAATTGCCAAAGGACTAAACGTTCCCAAATTTAAGACCTTAAAAAAACTGGACCTCGTCTATCAGATTCTAGACTTACAGGCGGCAAACCCAAAAGTGGCGGCTACCGTGGCACCCTCGGAACCGGAAAAACCAAAGACCAAAAAACCTAGGATTTCCAGAAGCAAGGTCGAAAAACAAGAAGAGAAGGATGCTTCCGCAAAGCCATCGGAAACCAACGAGGCCCAAAGCAACGATTCCCCAAAAACAAATTCCAACGAGCAAAGGAACACCAAACCCCGTCAAAAAAATAACGATAACGATACCAAAAGAGACAATCAAAAAAGCTCGCAACAGAATAAAAATCAGAACAATCGAAAACAAAATCACTCGCGTAACACCCATGACAAGAGTAATTTTGACAAAGACCTTAAAAATAGGTACAAAGAACCCGAATATGAGTTCGACAGTATCATCACCAGCGAAGGCGTACTGGACATTATGCAGGACGGTTACGGATTTCTTAGATCTTCCGATTATAATTACCTGTCCTCACCAGACGACATTTATGTGTCACAATCCCAAATCCGTCTTTTTGGCCTAAAACCAGGAGATACGGTATTGGGTAATGTCCGACCCCCAAAAGAGGGCGAAAAATACTTCCCACTGATCAAGGTCAATAAGATTAATGGAATCGATCCGCAAGTGGTTCGTGACCGGGTATCGTTTGAACACTTGACCCCACTCTTCCCAAGGGAAAAATTCAATTTGGCAGAAAAGCAAAGTACCATCTCAACAAGAATCATCGATTTGTTCTCACCCATTGGAAAAGGACAGAGGGGCATGATCGTTTCACAGCCCAAGACCGGTAAAACGATGTTATTGAAGGACATTGCCAACGGTATTGCGGCAAATCATCCAGAGGTATATCAAATTATACTGTTAATTGACGAGCGACCTGAAGAAGTTACCGATATGCAACGAAACGTTCGTGGCGAAGTTGTAGCCTCTACCTTTGACAAGGAAGCCTCTGAACATGTTCGTGTAGCGAACATCGTTCTTGAAAAAGCGAAAAGATTGGTAGAATGCGGTCATGACGTAGTGATACTCCTGGACTCCATTACCCGATTGGCAAGGGCCTACAATACGGTTCAACCCGCTTCAGGTAAGGTGCTCAGTGGTGGTGTGGACGCCAATGCGCTTCATAAACCAAAAAGATTCTTTGGAGCGGCCAGAAATATTGAAAATGGAGGGTCCCTTTCCATCATCGCTACGGCGCTTACCGAAACCGGTTCTAAAATGGACGAGGTTATCTTTGAGGAATTTAAAGGTACCGGAAATATGGAACTTCAATTAGATCGTAAAATTGCCAATAGAAGAATATTCCCCGCCATAGACCTTACTTCTTCAAGTACAAGGCGAGACGATTTGTTATTGGATGAAAACACCTTACAACGTATGTGGATCATGCGCAAATACCTTGCAGATATGAACCCGGTTGAAGCAATGGAGTTCATAGAGCAACGATTCAAACAAACAAAGAACAACGAGGAGTTCTTAATGACTATGAATCAGTAATCCTGGACCAAATAAATTAAAGCTCCAATGGGTCACCACTGGAGCTTTTTTATACCCTAAATTGAAATAAAACCCTATCTTTAAAGAAGTTTCCCCTGAGAATTTAACCAATATCCTGAACCTATGAAGAATTTATGCAAACCTCTCCTGATTTTTATTTTTTTGATTCCCTTGGTTTCTTGCAAACAAAATCAGGAAAAACCGCCTACAGAAGTCAAGGAAGAAGTACTTACCGCCCCCAAACAAATTATATCCCTAGAGGAAGCGGAATCACTTTACGAAAACTACAAAAATAGAAGGGCCGCTTTCATAGAAAAAATGGAATCGGAAAACCAAAAGGACGAAAATCCTTTTGAACCTACCCAGTTTATTTCTTTTGAAATAGAAGTTCTTGAAAACTACCTCAAATATGTGAAGCAGGAGGCAAAAAATGGAGGTACAGAGGCCGATAGCATTCGGATATATCTGGGAAATTATGGAAACACAAGCCGAAGATATCCTAATAAAAACACGGTATTTCTGTTACCCACAGCCCAAGTTGACGGGGCCTACGGGGGCATTTTTATTGATGCAGAAGGGAAGGCCAAGTTAGTGCGCGATTGGATTGCTTCCCAACAAGGTGATAATTCAAAGGAGGGAAGGGAAAAATCCGAAGCCTCATTCATCCCTAAAACAAATGCCGCCCCGGTTTTGCAAGGAGGAACAAGTCTGACTTTAAATAGAGGGAATGGAGGACCTCCACCCAAAACCGACTTCTAACAGATGCTACAAGAACTAGTTGATTTCCTACAGAGGGACTATTTCATTTTTGCCTATATTTTTTCCTTAATCCTGTCCATAATCGCCTACCCGAAATATTTCGATACGTATTTAAAGTACCTACCGGCAATACTGGCCTATACACTGTTGAATGAAATTTTGGGTTATTTCATTAGATACTATCCGGATTTTTCATTTTTTCCAAATGTCCAGGACACAGGATTCAACGATATTATTTACAATATCTATGATTTGATTTTTTTTCCTTTCTTTTTCTACGTGTACTGGAATTTGATTAAAGACAAGAAGTACAAAAGTTGGATACGTACCGTAAGTATTTTGGCAATGCTGACCTATTTGATATCCTGTTTTTTCCAAAATCCTACGCATACCACCCTTTTCTATGCAAATGCCGTTGCTTCTTGGACGCTCTTATTCATCATTTTTCTATATTTCTACGATAAACGGAAATCGCATCTTCCCGTTGTTCAACCCTACAACCTTGTTTTCTGGGTGAGTCTGGGTTTAATCATTTTTCACATTTTCGCTCCAATACTTTTCGTAGTCGGATATCTGAGATATCAGCTTTGGCTGGACTATGGTTTTCGGTCAATTCTACACATTCTAATTATACTCATGCACTTGAGTTTCTGCATTGGTTTTTTTGTTTCCAGAAAAAGGGCCTTTGGATAAAAATCATAAAAAAACCCTTCATAATGGAGGGTCTAAAAAAAAATATGTTTTTAACTATTCTTAAAGGGCAGCTACATGTTTTGCCAATTTGCTTTTTAAATTGGCGGCCTTATTGCTATGGATGATATTGCGTTTTGCCAAACGGTCGATCATACTTACTACACTTGGCAATAATGCCTCGGCATCCTTCTTGTTTTCCTCGGTACGCAATTTCTTGATTGCATTACGTGTGGTTTTATGCTGATACCTATTACGTAAACGTACCGCTTCGTTTCTTCTGATTCTTTTTAATGCCGACTTATGGTTTGCCATCTTATTTCCTAATTATATTTTGGTGGATTCCTGTATCCATTTATTTCTAGTAGCCCGTAGGGGAATCGAACCCCTGTTACCAGGATGAAAACCTGGCGTCCTAACCCCTAGACGAACGGGCCATTAAGCCAATACGGAACATTACGTTCCAAATCTTCGTAGCCCGTAGGGGAATCGAACCCCTGTTACCAGGATGAAAACCTGGCGTCCTAACCCCTAGACGAACGGGCCATTACTTTACGTAATTGCGGATGCAAAAATACAATTATTTTTCACTATCGCAACTCCCAATTATGATTTTTTAAAATCTTTTAATAAGCCTTTGCGAACAACACTCTCTTATAGGATGGTTTACCTGTCAAAATACAACTACCTTCCTCATCCTTAGCATCCAAAGGTATACAACGAATGGTTGCTTTGGTTTCTTCCTTTATGCGATCCTCAGTTTCTGCGGTTCCATCCCAATGGGCGGATATGAAGCCTCCCTTGGTTTCCAGAATATCCTTGAACTCATCATAGGTTTCAACCTTTGTAATATGCTCTTTTCTGTAATCAAAGGCCTTCCTATAAATTGTTTTTTGAATATCCTCCAACAAAAATTCGATTTTCTCAACGACTTCGCTAGCGGGTACCGTGGATTTTTCCAAAGTATCCCTTCGTGCCACCTCATAAGTACCATTGGCAAGATCGCGCTGCCCAATGGCCAAACGGATGGGAACCCCCTTCAATTCGTATTCGTTGAATTTGAACCCAGGTTTTTGCGTGTCCCTATCGTCATATTTCACGGATATTCCCTTGGCCCTTAATTCGGTTACAAGAGGCTTTACATTTTCGGAAATTTCATCCAACTGCTCCAAACCTTTGTAAATAGGTACGATTACTACTTGAATTGGTGCCAATTTTGGGGGAAGCACCAAACCATTGTCATCTGAGTGGGTCATGATCAACGCACCCATCAAGCGTGTAGAAACCCCCCAAGAAGTGGCCCAAACATACTCTTTGTTTCCTTCTTTGCTCGCAAATTTAACATCGAAGGCCTTGGCGAAATTCTGACCTAAAAAATGGGACGTACCAGCCTGTAATGCCTTACCGTCCTGCATCAAAGCCTCTATACAATACGTTTCAATGGCTCCCGCGAATCGCTCACTTGGGGTTTTTAATCCCTTGATAACCGGAACGGCCATGTGTTCCTCCGCAAATTCGGCATAAACATGCATCATCTGTTCCGCCTCCTCGATCGCTTCTTGTTCCGTGGCATGGGCCGTATGCCCCTCCTGCCATAAAAACTCTGCGGTTCTAAGAAAAAGTCGAGTGCGCATTTCCCATCGAACAACATTCGCCCACTGATTTATCAACAAAGGCAAATCCCTATAGGATTGGATCCACTTTCTAAAGGTATCCCAGATGATGGTTTCCGAAGTTGGCCTCACGATCAATTCCTCTTCCAGTTTGGCATCGGGGTCTACAATGATTCCGGTTCCGTCCTCATTATTTTTTAGTCGGTAATGGGTTACCACGGCACATTCCTTTGCAAAGCCCTCTACATGACTGGCCTCCTTGCTCAAATATGATTTGGGGATGAATAGCGGAAAATAGGCATTTTCGTGTCCCGTATCCTTGAACATTTTGTCTAGGCCTGCTTGCATTTTTTCCCAAATAGCATAGCCGTAAGGCTTGATGACCATACAGCCCCTTACGCCGGAGTTTTCGGCCAAATCGGCCTTAACGACCAACTCATTATACCATTTGGAATAATCCTCGCTTCTAGAAGTCAAATTTTTACCCATTGTTCGGAGTTTGGCACAAATCTTGTGCTTATTAAAGAAAATAATGCGGTAAAACTAGTTATTTTTACTATGTTCAACAATATAATTTTAGAACGATGATATATTCCACATCCCACACCAAATATTTATATGGACTGATGGTTGCTTCACTGGTAATGCTAGTGGTTTCCTGTGGTTCATACCAACAAGCTTCTTATTACGACAACGACGGAATCTACGCCGATGATACCCCTAGAACCGTGGAACGTAGACCGGATAGGCAATACAATCCTACGACCAGGTCAGAGGAGTCCGATACCTTTACGGAGTATTTTGGACAAAAGGCCGATCAATATGGTCAAATCTTGGATAGCGAGATATTTACGGACGTAGATTCGTATTCCAGTAACGACCTTAACGATAGTATTCCTCAAAATCAATTGACCGATTATTATGATAGCCCAAACGACTACCAAGGTTTTGGAGGTTGGGGCGATAACGGCCAAAACGTTGTTATAAATGTTTATGATAATGGCTGGAACAATTGGGGCTGGGGTGGCGGCTTCGGTTGGGGCTGGAACGATCCTTGGCTTTGGAACAACTGGGGCTGGGGTGGCGGCTTCGGTTGGGGCTGGAACAATTGGGGCTGGAATCGCTGGAACCGTTGGGGCTGGGGATGGAACAATCCTTGGGGCTGGAACAACTGGGGCTGGGGAGGCGGTTTTGGTTGGGGCTGGAACAATTGGGGCTGGAACGGATGGAACAATTGGGGCTGGGCCGGTAATTGGGGCTGGGGAGGCTATTATGGCAACAACTTCAGAAGAAATTATGCGTTCTCAAACAACAGGACAAGACGCGGCTATTACAATACCGTAAACAATGGTTCAACCGCATTGCGTGGCAGATCAAACGTAAATACGAGGGGTACTTCCCCTAGATACAGAACTTCGGATAGGGCGGTTTCCGCAAGGAGTTCTGCCAACACAAGAAGCAGCTCATTGAGCAGACGTACGGTAAGCGCTGACCAGAATAGGGCCTATAGAACCAGTAGGAGCACACGGGCCACACCAAGATATTATAGTAATTCAAGAAGTAATGGCTATTACAGTGGAACGGCAAGGTCATCATCAACCTATAGCAGAAGTGACATGTCCGGTAGGACCAGTAGGGCCGTAACCCCTAGAACCTCTACATATAGAGGATCCAGTTCTGGAAGAAGTAGTTCTTCTTATGGCACTTCCAGGAGCATGGGTTCCAGTAGGGGCTATAGTTCCGGTAGAAGCTATAGTTCCGGCAGAAGTAGTTCCGGAGGTAATTATAGTTCTGGAAGGAGTAGTTCTGGCGGTAGCTACAGAAGTTCAGGAGGTGGCGGGTCGTCCCGTTCATCCGGTGGCGGAGGTAGATCTTCCGGAGGTGGTAGATCTTCAGGTGGTCGTAGCAACCGCTAATCAGTTCAACTTTAAAAAGATTGCAAGATGAAAAGAATATTCACTTTCATAACACTATGCCTTTGCCTTACGGCCAGCGCACAAAATATTAACGATGTCCTGCGTTACGGTCTCGAGGAACTTCCGGGCACGGCAAGATTTCAGGCCATGGGTGGCGCTTTTGGCGCACTAGGAGGAGATATGTCCGCCATAAACATAAACCCTGCTGGTTCCGCGGTTTTTAACAATAGCTTAATGACCCTTTCGGGTACACATTTTAGAAGGGAAAACGATGCAAATTATTCTGGAACGTTATCCAATACAAATCGGAACGAAATCGATTTGAACCAAATAGGAGGTGCCTTTGTCTTTAACAACACCAATCAAAATTCCGACTGGAAAAAGTTTTCCTTGGCTTTCAACTATGACATGACCCAAAGTTTTGAGAACGAGGTCTTCATTACAGGAAATAGCAATCAAGGCATCGATAATTACTTCTTGAATTTTGCCCAAGGAGTACCCTTTGGCTCCATTCTTATTCAAGAGGATGAATTTATTGAAGATGCCTATCTTGATATTGGCGCGGTTCAAGGTTTTCGTGACCAACAGGCATTCTTAGGTTATTATGGCGGAATTTTAGATCCTGAAAGTCCGGATGACGCCACCACGAATTACATAAGCAATACAGGATACTCCTCCGTGAACCAAGAATTTTTAAAATCGACAACGGGATACAATAGTAAGTTTACCGTAAATGCGGCCAGTCAATTTAGGGACAACCTATATTTAGGGGCTTCCCTGAATTTTCACAATGTTATCTACGACCAGTTGACGCAGTTCACCGAAAATGGTTACGATACGGATTCACCTATCCAAAATACAACGTTTGACAATTTATTGAGCACCGAAGGAAACGGGTTTTCATTTAGTTTAGGGGCGATTGCCAAATTAAACGATTTTGTTCGTTTGGGCGCTAGTTATCAATCCCCTACATGGTATAGACTTACGGATGATTTTTCCCAAAGAATAAATTCCGATTTGGCCGATGACGATATTAATTTTATCGATTTCAACATCGTAAACCTGTTCGAAAGATATACCGTCAAAACCCCTGCCAGACTAAACGGTAGCGTTGCCTTGGTCTTTGGCAAAAATGGATTGTTAAGTTTGGACTATGGTTATCAGGATTTTTCACAAGCGGAATTAAGACCTGCAAATGACAATAGCTTTCAAACCGTAAACAATCAAATTTCAAACGAGTTGGGCGGTGTTTCCACCATACGACTTGGAGGTGAATACCGATTGGGCATGGTAAGTCTACGTGGAGGATATAGATACGAACAAAGTCCCTATGTGAATGGAGATACAATAAATGACCTAAACGGTTTCTCGGCGGGTGTTGGTTTTAATTTTGGAGGAAGCCGATTGGATCTGGCACTAAGCCAAACTTCGCAGGATATGAACGAAAGGCTTTTTGACACAGGACTGAACACGCCCTCCATGATTACAAGGACTAACACCTTTGGTACTTTGAGCTACACCCTGAATTTTTAATCCGATGAAACAAAATTAAAAAAGGACCGAATGATTCGGTCATTTTTTATCGTTTTAGGGTAAAATGGGATTGTCGTGTTTTGGCCACCAGAACTCCTGCATCGTCCTCTTCGTACTCAAACCGAAACCAATAATCCGTCGATGGCATGGGTCTGCCATTGTATGTACCATCCCAACCTTCAACTGCACCCAATTGTTTTAGCAGTTTTCCGTATCTATCAAAAATATATACGATTGGATTCGTAAGGGTTTCAATTCCTTGTACGTTCCATTCGTCATTAACAGTATCCCCATTGGGCGTAAAAAACTTGGGATATCCAACCACTAAAAACTCTACCGGTTCCGTAATACCGCAGCCGTTCTTATCATTGATTACCACTGTATTGATACCGGGTGGAATATCTAGAAAGACGGGATCATCTTGAAAAGCCCCTCCATTAATGGCATACTCATAATCACCATCGCCATCCACAAATATCTCAACATTGTTGGCATCTGGGTCAACGGACAAATTGGTCTCCAAAACCTCCACGCGATTCAAAATTGGAATTCCATAAAAGGTAATTAGAATACCGCCCAAGTCGGCCACCGTAGGCGGAGTACCCGATGCTGTGGTGATAGTGGCAAAATATCTTCCTGAATTTGGACTGGTAACAACTAATTCCGCTCCAAAAGGACCAGAACCGGCCAAAGTGCCATCCACAACTCCATCGTCTTCATAATCCACCATCCATTCCACATTTGCAATATCAGAACCAGCTGGCGAATTCAAGGCACTCAAAACAATATCAGGGTCGCCTTCACAAGCTATGATATCCAAACCCAAAAACTCGTCTCGCAACGTACAATCCAAGGCCGTATTTTGGTTCTCGTTTACGGAATTACCCGTAAACGTTAACATAAAAGGCTCAGGATCGCCATCGAAATTCGTATTGAAATTATTGATTAAGATATAGTAGATTTCACCAGGTTGAACATCCAACCATTCATCATAGGTATTTTGGCTACCCACCAAAAACGGAGCTCCTTCCTGACCGTTTTCGGGATTAACGCCTATACCCGTAAAATTCGTGTTGTTCACTTCATAATTACACCGTATGGGCTCCGAGGTGCCATCACCAATGATTGAACAAAAATTCTGTTCACTCAATTGGTCATAAGGACCATAAACGGCAAAATCCCATTCGGCCGTTGGGGTTGAATTTCCTCCGGACGGTAAAGCCTCAATATCAAAGCCTACCTGCCCTCCGGTACCTGCCCTAAATACAAACCAAGAGGTGTTGTTTTCTATGTTCGCAGAGCTTACGCTTCCTTTTTCCAAACATCCGGTTTGCCGAATAACTTCCGGATCAAAATCATCTATATCGCCACCACCGTCAGCCAATCCCATTATAGGGGCATCGGCACAGACAGGGATGGCGGTTCTACAATCTGGCGAGTTTTGGGCATTTGCCTTGCAAATTAGTAGGAGCAAACAACAAATAGTAGCGACTAGTATTCGCATATTTTAATGGGGCTAGAAATATACTTTAACGTATATAATAACTGGGTAATACTGGCTTTAGTATTTTTCAACGGATTATTTGGACACTTAATCGATAAACGGCACGTCCTGTCACTCTAAACTAATTGTAAAATCCTATTAACAAGAAGATTACCTGTACCAAATATTGAGGGAAAAAATATATAGCGCAAGTGAATTTGGGTATCCTTCACCAAAATACGAACCCCCCAAACTTAACATCTATTTATAATAGGTATGGGGCCTTGAAATGTCATTAAGTATTATATAATGCATATCTTTGCCCCTTGTTAAAGTTCAGTTTACATGAAAACAGAGGGTACATTGGAGGAACATTTTGAACAGTTGGGAGATGACCACATTTCCTCGTCGGAAGAGACCCCTTTACGTAAGGACGCCTTCCTTCTTAGTGATGAAGAAAAGATTGAAAGAATCAAGGGAAGTGTTAGGGAAATCCTTCTCACTTTGGGAATGGATCTGGAGGATGATAGCCTAAAGGGCACGCCCAATAGGGTTGCAAAAATGTTCGTGAAGGAAATTTTTGGTGGCCTGCACCCCGATAGAAAACCCAATTCTTCCACATTTGACAACAAGTACAAGTATGGCGAGATGTTGGTGGAAAAGAACATCACCCTCTACTCTACCTGCGAACACCATTTATTGCCTATTGTGGGCCGGGCCCATGTCGCTTATATCTCAAATGGCTCAGTGGTGGGACTTTCCAAGATGAACCGTATTGTGGATTACTATGCCAAAAGACCTCAAGTTCAGGAAAGATTGAATATTCAAATTGTACGGGAACTTCAGAAAGTTTTGGGCACGCAGGATGTCGCGTGCGTCATAGACGCCAAACATCTCTGTGTGAATTCCCGGGGAATCCGTGACATTGAAAGTAGTACCGTAACTGCGGAATATGGCGGCAAGTTCAAGCAAGAGGCCATCAGGAATGAATTCCTCGAATATATAAACATGGACACGCAATTTTAATTTCATCCTCATAAAATGCCATTGTATCAAGAGCAAACAATAAAGGTCCATAATTCACTTACTGGCAAAAAAGAAACTTTTATTCCCATAAACGAAGGCCACATTGGTATGTACGTCTGTGGCCCCACCGTGTATAGCAACGTGCATCTTGGAAATTGTAGGACTTTCATGTCCTTCGATATGATTTTCAGATATTTCCGTCATTTGGGTTATAAAGTGAGGTATGTGCGAAACATTACGGATGCCGGGCATTTGGTGGACGATGCGGAAGATGGTGAGGACAAAATTGCAAAAAAGGCACGATTGGAACAGTTGGAACCTATGGAAGTGGTGCAGCGATATACCGTGGACTTTCACAACATACTGGAAAAATTCAATTTTCTTCCACCTAGTATTGAGCCTACGGCGACCGGACATATCATTGAACAGATTGAAATCATAAAGGACATCCTAGAGAAGGGTTATGCCTATGAGGTGAACGGCTCCGTTTATTTTGATGTTGTAAAGTTCAACGAGACCAACGAATACGGTAAATTAAGCGGAAGAAAATTGGAGGACATGATCGCCAATACCCGCGAACTCACGGCCCAAGACGATAAAAAAAGCCCACAGGATTTTGCCCTATGGAAAAAAGCGGAGCCGGAACATATCATGCGATGGCCTTCTCCTTGGGGTGACGGATTTCCTGGTTGGCATTTGGAGTGTACCGCCATGAGCACCAAATATCTTGGGGAGACCTTTGATATCCATGGAGGGGGAATGGATTTGAAATTCCCGCACCACGAATGTGAAATAGCGCAAGCTGAAGCTAGTAATGGGAAGTCGCCCGTAAAATACTGGATGCACGCCAATATGTTGACCTTAAACGGCAAGAAAATGGCCAAATCCACTGGAAATAGCATCCTTCCCGGGGAAATTTTTTCGGGTGAAAACGATATTCTTAGCAAACCATTTTCACCGGGCATGGTACGTTTCTTTATGATGCAGGCACATTATACAAGTATTTTGGATATCAGCAACGATGCTTTACTAGCTTCGGAAAAAGGCTTCAATAAACTAATGGATTCCATCAAATCCATAAATAGCCTGCCGATTGGAAGCAAGTCGGATTTTGATGCACCATCTTGGAGACAGGCCTGCTACGATGCCATGAACGACGATTTTAACACGCCTATTCTGATTGCGAAACTTTTTGATGCCGTAAAGCATATCAATCTTATCAAGGAAGGTTCCGAAACGATTACCAAAGAGGACAAGGAAATTCTTTTTGATACGATGAAAAGTTTTGTCTTTGACGTGTTGGGCCTTGAGGATAAGCAAAGCTCCAATGCGGACTCGGAAAAATTGAGCGGGGTCGTAGAGTTGTTGATACAGCTAAGAAAAGAAGCAAGGGAAAACAAGGATTTTGCCACTTCGGACAAAATTCGGGATCAATTGGCCGAACTGGGCATCCAACTAAAGGATGGTAAGGAAGGTACTACGTACAGCCTATAACCAAGGTTAATACTGTATCGTTTTTATTTTAGATTGATACTCACCAGGTGAAAGTTGTTGCCTGTTCTTAAAAACGCGGTTAAAGTAGGACCTACTTTCAAAACCACATTGCATATACACATCCTTTATATTCAATCCTGGGTCTTGAAGCAGACCGGTCGCCAGTTTTATCCGTTCGTTATTTATAAACTCAATGGGCGAAATACCCAGTTCATTTTTAAAGACCCTATGAAAATGCGAGGGACTCATGTAAGCCTTTTTGCTCAAATCCTCCACATTCAAAGGTTCATGGAGATTTTCACGTATGTACCTAATGACATAGGAAAGTCGGTTATTGCTATTGATGGCAATTTGTGAACTCGTATAGATTTTTCGTTCGTTGGTCTGCAACATGCGTATGATGAGTTCCCGTAACATATTATCTACAAAGAAGTCCTTGGAGGGATGGTTTTCGGAAAAAAGAAAAAGCAATCGCTGTAAAATTTGAAAAATCCCCTGGTCGTTCACAAAATGGAAGTTGTAATCCATTAAGCTCCATTCTTTTTCGTCATCCTTTGTCATGCTTTCATTCATGAACTGAAGGACATTCCTAATTTTTTCTTCTGAAATAGCCATGGCCAGACAACGGGTCGGGTTTTTGGATTTTGCCTCTGGAAAGTCGATACACATGGTTTCATTGGCGGGCAGTACAAGGGATTCCCCCGGCAAAAAGTCGAAAGATTCGTAATCCCTAAGATGCATCACTTTTTTTCCTTCTATCATGCTGGCCAGAACAGGTTGGTCAAATTTCAGTAAGACCTTATCTGCTTGCTCATGGGTTTCAAAAACATGCATGGCGGCATTTTTCAAAGTATAGGAGGTTTGGTTCTCCACCATGGTCTCCAATCGTCTCCCTTCCAAAAAAGTATCCGACAACTTTAACATTTCTTAATAATTATCAATCGAATAATAATGAATATACAAATATTTAGAACCAAAATAATCATTATGGCAAAATATGATAGGATTGTTCACCTTATTCATAGAATTCGTCAGACCATTCCATTTTCCAATACCTAATTTTAGAATGATCATTTTATAGAACTGTACAAACACATAACCAATTTTTAATTTTTAAACATTTTAAAAGATGAGCAACACTGCAACCGTGGCGCAAGACGTGCTACAAAAACCGACATTCAAAAATCAATATGAGAATTTCATAGGAGGAAAATGGACGGCACCCGTAAAGGGGGAGTATTTTGAAAACACCTCTCCGGTAGACGGAAAATCCTTTACAAGGATTCCCAGATCTACGGCTGAGGATATAGAAAAGGCTATTGATGCGGCATGGAAAGCAGCACCTTCATGGAACAATTCATCGGCAACAGAACGAAGCAATATGCTTTTGAAAATAGCCGATGTCATGGAAAAAAACTTGGAGGTTTTGGCGAGAGCGGAGACGTGGGATAACGGCAAGGCCATTCGCGAAACAAGGGCAGCTGATTTACCATTGGCCATAGACCATTTTAGATATTTTGCCGGGGTTATCAGGGCCGAAGAAGGATCCGTAAGTGAATTGGACAGTAATACCGTTGCCTTAAACGTTACCGAGCCTTTGGGAGTAGTTGGACAGATCATTCCTTGGAACTTCCCTATTTTGATGGCGGTTTGGAAACTGGCCCCAGCATTGGCAGCAGGAAACTGTGTAGTCCTAAAGCCCGCTGAACAGACCCCTGTAGGGATTCTTATCCTTGTTGAGTTGATCCAGGATATTCTTCCAGCTGGTGTACTGAACGTAGTGAACGGGTTTGGGGCCGAAGCAGGTAAACCGTTGGCATCCAGCCCAAGAGTCAACAAAGTGGCATTTACGGGTGAAACCACGACCGGACAATTGATTATGCAATATGCCTCTAAAAATATTACCCCTGTAACCCTGGAATTGGGCGGAAAGTCCCCGAATATCTTCTTTGAGAATATCATGGACGCAGACGACGAATTCTTTGACAAGTGTATCGAGGGGGCGAATATGTTCGCTTTAAACCAAGGTGAGGTATGTACTTGTCCTTCTAGGATGCTCGTTCAGGAAAGTATTTTTGAAGCCTTTATGGAGCGTGTAATCGAAAGAACGAAAGCCATTAAAATGGGACATCCACTAGATCCAAATACCATGATGGGGGCCCAAGCTTCCAGCGACCAGTTTGAAAAAATCCTCAACTATATCCAAATTGGCAAGGAAGAGGGCTGTGAGGTCTTGACCGGTGGTGAACAGGCTTACAATGAAGGCTTGGAAGGCGGATTCTACATTCAGCCCACCGTGCTAAAAGGAAATAATAAAATGCGCGTATTCCAAGAAGAGATTTTTGGACCCGTAGTTTGTGTAACCACCTTTAAGGATGAGGCAGAAGCCATTGAAATCGCCAACGATACCTTGTACGGACTGGGCGCTGGTGTATGGACGAGGGATACACACCAGGCCTATACGGTTTCCAGAGCGATCAAGGCCGGTAGGGTTTGGGTGAACTGCTATCACCTCTATCCCGCTCATGCACCCTTTGGTGGATATAAAAAATCCGGTATCGGCAGGGAAAACCATAAGATGATGCTAGCGCATTACAGACAAACGAAGAACATGCTTATCTCTTACGATAAGAAGCCAATGGGATTCTTTTAATAGAAATAAAATGAAACCGACATGATTAAAATAAGCGTTAAACACTCTGCGAAATGATCATTGTAATCATCAAAGGTTACATGCCTGTGCTGAGCGAAGCCCAAGTGTGTCCATATCAAAACAATAAAGAATAAACACATGAAAACCAAAAGGGTATTGGTCAGTGAAAAAGCGGTAGAGGTCATTAAGGAACTCAAGGAAAAACACGGTGAACTTATGTTCCACCAAAGTGGGGGCTGTTGCGACGGCTCTTCCCCCATGTGCTTTCCAAAGGGCGAACTAATGATAGACGATAACGATATATGGTTGGGTACCATTGAACGATGTGAATTTTATATTTCCAAAGATCAATTTGAGTATTGGAAGCACACCCAACTAACGGTCGATGTCACCCCGGGTAGAGGGGCCAGCTTTTCCTTGGAAATACCAATGGGCATTCGTTTCATTATCAAATCTAGACTCTACTCCCCGGAAGAGGCGGAAAACTTGGAGCCTGTTCGAGTGGGGGAGTAATTATTAAATTATAGATATCATTAAATTAAGGCCTGTAGAACATACGGGCCTTTCGCTTTTTCAACACAATTTATTGCGTAACTTGCCATCCTAATATTTTCGGTTGAAACCTACATTTAAAAATATACTGATTGCTCCTTTTGTGCTTTTGGTGCGCTTTTACCAGTTGGCCATTTCCCCCTATACGCCCGCCACGTGCAGGTACTCGCCCACTTGTTCGCAATACACCTTGGAAGCCTTGAAAAAACATGGTCTCTTCAAAGGCGGCTGGTTATCCATCAAACGTATTTTCAGTTGCAATCCGTGGGGTGGAAAAGGCTACGACCCCGTTCCATGACCGGAAAACTTTCAAACGTAAGATGCGTCATTTTCCCAGCCCTAATAGCTCCTATTTACGTATATTAGCCCTTCAAAAATAACTCGCATGTACTTCTTAGGAATTATCTGGAATCCCAACGAGACCCTCTTCAATTTAGGCCCCATCCAAATAAAGTATTATAACCTGCTTTGGATTATTGCTTTTGCCATTGGATGGTATCTTATGAAAAAGATATTCGTCAATGAAAAAAAACCGGTGGAACAATTGGATTCCCTTTTTGTGTATACCGTTTTGGGCACCATGTTAGGAGCCAGACTGGGCCACGTTTTCTTTTATGATTGGCCTTATTATAAAAATCACTTGTTGGAAATACTCTTACCCATTAGGGAAAGTGATACGGGCAGTCTCCTTTTTGGACTTATCGATGGCTATGAATTTACGGGTTTTACGGGCCTTGCCAGTCATGGGGCAACTATTGGAATTATTATTGCCACTTATTTGTTTACCAGAAAACATACCGGTTTCAGCATGTTATGGATATTTGATAGGCTGACGATCCCCGTAGCTATTGGAGCTTTTTGTGTGCGCTTGGGCAACTTTTTCAATTCTGAAATCAATGGGAAGACCGTTGACGAGTCCTTCATCTTTGCGACAAAATTCATCAGGGATTCTGACGATCTCCATCCATCAAAAGCCTTGGGCGTAACCAAGGAAAGAACACTGAACGCGGCCTATGATGCCATTGAGAACGACCCCCAATTTTCACAATATTTAATGGAGATTCCCTATCGGCATCCTGCGCAATTGTATGAAGGCGTTTGTTATATTTTTGTTTTTGTGCTATTGTATTTTCTCTATTGGAAGACCGATAAAAAGAAAAAGCCCGGCTATCTTTTTGGATTATTTTTAATCCTATTATGGACCGTTCGTTTCTTTGTGGAGTTCGTCAAGAAAAGCCAAGGCGGTTTTGAGGAATCTTTGGGGTTATTGTCCACAGGACAGTGGTTGAGTATTCCATTTATACTGTTAGGCCTTTATTTCATGTTCAGACCCGTAAAATCAAACTAATTAAATAAGACACATGCATCTTTCAAGGCATTTTTTAGGCTTGGCGATTGTTTTATTGGTTGGCTTGACATCCTGTAAAGAAGAAGCGAAAAAAGTAATCAAAACAACGCCCGTAACCTTCACAAAGGAAGGTTCTTTAAAGATTTTCAAACAGGAAAATGACTCGCTAATCTCCTCCTTGGATATTGAAATTGCCGAAAGCGATTATGAGACGCAGACCGGACTCATGTATCGTAAAGGCATGGAAACGAATCAGGGAATGCTGTTCATTTTTCCAGATGTCGCCATGCATTCGTTCTATATGAAGAATACCGAGTTTCCCTTGGACATCCTATTCATAGATGAAGATTTGAAAGTGGCCAGTATCCAAAAAAATGCACAGCCGTTCAATGAGAACGGTCTATCCTCCAAAGTACCCGTAAAATATGTACTGGAGGTCAATGCAGGCTTATCGGATACTTGGTCTATTGAAGTTGGCGACCGCATTTCGTTCGAAAGATTATAGCCCATGAACTATTCCATGGAAGGTGCCGAAACGGAAAGGCTACTATTCAGAAAATTATCTAGGGACGATTTTGATGCCTGGTTGCCTTTTCACGAAGACCCTAGATCGTCGAAGTTTTGGTCGGGCATTCCTCAAAATCCAGTTGCTGCCTGTTCCCAACAGTTTGACCGCGTTTTTGAGCGCTATGAGAAAGGACTTGGCGGAATGTTCGCCCTAATCGATAAGACCTCAGATGAACTCATTGGATTGTGCGGCTTGTTGATACAAGTTGTGGACGGCCAAGAAGAATTGGAAATTGGGTATTCCGTTCTACCGACGCATTGGGGTAAAGGTTTCGCTTCCGAAGCCGCACAAAAATGCAAGGAAACCGCCTTTAAAAATGGATGGGCCAATCGCCTTATATCCATTATCCATATCGATAATGAACCGTCAAAAAAAGTGGCCCTTAAAAATGGGATGCACCTGGAAAAAAGAACGGTATATAAGAACAATCCCGTTTACATCTTTAGAATAGACCTTTAGTATGCAACATTTAGGGATTTTTACGGATAATCAAACCAACAAAAAAGAGCTCATTCGAAAGCTCCAAAACAACGAATTTTCAGACATCGTAAACCTAAAGGATATATCCGGGAAACTATTTTCCCAATTGGCGGTAAGAAGGTTTATGGAAGAAGAGGAAAAACATGGAACCAAATATATATCCACGAAAGGGCAGGCATTGAAAACCATGTCAAGCGGGGAACAAAAAAAGGCCTTGCTTTTTCATATCCTCGACCAAAAACCGGACTATATCCTATTGGACAATCCGTTTGATAATTTGGACATTTCATTTCAAAATGATCTAAAAACACTTCTTCAAGAAAAGGCTAGCGGAACCTTGCTGATACAATTGGCCAGTAGAAAGTCTGACATGCTTTCCAATATCCGCAACTTTGCAAAAGTCATTGATGGCCAACTTAGGATACTAACCGAAGATATACAAGGAGAAGAGGAGGAAGCGACCATTTTTATGGGAAGCATTCCTCCTGCCATTGAACCAATACCGTTCAATGGGGAAACATTGATCAGCTTTGAAAAAGTATCGGTTTCCTATGGTGAAAAACACGTCCTAAAGGATATTGACTGGGAAGTGAAAACCGGGGAATTTTGGCAACTGATAGGAAACAACGGAACCGGCAAGACAACCATTCTTTCCATGATAACCGGCGATAACCCAAAAGCCTTCGGACAAGAAATATACATTTTTGGGAACAAGAAAGGTTCCGGGGAAAGTGTTTGGGACATCAAGGAAAAGATCGGCTACTTCTCCCCCGCCATGACCGATAGCTTTTCCGGAAGACATTCGGTCGAAAACATGCTTATTTCCGGATTATTGGATTCCATCGGATTGTATATAAAACCCACCGAGACCCAAAAAAGAATCATCAAGGATTGGCTCTTGCTTTTAAGTTTATGGGAGCGGAGAAACGTACAATTCAACGATTTGTCACTTGGGGACCAGCGCCTTGTAATGACCGTTCGGGCCATGGTAAAACATCCACCTTTATTGATACTTGACGAACCCACCAGTGGCATGGACGATGCATCAGCCAGCATACTTGTCCAACTTGTCAACAAAATAGCCCAAGAAACGCAGACCACCATCCTTTTTGTTAGCCACCGAAAAGAACCCGGACTCAACCCAAAGAAAATCCTTGAATTAAAACATACCGATAAAGGTTCCATCGGCATTGTAAAATAGACCTAACAGGTTCCAAAACCTTTTAGGTCTGGGCACACTAAGCTATTCCAGTAAACTACCTCGGGGCAAGCCCAGGAGGCATTCGCAGGAAACAAATTTTTTATTTCTAGGCAAGCCTCGGAGTATTAAACCCTTTGGCGGTGCCAATAAAAAAAGGCCGCTATGCAGTACATAGCGACCTTCTCGAGTTAGTTGTGGTCAAAGTCCTAATTAAGGACCTTGGTAATTTTCTTGCTCAAGGCATCGAACATTACGGGTGTCGCGATGAACACAGAGGAGTAGGTACCTACTACCACACCCACGATCATAGCGAACATAAATCCTCGTAACGACTCCCCACCAAAGATGAAGATGGCCAATAATACTACCAAGGTAGTCAAGGACGTATTCAATGTTCTTCCCAAAGTACTGTTGATGGCAGAATTGACATTCTCCCCACCTTTCCAACCTCTTTCGGCCAAAGTTTCACGTATACGGTCGAAAACCACCACGGTATCGTTCAAGGAATATCCAATGACCGTTAAAATGGCCGCAATAAAGGCTTGATCAATTTCCATGTTGAACGGCATTATTTTTCCGAAAATAGAGAACACGCCCAATACAATCAACACGTCGTGGAATACCGCAACAACAGCTCCCAAGGAGAATTGCCATCTACGGAAACGTATCAAGATGTAAAGGAATACCACGGCCAAGGACCCCAAAATTGCCAAGAAAGCATTGTTTTTAATATCATCCGCGATGGTAGGCCCAACTTTTACGGACTGTAAAATTCCAATGGATTTTCCTTCACTACCAATAGCAAACGCATCTTTAGAAGTGCCATCAGGTAGGTATTTTTGTAAGGAAGTGTATAATTTGTCCTGAATCTCGGTATCGACCTCAATCCCTTCCACATCCACTTTATACGGCGTTGTGATCTTGATTTGGTTAGCTTCACCAAAGGTCTTCACATTGGTGCCACTTCCAAATACATCGTTCAATTCTGATGCGATTTCCGATGGATTTACAGCCTGTTCAAAACGTACGGTGTAGGAACGTCCCCCTACAAAATCCACACCTTGCTGTAGCCCAGGTCCAAAAAATAAGGACGCTAATCCAACCAATACCAAAATTCCGGATATCACATAGGAAATCTTCCTTTTGGCCAAGAAATCGATAGAAAGGTTCTGAAACAAACCTTTGGTAAGACTAGTGGAGAAGTCCAAGCTTCTACCCTTGCCACTGATATACCAATCAATTAACAATCGGGTAATGAAAATGGCCGTAAACAGGGAGGTAAGAATACCGATCAATAGGGTTGTTGCAAAACCTTTTATCGGGCCTGAACCAAAAACAAATAGGATGATTGCCGTAAGACCTGTGGTAATGTTCGCATCCAGAATGGACGAAAGGGCGTTTCCAAAACCATCCGAAACAGCAAGACCTTTTCCTTTGCCCTTGGCCAACTCTTCCTTGATCCTTTCAAAAATAAGCACGTTCGCATCCACGGACATACCTATTGTCAAAACGATACCCGCGATACCTGGCAAGGTCAATACCGCGTTCAAACTTGTCAATACCCCAAAAATCAAAAGGATGTTCAATAACAACGCCACATCGGCAAAGGCTCCAGCCTTTCCATAATAGGCTATCATCCATAACAATACAATGGCCATGGCGATCAAAAAGGACATAAAACCACTATCGATCGCTTCCTGACCTAGTGACGGACCAACGATTTCAGATTGAATGATTTCTGCGGAGGCAGGTAGTTTACCCGCTCGCAATACATTAGAAATATCCTTGGTCTCGTTTACGGTAAAATTTCCCGTGATTTCAGAACGGCCTCCGCTGATAGGACCACTGGAAACCCCTGGAGCTGTATATACTTTATTGTCCAAAACTATGGCAATCCCCGTTTGGTTGTTATAGGCATCCCCAGTCAATTGCTCCCATTCCTTGGCGCCCTTGGTATTCATGGTCATGGAAACGGCAGGCTTGCCAAATTGGTCAAAATCATCTCTGGCATCGCTCACTACATCACCACTGATCCTTGGCACCCCTTCTCGGTTCGATTTCAAAGCGTACAAGTCGATAACCTCCGTATCCTCGGTAGCTGGTCTTTCCCAAACGAACTTTACGAATTGGATATCAGCGGGCAATAACCTTCTAATTTCAGGCATCCTAAAATAAGAACCAATCGTAGCCGTATCCTTGATAGCCGCCCTGAACATGGCATGGGTTCCAGGATTTGCAGGTATCAACAATTCGTAAAGTGGATTTACTTGTGTGGTCAAATCCAAGGAATCAGCGGCAACATCTGACAATAACGAATCCAATTCAGATTCTTCCTTAACGGGTTCCGGCTTTTTAACATCCACGATTTCCTTCAACTTTTCATTTGCTTGAATCAGGAAGGTACTAAAGGAAGGGTTGCTCTGCTTGTACGTCTCCCAAAACTCCAACTGCGCCGTACTGGACAACAAGTCCTGGGCACGGTTAATATCCCTGGCTCCTGGTAATTCTACCAAAATCCTACCGGAATTTCCTTCTCTCTGGATGTTGGGCTGAGTTACCCCAAAACCGTCGATACGCTCACGCAATACCTCAAATGCGGAAACCACGGACTCATCGATTTTTCTTCGGATGATAGGTTTTACCTCATCATCAGACATCTGAAAGTTAATTTCATCGCTCAATCCCTTGTTCGCGAAAATATCGGGTGAAGCCAATTTTGTTTCCCCCTTTATGTTGTCAAAAGCTTCGAAGAACAAGTCAATATAGGTGTCGTCGCTGTTCTTTGATGCGGTATCCGCATCGGCCAAGGCCTTATTAAAAACAGGATTTTTTGTATTGTTGGCCAAACCTTTCAAGATATCCTTTACGGAAATCTGTAGCGTTACGTTGATGCCACCTTTAAGGTCAAGACCTTTGTTCAACTCCTTCTTTTTGGCCTCGTTGTAGTTGGTATACCCTAAGATGGTATTGTTGCCAATGGAATCCAAATAACTGGCTTCCAAGGCCTCCCTTTTTGAGATATAATCCTCTTCCGCCTCAGAAATTCGGCTTGCAGCGAATACTTCCGCCTCCTTTTCAACCTTATTGGTGATGAACGTATAGGATAGCTGATAGATACTAACTAACCCGAATAATAAAGCGAACAGCTTTATAAGTCCCTTATTTTGCATTTTAATGTTTAATTTTAGTTATGTCGATTTTGATTTTATAATTTGAAACAAGGCAAACTACTTCTGCCAGAAAGTAATTGAAAGCCTTTGTGAAATTCTAATTGGATATTAGCCAATGCCATGTAGGAAAGGTCCTGCCCTACCCTCTGGTATATTCCGTGAAGTGTTGTCTATGGCTATGGCAATAGTATGGTACGTCTTAAAAGCCGTTTGGTCGAAAACCGGCCGTAAATGGAACGTATTAGTAGGATTTATCGCCAGGGTATTGTAAAATCCGCTGCATATTTCCTGCTGATTGGAAACCACATCCCCACTGATTTTTAAACCTTGGGGCCCTTGTTGGTGCAAATCTGAAACTACCAGACTGTAATTATCCTGTATGGGTTCTTTTGGTGATTTGGATGGAAGTTCTTCCCCATGTTCCAATGACATTGAGTCTTCCTCCGAAAGGAATTCCTTTACAACGTTCGCATCGATATCGCTGTAATAACGAATGTTTATATGGCCGGTAACGTCCTCGTAGACCTCGATTCCCTCAACACCCAAGAACAACAGCTTATTCGTGATATTCGATAAAACCTCCTCACGAGCGTTTTCAGAGGCCACTTCCACATCGCCAAACTGCAGGGAAATCTGCTGGTTGGAAATCTTTTTATGCGGTTGGCTCAGCCCCAATAGGGCAAAGATGACCAATAAACTACTTATGCACCATTTTGCATTCATGGCGCAAATATAAAAAGAAAGATTATTGTTGAAAGTAAATAATTGACAATACGTATGATACGGAGCGGCCTTCCTAAAAAAAGGAAAACCTCTGGAATCAAATTCCAAAGGTTTTTATAGTAAGTTATGAGGTGCTTAAAAACTATAGCTCCAATAAGCCATTCGTTTTGGAAACACCCTCTGCACTTTCCTTCATTTTGGCCTTTTCCGCATCGCTTAAAGGAATGTCCACAATCTGCTCGATACCGTTTTTACCTAAGATGACCGGAACGCCTATACAAATATCGTTTAGGCCGTATTCCCCTTCCAACATAGTGGAACAAGGGAACATTTTCTTTTGGTCGCAGGCGATGGCCTGTACCAAAGCGGAAACCGCTGCACCGGGAGCGTACCAAGCACTGGTACCCAACAATTTGGTCAAAGTTGCACCACCAACCTTGGTATCTTCGGCTACTTGTTGCAATCTTTCATCGGATAAAAATTCAGAGACTTTTATACTGTTTCTTGTAGCATGTGAAGTCAAGGGAACCATTCCTGTATCACTATGGCCACCGATCACCATTCCGTCCACATCTGAAATTGGCGCATCCAAGGCCTCAGCCAAACGGTATTTGAAACGAGCGCTGTCCAAAGCCCCGCCCATCCCTATTATCTTGTTCTTGGGCAGATTCGTTGTTTTATGCACCAAATAGGTCATGGTATCCATAGGATTGCTAACCACGATGATGATAACGTTTGGGGAATGTTCAATGAGATTACTGGAGACCGTCTTTACGATACCCGCATTGATCCCGATCAACTCTTCCCGTGTCATGCCCGGTTTTCTTGGAATACCCGATGTGATAACGGCGATATCGCTATTGGCTGTTTTTGAATAATCGTTGGTACTTCCGGTGATTTTGGTATCAAAGCCATTCAATGATGCTGTCTGCATTAAATCCATGGCCTTACCTTCTGCAAAACCTTCCTTTATGTCCAGAATTACTACTTCCGAAGCAAAATCCTTAATGGCAATGTACTCCGCACAACTGGCCCCTACCGCTCCAGCTCCAACTACTGTAACTTTCATTTTAGTATATTTTTATGATTTAAATTGATTATGATAAAATAAAAGGTTCAAAACACCTTTTAAGCTTGCCAAAAATACTCAATTATTAACAATTTAGCAGGCGAGAGTGGTGTAATATATGCCGATTTCCACCATTAAAAAACATCGATAAAATGCAGCTCGCGTTAAAAAAAGATACCTTTCAACGAAGAAATCGTAAAAAAGTTGCCATACATCGATTTTTAGTAATATCCCTAAAGAAGCCCCGTTAATAGCTATGGATCCCAAATCCAAACAAAACCTACTTAATAATGAAAAAGTTCCTCTCGTTAATGGCCATATGTGCCATTATCTTTTCTGCCAACTGTTCCCGTGTAGAACAGAACAACGACCCCATTATTGGCATTTGGTTTCAGACCGGAACGGAAATCAGTAACGGTTCTTCCAAAAGTATCCTCCGTAAAGAATGGATTTTCAATGATGTCTACCTTGGTAGGTATCATGAAATCAACGGAAATAACATTACCCTACAAACAGATTTTAAGTGGTCCAAGGAAGGAGACATTTATACCATAGAATATAGGGGACTTGAAAATGTACCTGTTGATCGATTGAAAATTATCGAAACCGACCAAGGTACTATTTTAGAAAAGGTAGACGGTGAACACGTAGCCATTAGGGAATAAAAATTTTCACAGGGCCATGGGAAAGAGCCTGTTCGGAGAAATCTGGGCAGGCTCTTCATGTATGAAAAAAGACCAAACCAAAATTTGCCAGACAGGTACAAAAAACCCGGCAATTTGCCGGGTCCATTATTTGTATTTTTCCGATGATTATCTAAACCCGAAATTGACGCCAAAGGTCCAAGTATTGAACTCGCCAAGGGTATAATCCGCATTCAATCTAAAGAAGCCCAACTTCAATTTTGCACCTACATTGCCCGTAACACCGTTTACTCTTTTGGTAATTGAAAAGGGGTCTTCGTACGTTTCCGAAGCAAATGGACCAGCAGTGACCTCATAGGTTCCCAGAACATCCGTTACCGATTTTCCCGTTACATAGCCCAGTCCCCCATAAAAATTGATGATGGGAAGCTTGGTGGAGAC
Organism: Maribacter aurantiacus; assembly: GCF_005780245.1. NCBI lineage: Bacteria > Pseudomonadati > Bacteroidota > Flavobacteriia > Flavobacteriales > Flavobacteriaceae > Maribacter > Maribacter aurantiacus. The sequence continues at coordinate 105,562 of NZ_VBUK01000002.1, read as the reverse complement.
CACGGCATTGAAGGCCCAGGTGCTGATAGCGGCCTCAATGCGCTGATCATTCCCTTGTACCAAGTTAATATCCGTTAGGTCGTAATCCCCGTTCACCTTTGTATATCCTATAACGGCAGAAATGGCTACAGGCAATATTTTGTCCGCGGGCAGAAGTTTAGTAAAATCGTGCTGCAATCCAAAACCGATTAAGCCTACGGCCGCACCTTCATACTCCAATTTAGGCAAAAACCGGGCCTTAATCTCGGTTCCCTTGATAAGACCCACGCTGCCTTGTAAGTATCCAGAAGGCACAAAATCAATACCCTCCCTTGAAAGTCCCGAAGGCAATTCAAAAGTTTGCCGCACCGTGGTTCCTGCAACCTGTCCTTCAACGAATACTTCTACATCGCTTATATCACCAAGCGCAGTGGAAACCTCCCTTGCTACCCCCGGATTGTTTACAAAATCCAGGTTTTGATAATCATTGGGATCAAGGACAAATGCTTTTTTGTCCGACTTATTATTAAAATTGGTTAGGTTACCAACCACTGAAATTTCAAATCCCCCAAGTGGTTTGGCATCGGCGGTATTATACCAGCCTGTTGCAAAATTATATACGGCACTTTCTGAAAGTGGCTCCAAATAGTCCGTTGTAAATTGTTCCGCGTCTTCCACACCTGCCGCCAAAAGGTCGTTCAAGTCCTGGGCCATAGCGGCACTAAAACCGCACAACAAAAAACATGTAAGTAAATTCTTCATTTTTTTAATTTTTTCTAAAACTAAAAAACCTGCGTTTTTGGCGCAGGTTTTTGTTGTGTAATGGGCTTTTCTATGTGTCAATGTTCGCATAGACGGCATTTTTCTCAATGAATTCCCGTCTGGGAGGAACCTCGTCACCCATGAGCATGGAGAATATGCGGTCCGTTTCCGTCGCATTTTCAATGGTAATTTGACGCAATGTCCTGAACTCTGGATTCATTGTGGTGTCCCACAACTGCTCCGCATTCATTTCCCCAAGACCTTTGTAGCGCTGGATACTTACACCACCGCTGTAGCTGGCCGCAATTTCATCACGCTCCTTATCGGTCCAGGCATATTGTTTCTTTTGACCTTTCTTGACCAAATATAGCGGAGGTGTTGCTATATACACATGGCCTCCTTCGATCAATTCCCGCATATATCGAAAGAAGAACGTCAAAATTAATGTTTCAATGTGGCTACCATCCACATCGGCATCACACATGATGACCACTTTATGGTATCGTAATTTTTCAAGGTTCAAGGCTTTACTATCCTCTTCGGTACCAATAGTTACGCCAAGGGCCGTATAAATGTTCTTGATTTCCTCGTTCTCAAAAACCTTATGCTGCATGGCCTTTTCTACATTCAGAATTTTACCCCTTAATGGCAGGATGGCTTGGAAATTTCTATCCCGACCTTGTTTGGCAGTACCACCGGCAGAATCCCCCTCCACAAGGAACACTTCACATTGTGCAGGATCCTGTTCAGAGCAATCGGATAATTTCCCAGGCAATCCACCCACACTCATTACCGTCTTGCGCTGCACCATTTCCCTGGCCTTGGTGGCCGCATGCCTGGCCTGGGCAGCCAATATCACTTTTTGTACGATTACCTTGGCATCATCCGGATGTTCTTCCAAATAGTCCGTCAACATTTCAGAAACGGCCTGACTCACCGCAGAGGATACCTCCCGGTTTCCTAATTTGGTTTTTGTCTGACCTTCAAACTGGGGTTCCGCCACCTTTACGGATACAATAGCCGTCAATCCTTCCCTAAAGTCATCCCCTTGAATCTCGAACTTGAGTTTGTCCAACATTCCGGAGGAGTCGGCATATTTCTTCAACGTGGTAGTCAAACCTCTTCTAAATCCGGATAAATGTGTTCCTCCTTCATGCGTATTGATATTATTCACATAGGAATGCAAGTTCTCCGTATAACTCGTATTGTAGATCATGGCCACTTCTACGGGAATATCGTTCTTCTCCCCTTCCATGGAAATCACGTTTTGGATCAAAGGTTCGCGATTACCATCCAAAAACTTGACGAATTCCTTGAGTCCGTCATTGGAGAAAAACGTTTCTGAAATAAATTCCCCTTTATCGTCCTTTCGTCTTCTATCCGTTATGGTGATGGTTACGCCTTTGTTCAAAAAGGAAAGCTCCCGCATTCTGTTGGAGAGTGTTTCATAACTGTATTCAATAGTCTGGGTGAAAATGGAATCATCCGGTTTAAATGTTACAATGGTGCCCCTATAATCGGTTTCCCCAACACTTTTCACCGGATATAAGGCCTTGCCTCTTTCATATTCCTGTTCCCATATTTTTCCGTCCCTATGTACGGTCGCCTTTAAATGATTTGAGAGCGCGTTCACACAGGAAACACCCACACCGTGCAAACCACCCGAAACCTTATAGGAATCCTTATCGAACTTACCACCTGCCCCAATCTTGGTCATAACGACTTCCAAGGCTGACACACCTTCCTTTTTATGTAAATCTACCGGTATACCCCTACCATTGTCTTTTGTGGTAATGGAGTTGTCCTCATTTATGGTCACGCTGATGGTATCGCAATGCCCACCCATGGCCTCGTCAATGGAGTTGTCCACTACCTCATAAACCAAGTGGTGCAAACCGCGGGCACCTACATCGCCAATGTACATGGAAGGACGCATCCTTACGTGCTCCATTCCTTCCAACGCCTGTATACTGTCCGCAGAATATTGCTTTTTATTTGCTTCTTCGCTCATAAGTTAAAAGTTGTTTTTACTTCAAATTTTGCAATCTTACAAATATACGGAATACCCTATGAAATAGGACCTTTCTATGAGTTTAGGGTCGTCAAGTTATCAACAAAAATTGTGGAAAATTACGGCTATTTTCACCCCCACAAACGGTTCAGTATTGTGGTAAGGGAAGGGCTGAAAAATAAGAAATTGATAAAACAAAAGAGGTGCCAATGGATGGCACCTCTCAAGGACTAATTAAAAAATAAAAACTGCCCTGCTCTTCTCCGAGACAGGTAAACAGAATTATCGTGAAATCAACTACTTTACGTAGGCATCAGCATGAACTTTGGCCACCGCACGACCCGATGGATCGTTCATGTTTTTAAATGCCTCGTCCCACTCCAATGCGATTTTGGTACTACAGGCTACGGATGGTTCCTGGGGTACGCACAATGCGGCCGCATCTGAAGGAAAATGTTCCTCAAATATGGAGCGATAATAAAATTCCTCCTTGGTAGTTGGCGTTTGTAGCGGGAACCTAAATTTGGCATTCGCCAATTGGTCATCGGTTACCTCGGTCGCCACCAATTCCTTAAGGGTATCGATCCAACTGTAGCCTACTCCATCTGAAAATTGCTCTTTTTGCCTCCAGGCCACACTTTCCGGCAGCATATCCTCAAATGCCTTACGGACGACCCACTTTTCCATGCGCTCCCCGTTAATCATTTTGTCCTTAGGGTTGATACGCATCGCCACATCCATAAATTCCTTGTCCAAAAACGGCACGCGGCCCTCTATGCCCCATGCAGCCAAGGATTTGTTGGCCCTTAAGCAATCGTACATATGCAGCTTGTCCAGCTTACGAACGGTCTCTTCATGGAAATCCTTTGGGCTTGGAGCTTTGTGGAAATACAGATAGCCTCCAAAAAGCTCGTCCGCACCTTCTCCAGACAACACCATTTTTATCCCCATCGATTTGATAACGCGGGCCATCAAGTACATTGGAGTGGAAGCACGTATCGTTGTTATATCATAGGTTTCCAGGTTATAGATTACGTCCCTGATGGCATCCAAGCCTTCTTGGATGGTAAACTTGATCTCATGATGTACGGTGCCGATATGGTCCGCAACCTTTTGGGCGGCGGCCAAATCTGGGGAACCTTCCAGACCCACCGAAAAGGAATGCAGCTGGGGCCACCAAGCATCTGCCGTGTCTCCCGACTCAATTCGCTTCTGGGCATATTTTTTGGCTATGGCCGAAGTAACGGAGGAATCCAGTCCGCCAGAAAGCAATACCCCATAAGGAACATCGGACATTAACTGACGGTGTACCGCGGCTTCCAAGGCCTCTTTTATAGCTTTGATACTGGTTTCGTTTTCCTTCACGGCATCATATTCCATCCAATCCCTTTTGTACCATCGCTTCAATTCCCCGTCCGCACTATGCAAATAATGCCCCGGTGGAAACAGTTCTATCTTTGTACAAGTACCCTCCAAGGCCTTAAGCTCAGATGCCACATAGAAGGTGCCGTTTTGGTCCCAGCCCATATACAAAGGAATGATTCCCATATGGTCCCGTGCCACAAAATATTCGTCCTTTTCGGAATCATAAATAGCAAAGCCAAAAATTCCGTTCATTTCATCAATGAAGTCTGCTCCTTTTTCCTTATAAAGTGCCAAAATCACTTCACAATCGGACTCCGTCTTAAAATTATATTTACCGGCAAATTGCTTACGCAACTCCCGGTGATTGTATATTTCGCCATTTGCGGCCAAAATCAATTTACCATCTTCACTTAATAGAGGTTGCTTCCCTGAAGCAGGGTCTACAATAGCCAAACGCTCATGGGCCAAAATGGCCTTGTCATCTGCATAAATACCGCTCCAATCAGGACCTCTATGTCGTACCTTCTTAGACATTTCCAGCAATTGAGGTCTTAGTACTTCCGTACTTTCCTTGACATCAAACGCACAAACAATTCCGCACATATTCTACTGTTTATTATAATTTAGTTACAAAAATGAACTACATGTTTATAATATAAAACACTTTGTGTAAATATGGTTACATTTTTAAACCTATAAAAGATATTCTATATAAAAAAAAAACCATATTCCCACAAAATGAAAATTACGCGACTATTTTGTAAGTATGTTAAAATTTAACGACTTTTTAAAAGTATTAGCTAGGTGAACTGCTTAGCTTTGGAACACTAAAATTAAATTCAATCATGAAAAAAGTTATTTACCTATTCCTATTCATTGCCGTATTAGGATTTTCAAACAGCCTGAGTGCGCAAAAGTTCTCTGGATTGGACAAAAGCCCCATGGATATGGCTTCTTATCCTACAGATTACAAAGTATCTGAAAAAGTAGTGCGCATCATATATGGACGCCCACAACTAAAAAATCGTTCCTTGGCGGAACTGGCCCCTGCCGGGGAAGTTTGGAGAACGGGTGCCAATGAAGCCGCGGAAATCACTTTTTACCAAGATGTTAATTTTGGCGGTAGGGACATTTCCGCAGGTACGTATTCTTTGTTCACAATTCCCGGTGAAGAAGAATGGACCGTCATCCTGAACAAAAATTTAAATCAATGGGGTTCTTATTTCTATGAAGACAGTGCAGATGTTGCTAGAGTATCCGTACCAAACGGTTCTGATTCTGCCAGCTTGGAAGAGTTTTCCATCGCTTTTAAAGAAGTGGACAAAGGAGCTCATATGGTCATGGGATGGGACAAAACAAGAGTGGCGGTTCCTATTACATGGTAACCATACTTTCAAAAATAAAAAACGGACTTAGGTCCGTTTTTTTTGTTTTAATTTTAAGGCAATGGCATAAAGTCCTTAACTTTTAATTTTCCGGTAATTTCCTTATTCCGTTCACCGCGTAGTTGACCTCCTTTGCAAAAACCTCCCCCACAAGCGCGTCTCCCTCCATAGTAAGAATAACGGCAACACGCTACACACGATCAGGTTTTACATGAAATTGCAGTTTGTCACCTGCTACCAGAAGGTCATGCGCAATCAGCGATTCACCATTAGGCAACTTAACAAGCAAATCATGTTTACCTTCCGTTTTGTCAATTATCAAAAGACCTCGACTATAGCCATGGTCCAAACACGCCACTTCGTAATACAAAATAACCTTAGGTTCCGTGTAATCTAAAGCTTATTCATTTACAAGGTTTCTGAAACCATTTTGTGCATTTCCAACTGAAAGCCCCAACAATTAAAGTTATAAGACTATAAAATACTTCTCAATAATTCCACCTGATTTTTATTCATAACTCGCAATCCATGAATTTATTTTCTCCTCCAAAAGCACTAAAGGCAAACTACCCGAACCCAACACTTGGTCATGAAACTCCCTCAAATCAAATTTGGGACCCAATTCTGTTTTGGCTTTATTACGTAATTGCAATATCTTCAATTGACCAATTTTATAAGAGAGCGCCTGACCGGGAGTGGCCATATATCTTTCAATTTCGGCAATGATACCTTCCTCGGACTCCGCCTCATGGGCCAAGGAATAGGCAATGGCGTCTTCCCGGGTCCAACCCATTGCATGGATTCCCGTGTCCACTACTAATCGAATTGCGCGGTGCATCTCCATACTGAGCATCCCAAAATATTGGTAAGGGTCTTCATAAAGCCCCAATTCCTTGCCAAGGGATTCCGCATAAAGTGCCCACCCTTCCACAAAGACACCCATACTTTCAGGGTGCAAAAATTCAGGCAAACCTTGGTTTTCCTGCTGCAAACTCAATTGATAATGATGACCTGGTATGGCCTCATGCAGGAACAAGGCCTCATCGTGAACCACATTGTAGCTTTTGACATCGGGGATTGGAACATAAAAGGTTCCTGGCCTTTTGGCATCCTTAGAACCCGGAACGTATTCAGCACTGGCCGATGCCTCCCTGAAGGCTTCAGTACGTTTTACTATAAAATCAGCCTTTGGACGAAGATTGAACACACTATCCAATCGTAGGCTTAACCGCTCACGTATCCCATTGAAATGCGCTATTACCTTCTCTGGATTTTCGAATGGCATTAGTTCTTTCTTGGTTCGAACCATATTGAAAAAATCATTTAATTCGCCTTCAAACCCCAAATCTTCCTTAACTTTTTCCATTTCGCCTGTGATGCGTTCTACTTCTTGCTTACCCAAGGCATGGATTTCTTCTGCAGTCATCTTCGTGGTCGTATGCAAACGGATCAAATAATCATAGGTCCCTCGCCCATTTGGTAAGGCGGACAGTCCATCCGTTTCCCTACAGACAGGAAGATATTCCTGTTCCAAAAATTGATACAATTCTTCGTACATGGGAAGGATTTCTTGGGTAATTATTCTCTCATAATCGGCTTTCAAGCCTACCCTAACATCTTCCTGAATCGCTTCCGGAAAGTGGAGCACTGGCTGATAAAAAAGATTTTCCTCCAGGGGAATATCTATGAATGCCTTAATCTGCGGTAGCATTTTTAATGTTAGGACCTTGGGTAAAACGATTTCCTTTTTCATTCCTTCCCGCATATGTTCCATACATGTATCCAAAAACTGAAGGTAGTCTTCCAATCTGTGTAACCAATTTTCATAATCCTCTTTAGTGGCGAAGGGCTGTACACTGGTACCCCCGGCCAATTGGGCCACATATAGATGGAGCGACTGTACTTGGAACAAGGGCATAAGTTCAAAACTGGGGAGGTTGTAAATGGGAGATGCCATGGTTACCAAGGAGTTGTTCAGCCCTTCCAATTTCATCCGGCAGTCCCATTCCAGGACCCGGGCACTCAAGGCATCCTCCGTGGAAAGCTCGGACACGGGATATTTTTCCAATTCGGATAAAAACGAGGTGTAGGAATCCCTAAGAAATTCCTGATGCCCGTCCGAAATATAATTGACAACAGTATCATTATAGATATCAATTCCCGCTTTTGTGGCCTCTATGGGATTAATTTCTTTTTGAAAATCGTAAAAAGCAACAAAAAGACTATCTATGTTCCCGGTATCCTCTATTGTAGTTTTACGCTCTGGTGTACAGGCTCCAAGCAATAGTATTATTGCTAAAATTAATCCTTTGCAATTCATGGTCAGTGGTTTTTAGGATGCTATAGCTCTATTTCGATTTTTTATGTTTCTTTTCCTTTATCCGCACATAGATCAGCTTGTTCCTACCCTTGGAATCCTCACGCCGCTCAATTTCAAAATGCGGTATGGAGTTGATCAAAGGGGTCAACTTTTGAAAGCCATAGTTCCTGGAATCAAAATTTGGTTGCTTTTTTTGCAACAAGCTCCCAACATCTCCCAGGAATGCCCAACCGTCATCGTCCGCAACATCATCGATCGTAGTCGCTATGAAACGAAGGTCCTTAGGTGTAATTTTGTCAATATTGCTCTTTTCGGTTTTTGAACTGTTCTTGGCCGATGTCGTATCCTCCGACTGACTCTTGAGTATTTCCAGATAGATAAAGCGGTCACAAGCTACAATGAATGGATTGGGGGTCTTTCGCTCCCCGATACCAAAAACCTGCATACCGGCTTCCCGAAGACGGGTGGCCAATCGTGTAAAATCGCTGTCACTGCTTACCAAACAAAAACCGTTCACTTTCCCGGAATACAAAATATCCATGGCATCGATGATCATGGCAGAATCCGTAGCATTTTTACCTTGTGTATATCCGTACTGTTGTACTGGCGTAATGGCATTTTCCAAAAGCAGGTTTTTCCATTTTCCCAATCTTGGGTTGGTCCAATCCCCATATATACGCTTAATGGTAGGATTGCCATATTTCGCGATTTCCTCCATCATTTCCTTAACATACCCGGCGGGTATATTATCACCATCGATAAGCACGGCCAAGTTTAAGTCCATTTGTGTTGTTTTGTGTAAAGTTACAGGGTTTTCTACCTATTTGAACATAAGGCGGATATTAAATTGTAATGCTATTCCGATAATTTATAATATTCCTTTTGTAAATCGAATAAGGTTGTAGTTTGAATAAAACCATTATGAACGACCAACCTATATTTCAAAACAAGGGGGCTTTCTCGCGATAAGGGTACGGGGTTGGCCCCTGGAAAAGGATACACCGCGTTCTGCATGCTCTCCTTGGTTCGTAGAATCCACGGATTTGGATGACCGGGATTGTCCTTTGAAGGAATGATCGTTAAACCATACGGTGTTTTGTCTTTACCTACCCTGCTAAGGATGTTTATCCAGTTCACACCTGGAACCGGCGTGTTTTTCGGGATTATTTTTCCTTCGGAATCCTTAAACATCACATCCCCCGATAATTCTACCCGGGCCGAAAATCCCCCATATCCCTTTTCATCCTCTGAGCCACCAATAGAAATAGAATCGAACAACGGATACAGTTGAATCTTAATATCCACCAACCTATAATTGCCTTTTCTGGGATAGACGGTTATCCAATTTGTTTCCGATACAAACGGTATTCTGGCACCATCTTCATCAAGATACACGTCCGATTCCCAAAGCACCTCATTTTTTAGTGTGATTGCCCCATTGCGTCCCGCAGTTTTGGATGTATTGATAACATTCCATTCAAAATCCTTTAGTTCCCAACCGTCCCCTATTCTTTTCCCGTTGATATACAACTGATGCCACGCCCAAAAAATGCCCCTATGGTGCAAATGGTCGGCCGGGAAATCTTCTGTAATAGAAACACCGTCCAAAGAAAATAAGGGATGTATGTAATTGGCCCTTTCATAGCTTCCATTCAAGGATTTTGGCTCTTTTTGATAGACGAGTACACTGTCCTTTCCTTCCAGGAATACAGCATTTTTATCGGATATATGAAGATTCACTTGTTGGGAAAAAATACTTCCCCAACAAAAGACGAAAACTATGAAAAGAATGGGTGCGCTTTTGGACATCTTTGATATATAGATTCCAAACTACCAAAATTTATCGGAACCTACATCGAAACTAAATAGAATTAGTAACTTAAACCCTGAAATTAACAAATCAAAGCATGGGAATGAACAATAAAATTACATCGATAGGCATTATCCTTTTTCTTTTTTTTACAAGTATTGCAAATGTTTTTGCACAGGACCAAAAACAGGAGTACTACGAACTGAAAACATATACCATTAAGAACGAGGCCCAGGAAAAAAGGGTGGATGATTATCTCGAAAAGGCCTATCTACCAGCTTTAAAGAGAATGGGCTTTGGGAATATAGGCGTTTTTAAAATCCGACCTGGAAAATTCGTCAAGGCCGATAAAATCTTTGTGCTTATCCCATTTTCCTCCATGGACGAATTTGCGAAAATGGAAGCTTCCCTGGCCGTGGACAAAACCCATCTAGCCGCCGGTGAGGACTATATCACGGCAACACATGACAACCCTCCCTATGAACGTATCAGTTCCACCTTGATGCGGGCCTTCTCAAAAATGCCGAAAATGAAGCCAAGCCCGGTAGCGTCCCCGCGCAAGGACAGGGTCTATGAACTTCGAAGTTATGAGTCCCCTACCGAGGCCTTTTACATAAACAAAGTGTCCATGTTCAACGAAGGCGAGGAGGTTGAATTGTTCGAAAGCCTGGATGCCAATGCCGTTTTTTATGGCGAAGTACTTTCGGGAGACCGTATGCCCAACCTCATGTACATGACCACCTATGAAAATATGGAAAAAAGGGACGCCCTTTGGAAAGCTTTTGTGGCATCGGATAAGTGGCAGGAGCTTATAGGGGAGGAAAAATACAAAAACAATGTGAACAAGGCCGATATCTGGCTTTTATATCCTACCGATTATTCCGATTATTGATCGATTTTCGTAAACACAAACTCCACCCTGCGGTTTTCATGTCTACCCCCGCTGGTATCGTTAGTGCCTATCGGTCGGGAACTACCAAAACCGTCATCATCTATTCTATGGGCTTCTATACCATGTTGCATTAGAAATTGGGCAACGGCCGAAGCCCTCTTTTTTGAAAGAAACTTGTTATAGGATGCTGTCCCAATGGCATCGGTATGGCCCATAATAAAAATTGACACCGTGGGATTTGAATTCAAATAGGATACGATCTGCATCAACTCAGCTATGGCATCATCGGAAATATCAAAACTGTCAAATTCAAAAAGGAGACTGTTGAACCTGTGTACCTCGTTTGTACTATAGTGCCGCGAATTTCCTGCTACCGTACGGTTTCCCCCTTTGGATTCGCTCCCGGAACCCACCAAAGAGATCATATCCAAATAATAATACGAACCCTCTGTTGCCCTGCGCTTGGTCTTAAAGGTCTGCGTCCTTTTATTGTCCTTGAAATTCCCTATAATCAGATAATTCTCCGTTCCGTTTGCCACAAATTCCTTTTCTACCTTCACCCAAGCAGCATCATCGGAATAGAAATCGGAATACCTGATCTCAAAGGTATTTGAAACATCCCCGCGCACTTTGGACAGCTGCATCCTGGAAAGTACTTTGGTCGTTGCTACCTGTAGCGGGTTTTCAGAGAGGAGAATCCCGAATTCCTTAATAGCAAAATCCGACCGTTCCGCCAAACTTACATAAAATGAAAGCGTGTAGATTTCATCCTTTTGGAGTGTTTTGGTGAGGGTGGCCTGCAAATATTCCCTATAGTCATCCGGGGCATAGAGATAGAGCCCAACATAACCATCTCCAAATTCGGCCGGTTGTTCCCCGTTAAAATTTTTAGGGGTTCCCATGGCCTGACTACAGGCGTGAAAATAATCTGTGGATCCCAAGGTTGGAATGTTCCAATGGACCAAATCCTCCTCAAGATTTCCCAACTTTTTGGGACAGTTCACAAACTCCTCAAAACTGGGATTTTTTACCAGATTTTGTCCATACAACCCGCACCACCCGATAATCAGAACGAAAATTGGAACTATACACCGCCAATATGGATTTAAAGGACGCACCACTCCCCTAATTTAAAAAATAAGGGGGTTATTTATACGGGATTCCCTTTACAAATCGAACTTATAGGTAGCACCTGCCAAAACCTGCAAGCCTTGAACGGGATAATTTGCCCATCGCTGGTAGTTGTTGTTGGCAATGTTTGCCGCCTTCAAAAAGATGGATAATTGATTGTCTACCCTATATCCTAAATGAGCATTGGCATCAAAAAAGCTATCCAAATTGATCAAGGTTGCAGGAAAATCGGATACGGGAGCATTTTGCACCACTACCGTTGAAAAATCCTCCCTTTCCCCTACATAGAACAAATTGGCGCCGGCGAACCATTTTTCGCCAATCTGATAGTCCATAAACAGGGAGCCCTTTAAATTAGGCAGGTTCCAGGCAGGGTTGTCCGTTTCCGTATTGTAATCATACACTTCGGCATTGATACCCAAGGTAAAATTTCGGTTTACGTCCACATTCAACTCCCCAAAAAGCCCAATAGTTTTTATGTCATCATAGAAAACCTCAAAAGAGTTACCAAAGTAATATCCCTTTTCATCGTCCCTAAAATTGTTCTGGGGATTTAGCTTGAATAAGGGTGTATTATTTTCGGCCGTGTACGAACCTTTGATATTGTAGCTTAAATTAGGTAACAACTGTCCCCGCAATCCAATGTACGCATTGTACTGACTATCTGTTGGCGCAATGGTCAACGTAGGCGAGACAAAGGTATTCTCTTCTACAAAATCATAGTAGGAGTTTTGCCGTAATTCACCTTCAACCCCACCATAAGCGATGACGGTCTCATCCAACAAGCGGTATGAGGCTTTTACTGCAGGATAGATATAAAAATTTCCCTCATTGGCCTCCAGATTCATTCCGTAGACCAAGTTTACGCCTAAATTCAAGGAAAAATCATCCCTTCTCATTACCAATCCAGGACTGGCGCCCACCTGTAGATGCCCATACGAAATCCCCTCATCGTTGGTGGCACTATTGACACTGGCATTTTCAAAATTTCCCGCTACATAATCCACCTTAGTACCTATCGCAAAGACTTCATCATTTAACGGGGCCTCAAAGGACATATTCAAGATGGCCCTATTTTCACCGGACTTCACGGCATCAAAAAACCTTCTGTATTTCAGGTCCAAACGCCTGAAAAAGGACTCCTCCACATTGACGTGACCCCCAACTTCCCCCATATAATAGTTTTGGCGTTCGTTGATTCCGTTAACGGTAGCTTCATCATACACACCATCGGGAAGACCGTACCAATTGTATAATTGGTGCTGGAAAGCAACATTGGCACCCCAATCAAAATCGCGGTCCCGCTTTTTAAAGGATGCGTCCAAACGGCTATCTGCAAAAATATTGTCGAGCTGCACGCCTTCTATGGCACCCCTGGAAGAATTGTGGTTAAAACCCAAGTCGAAAGTCGCGTCCCGATCTACTTCGCGGGTCGTATAGAATTCTGCCGTTGCATTCCCATAATTGCCCGCCCCCGCCGAAGCATAGGTATTGAAAAGTTCCGGCGGTGGAATTCTTTCAACCCGTGAAGCGGTTCCCTTGGATGGTGTAAAGGTGGAGGCCACCGGAACGGAAAAAATGCTGTAGTTGATTTTCTTTTTCTGCAAAACGATGGAATCGTTTAGATTGGGCATGGACTTTATTTTGAAGGCATCTGAGACCGTAGGGGTATAGGCCTTGGTCACCGTAACGGTTTCCGTACCTAAATCCTCAGTTTCTTCTTGTGCAGTGGCCCAAGGGGCCACCATCAATATTACCAATCCTATTCCTATTTTGATGCTTTTGTACATACGTGTTCTATTGCTATGCTGGTTTACTCTTGATTTGGATCTACGGAAGAATTGCGCTGGGATTCCTTGGATTTTATGATGGCCAATTCTCCTTGGGCTTCGGCCACAATTTCTGGATATTGACTAAAATTGGATATCACACTGTCCAAAATATAGGTCGCCTGATACGAATCGCCCAAAGCGTAAAAGTTTTTCGCCATCAAGACCAGCCCTTTTCCGCCCCACTCTTTATAAGTGGCGTAATCTTTTGCCAATTTCTGTACGGAGATGTTGGACGATTCATAATCCCCCTCCTTGTTCTTAAAGTAGGCATCGTAGTACAATGCCTCGGCGGCCGTTGCCCCGGATGCGATGGTCAGCACTTGTGCGTAGGCAGATTTCGCCTTGGATTCGTTACCGGTAGCTATGGCAGACCGTGCGATCATTATCTGGGCATCGCTTTTGATACGGTCATCAATACTAGCGGTAGCTAAAACCTTATCCGCATACTCCAAGGTTTTTGGGTAGTTCTTTTGTTCGTAGTATCCTTTCATCAAGTTGGACTGGGCAAAGGTCCTGTTCTGTTGGATGTTGGCCTGGTCCTCCAATTTCAAAAGATAGGGAAGCGCGGTAGCATATTCATCTTTTCCGATGTATACCTCGCAGACCCTAGTCAAGGCCTGCTCCGCATATTCGCTGGTAGTCTTATCGGCCACATATTTGTAATAAGGCAAAGCGGCATCCTTATCCCCGGCACCAAAATACAGCTGTGCCAAACTGAAATTTGCGTCCAAGGCATGGAGTCCGTTGGGGAATTCCTGGATATATTTTTTATAGGCGCGAATTGCGGCATCGGTCTTACCCTCCAAATTCTGTTTTTGGGCCGATTCAAAAGTGGCGTTGTCAAGTTCAGCATCGGTCACTTCCACAAAATCAAGACCGTTTACCCAATTGGCGTACTCATCCACCCTACCCAAATCCACATACACCAACTTGGCCGTAGAAACTGCCTGAATGGCCTCCTGGGTATTGGGAAAATCCCGTACCACGGTTTTGAACTTGCCCAGTGCCTCATTGTTCCTTCCGGAATTGTAAAAGACGAGCCCCTGCCTCATAAGGGCCTGAGGCACAAGGGAACTTCCCCTAAAATCATTGATCAATCGGTCATAGGCCTGGAGCCCTTTGTTCTCTTGCCCTGCGGATACATAGGTATTGCCGAGTTCAAACAGGGCGTCGTCCTTAAATGTTGACCTTGGGTACTGTGCCACGAAATTCTCGAGGTTTTCAATTTTACTTTCTGTCCTATCAACAAAACCATAGCTCATGGCCTTTTGATAAGCCGCGTAATCCTTTTCAGGTCCGGTCAGGGCCAAGGCCTTGTTGTAGGTCTCTATGGCCGGCCAGTATTTGCTGGTCGCAAAATAACTGTCGCCCAATCGCAGATAGCCATCGTGCAACTTCTCAACATCGTCCTTTTGGGCATCTGTGAAAGCGCTGAAATAGGTAATGGCATTGGCGTAGTCCTTTTGTTTAAAGTATGCATAGGCCAAATCATAATCTACGTCATTTCCTTCATTTACATTTCTGGAAGCAGGGTTTTGTTTGAAGTCCCTGAACCCTATCGCAGCGGCATCAAACCGATTCAGCAGATAATCCGCTTCGGCCTTCCAATACGTTGCACGCGCCCTAAAGGAATCATTAACGGCACTGCCCAAGGATTTTCCCAAAACTTCCGATGCCGCACTGTAATCCCCTTCCATGTACAATTCCAGACCCCGGTAGTAGGCCACCTTTTGATAGGTTTCCTTGGTGGCATAATTTTGGTTCCGCTCCAACAGTTCCATCGCCCCCGCAAAATTTTTGGAAGTAATGAAGGAGTCCACCAACAAGGTCTGCATCTCCTCCTTGTTTTCGTCGTTGGGAAAGGCATCCAGATAGTTCGTTATTACCTGTGGTACAGGCTCGTAGGCATTCCCCACTTCATAGCTCAATCGCGCATAATTGAGAAAGGCATCCTTCTTTATATCTGGATTAAAATCCATTTGAGAGGCATTCCTAAAGGCATTCAACGCTTCCTGTTTTTGGTCCTGTTTCAAATAGCACTCCGCCAAATGGTAGTAGGCATTTTGGGAAACACTGTTCGTACCGCCAATAATTTTGTTGAACTGGGCAATGGCATTGGCATAGTCCCCCTGTTTGTAATAGCAGTATCCCAATTGGTAATAATCCGTATTGTTCCATTTGCCACGCTTGCCATTGTATTCCTTCAAATAGGGGATGGCATTTTCATATTGACCGAGGTTAAAATAACTCTCCCCGATGATTTTATTGAGTTCCGATACTTCCGTTCTGTCCGATTTTGGAAGTTGCTTCTTGGCCAAAGCGATGGCTTCCTCGAACTTACCCAGCTTAAAGTTCATATCGGCTTGATAATAACTCAATTTCTCCTCGAGAACGTTCTGGTCCGTAATCTGGTCAAAGCGCTCATTGGCGGTCTCGTAGTCGTCCTGTTGATAGGAAATGTATCCCAAATAATATTTGGCTTGGGAACCATATACCGGGGACGTGGTCACCTTTTCCAAATAGCGCTCCGCTTCCTTTGGCTTACTTGAGGAAAAGAGTGAATATCCGTAGTTAAAGTTGAATTTGTCCATTTCGCCCCGCGACAAGGCGCTTTGATCTACCCTGTTGTACCATTTAAGGGCATATGGATACTTTCCCGTATCAAAATAGTATTCCGCTACATCTGCATAGGCGGAATTTGTTTTGGTGGATGTTGGATAGTTTTCAACGAACTCCTCCATCATTCGGTCCGCGCCGGGCTGGTTCAATCGAACCGCAGCATTGGCCGCATAGTAGGCACTATTGGCGGCAATCTCCTCGTCCTTGGTCGTTGATTTTACTTTTTCGAATATGGTTTGGGCCGCCTGAAACTGTTCATTGTTATAAAGCGTTAAGGCGTCTTGAAAGTCCTTGTTTTCGTGTGTGTAGATTTTGGATTCCTGGGCAGTTCCCATCCAAATAACTCCCATGGCCAATGGAAGAAAAGCGGTGATTTTATGAAACATAGTGTTCTATTACTATTTTGAATTACCGAAGTATCACAAAGGATAACGGCAAATATTGTACCTAAGTATGTGGGTTGTGCCTACAAAAGAAAAGAATTTGTTTTAGGGTACGCCGTTATCAAAAGGAACTTATTACTTTTATATTAACAGAGCATTTATGGAAGAGACGGTTTTAGAGTTAAAGAATGCATCCATTTTCCAAAAGGAAAGTCTGGTGCTAAGCGAAGTAAATATCCATGTAGCAAAAGGGGAGTTCGTATACCTCATCGGGAAGACGGGCAGTGGCAAAAGTAGTTTTATGAAAACCCTTTATGGAGACCTTCCTTTGCAAAAAGGAGAGGGGAAAATCGTGGATTTTAACTTAAAGACACTTAAGGAAAATGATATTCCTTTCCTACGGAGAAAACTGGGAATCGTTTTTCAGGACTTTAAGCTCCTGCCGGATCGGAACATAAACCAAAACATGCTGTTCGTTCTAAAGGCAACCGGGTGGAAGGACCAGGCCAAAATGGACGCCCGGGTGGTGGAGGTTTTGGAGAAGGTTGGCATGAAGACCAAAGGCTTCAAGTTTCCGCATGAGCTATCGGGCGGGGAACAGCAGCGCGTTGCCATTGCCAGGGCACTTTTGAACGACCCAGAACTCATTTTGGCGGATGAACCTACCGGAAACCTTGACCCCCAAACCAGCGTGGAAGTAATGAAGGTACTTCAAGAAATCAACAAATCTGGACGCACCATCTTGATGGCGACCCATGATTATGCACTGATTCTTAAATATCCGTCCAAAACCATTAAGTGCGACGCAAATAAAGTTTTTGAAGTGGTCCAAAAGGCTGTTTAGTCCTTTCTTAGATTATTCCGAATAGCCCAATCCATACCTTTCCGTTGGATAAAGAACGCCCTTTTCCAACCGAAAAATATTTTTAAAAGGATCCCCCACCAAGTCTAGATGGCCATCCAGATCGGCATATACAATATTAGGTCTTGATAGGGCGAAATGCAGTCCGGCCGAAATACCCAATCCGCATTCATCGATACATCCTACCATGGTCTCCAATTTGGCCGCCTTTGCAACAGAACTGATATGGTTGGCGGTAAGAATTCCGCCTACTTTTTGAAGTTTGATGTTCACCATATCCACCCGTTCATTCTGCGCCAACCGAAAAGCATCGGTCAAGGTTTTTAGGCTTTCATCGGCCATAACGGGAATATCCACCTGCCCGGTGACCTCCCCTAAGTGTTCGTCCGATTCCTGTTTGGTAGGTTGCTCAAAAATTTCGATGCCAATGGTCGACGTTGCCCTTACGAAGGCGATGGACTCCTGTACGGTGTACCCCTGATTACCGTCAAACCGAAACTTAACATGGGGGAATGCCTCATGTAAGCGGATCATCTTGGCGATATCCTCCTCGAGATTTAAGCCGCCCTTAATTTTTAGGATCGAGAAGCCCATAGCCGTATATTCGTAGGCCTGTCGAACGGTCTCCCCCATATTCAGGATTCCAATGGTTATACTGGTGGGTATGCTCGACCTATAGCCTCCCAAAAACTTGAACAATGGAACCTGAGCCTTTTTGGACACTAAGTCATATAGTGCAAGATCTACCATGGCCAAGCAACTCGATTTTTTACCTAAAAGTGTTCGTAATTCGGAAAGTATTAGGGCGAAGGTAAACGGATCTTTGTTTTTTAGGTACGGTATGATGATAGAGTCCAAGGCATTTTGAACGTCCTCAGGAGTTTCATGGGTTACCTCCATATCTGGTACGGAACATCCATAACCTACCCAATTGCCATCGGTTTCTAGTTTCAATATGAAATTGGTGGTCGCATCAATCCTTTGGTAGGCAATGGTATAGGAAACTGCAAGTTCCAGGTCCAATCGCTCATAGCTAACCTTGGTAATCTTCATTATAATTTACCCCTTACCAAGTCTACCAATTCCTTCGCGCCGTACTCCAATACATCGAACGCCGGTAACTTTGTCTCCAATGTGATACGTTTACAGACCTCTGGTATTTCATTCTTTTCCATTCCTTCATGGTTTACCGTAATGGCAATGACCTCCCTTCCTGAAATTACCTGTATTGCGTTGATCTGCTCTTCCAAGGAATGAAGACGGTATCCTGGAAATCCGTCGTACTCCAGTCTTTTGGGAGCATGTTGCAGAATGACATAATCCGGCCGGCCGGCTGCCAAAATTTCAAAACCACCGGGGTACGCGGGATTCATTAAACTCCCTTGTCCTTCAATGACAATAACATCCGGATGTTCATTTTTCCAGGCACTGACCACCGCATATTCTATTTCCCCGGAAACAAAATCATTGATACAACTATCCATGACCATACTGTATTTGGCTCCCTGCATCCAAGCGGTCTGGCCCGTTCCGATCATTTCGGCCTTTTTTCCCGCTTCGCGGAGCGCATGTACCAATATCCAAGCGGTGGTCCGTTTTCCCAAAGCGGAATCCGTTCCTAAAATGGCCAATTTAAGACAATCCACCTTTTCGATATCGCCCGTAAAAAAATGCAGTTTATCCCTGTCCGGGGTCTTTCGTATATCCCGAATGGTTACATTCTTTTCTTTGGCAAGCGCAACCAACTCGGCATCATTTGTTAAAAAATCGTGCAGACCACTATCGACGTTCATCCCTTGCTCCAGGGCCAATTTTATACTTCCTTTCGCCTCTACTGGTAATCGGCCACCATCCGGGGCCAATCCAACCACCAAATATTCCGGAGTAACATCCAGATTTGCAATGGCTTCCTGCAAATCCCTAAAAATGGGTATTCCGTTAGGTCTGCCATCCAACACGTGTCCAGCATCCTGCCCGGCATAATTAGAATCCAGCACCCCTAAAATCTCATAGCGTTCCGTAAACCTCACCAATCCGTGTGCCGTTTTTCCATTTGGCGTATTAAAGGCGCCCTGGCAATAAACCAAGGCCTTTCCATCTATTATTCTCTTCATATCAAAATCAGTTTTTTGCAGTGAGTACGGCCACAAAACGGTCCGCATCAAAATTCATTCTTTCATTAAGTTCCAATAGGGCTATCAATCCGGCGGTCGCGGCAGGTAGAACCTTGTACCCCTCCTTTTTGTTCAAAAGGGTAGTCATATCACGCAATTTCTTATCACTTATGTTAAAAGCCTCTCCGTTGGACTCCTTTATGGCATAAAGTGCCTCTTCACCGTCAAAGCTATGCCAATTTATCAAAGGTTCGTTGAGTTTGGTTTCCTTTATCATATCCGGTTTTAAATCTTTACAATGATCCATTCCTTGTAAAAATGAATACACTATGGGGTTTTTATTGGCAGAGGAAGCCGCTATCATTTTGGGAATCCTAGAAGTCTTCCCTCGTTTATATAACGTTACAAAGCCCCTGAAAATACCTGCAATGAGCGTTCCATTCGATACGGGAACCGCGCAATATTTGGGAGCGTCACCCAAATCTTCAAAAATTTCCAAGGCCAATTGTGAATACGCGGTAATTTGCAAAGGCGTATTAGAACCTCCAGGATTGGCATCGTACCAGTCGTTCTTTTCGGCAAGTTTGGAACTTTCCATAACCACGTCCTCATAACTTCCCGGCAATCTGATGATTTCCGCATTTAGCTGCTCCATCTCCGTGATGCGATCGGTATGATAGGTTTCCGGAATGTATATTTTACAGCGTACCCCGGCCAAATTCGCCGCAAGGGCCACGGCAACGCCGTAATTGCCACAGGTGGCCAAGGAGACGGTATCGTATTCCCTTCTGAGGGCATCGTACAACTGCGCAAAGGCTATCCGATCCTTTTGGGTTCCCGTTGGATTATCGCCCTCATATTTGATGTAAAGTTGCCTAAGGTCAAACTCCCTCTCCAAGGTTTTTGCCCTGCTGAGCCCCGTATCCCCTATCTCCAGACTGATTATATCCTCATAACACTCCAATCGATCTACGAGCGATTTGGAACGGTCACGAACAAAGGCACTCAATTTACGAGCCTCTGATGAAACTTTATTTTCCGAGGTTTTTACGCCATCCTTCAGATCCATCTCTTATCTAAATAATTGGAATGAATATAATCCAAATTCGAAGATCGAATTGCCCCAAAAAGATGATTTTTTAAAAATATCCATCTACCTCTAAACCAGTACCAGTTTAAAAAACCAAGGAACCTAATCCATCTCCAAAATCAAATTGGCGATCAATGCCGTCCAACCTGTTTGGTGTGACGCTCCCAAACCTTTTCCATGGTCGCCATCAAAAAACTCATAGAACAAATGATGGTCCCTAAAATGAGGGTCATTGGTAAAGAACTTGTTTTCATCGTCTGAATGATATTGGAACTTTCCGTCCTCATTGCGTTCAAAGAGCTTCAATAGCCTTTTGCTCAGTTCATTGGCAATCTGCTTCAGATTGACTTTCCTACCGGAACCGAATGGAAATTCATACTGATAGGTGTCTCCGTAAAATAGATAGTATTTCCGTAAGGATTGTATGATCATATAATTCAGCGGCAACCATATTGGTCCGCGCCAGTTGGAATTACCGCCAAACATGTTGGAGCGGCTTTCCCCGGATTCATACTGAATTTGATGATGACCGTGATGTTTGAATACGAACGGATGTTCCTCATGGTATTTTGAAAGGGACCTAATGCCATAATCCGATAAAAATTCATCCTCATCCAACATACGCCTCAACAAACGCTCCAGACGAAATCCGCGCATGATGGAGAACAGGTAATTGCCATCGGCATTTGTTTCCTCAATATTGGAGATAAGGGATGCCAAATCTGGCCTAGTCCTAACGATATCCGCGGCCCTTCGCCTAAATTCCTTAAGTTCCTCAAAAAGGTCCTTGTGGATGATCTCAACTGCGAACAATGGAATTATACCCACCAGTGACCTCACTTTCAATCGATTGGTCATACCGCTATCCATCTCCACTACGTCATAGTAGAAGTTATCCTCATCGTCCCAAAGGGAAATATCCTTTTTACCGATGTGGTGCATGGCCCAAGCAATATTCAAAAAATGCCTAAAGAACTTAGCGACCAGGTCTTCATAGGATTTGTTGCTTTTGGAGAGCTCCAAACTCATTCTCAGCATGTTCAGGGTGAACATGGCCATCCAGCTGGTCGCATCGGCTTGCTGCATTCTGGTAATTCCCGGTGGCATATGGTTGCGGTCAAAGACACCAATGTTGTCCAGGCCCAAAAAACCGCCCTCAAAAAGGTCCGTTCCGCTTTTATCCTTTTGATTGACCCACCAAGTGAAATTGATTAACAACTTCTGAAAGGCCTTTTCCAAAAAATGGATATCGCCAGTGCCGGTCTTTTGTTTGTCCTTTTCGTAGACGTTCCAAACGGCCCAAGAATGTACGGGCGGATTCACATCGCTAAAATTCCATTCATAAGCGGGTATCTGCCCATTTGGGTGCATGTAACTTTCGCGTAACATCAATATAAGCTGTTCCTTGGCAAAATATGGGTCAATCTCAACGAAAGAGGCCATGTGAAAGGCCAAGTCCCATACAGCGTACCACGGGTACTCCCATTTATCGGGCATGGAAATGACATGTCTGTTGGTCAAATGCTGCCAACTGAAATTTCGGGGGCTTTCCCTGTAAGGTTTTGGTTCGCCAGGACCACCAAAAAGCCATTTATAAACATCGTAATAATAGAACTGCTTGGTCCATAACAAGCCAGAAAATGCCTTCTCCACGATTTCCCGATGTTCCTTGGGCAAATTCCTATCGGCAAGAATATCGTTGTAAAATTCATCGCATTCCTGCATCCGGTTTTGGAAAATAGCATCGAATCCAGACCATGGGTCGTCCAATTTTCCTTTGCTCAATCGAATCCTAACCGTTTTTTCCTCACCGGCCCGTAAGGTCAATTTATGCCAAACAGCAAACTTGGAACCTGTTTTATCCGGATTTACGGTATCCATGCCGTTTACAACGTGGTTGTTAATGCCATCCTTTACATAGGGAACCTCGTTGTCCACGTTATAAATGCGCTTGTTGTTGGTCTCATTATCGCAAAAAAGCTGTTTTCCCTTTTCATGGTACAGATAATAACGACCGTTCCTGACGCTTCTGGACATGACGCAATCTTCCGAAATAGCCTTCATGCTAGGTCTTTCAAACCGCTTGTTGTGCTTCCAAAAATTACGGAACCACAAATGTGGCAAAACATGGATGGATGCCTTTTTGGATGCCCTGTTCACTACGGTAACCTTCATTAGGATATCGCCCACATCTGCCTTGGCATATTCAATAAAGCAATCAAAGTAGGTATTGTTCCTAAAGGCCTTGGTATCCAGAATCTCATACTCCGCTTCTTCCCTGCTTCTGGCCCTATTTTTCTTTACCAAATCGGAATATGGGAACTTTTTTTGAGGATATTTGTACAAGAATTTATTATAGGAATGTGTTGGGGTTGACACTTGATGAAAGTACAGCTCCTTTACATCCTCTCCATGATTTCCTTCACCATTGGTGAGACCGAAGAGTCGTTCCTTGAGTATCGCATCCTTTCCGTTCCAAAACGCCGGTGCCAAACAGAGGATTTCCCTGGAATCGCAGAATCCGCCGATGCCTTCCTCGCCCCATCTGTAGGCATTGCTACGGGCTTTGTCATGATCTACGAAATTCCATGCCTGTCCGTTTACGCTGTAATCCTCACGAACCGTACCCCACTGGCGATCCGCCAGATAAGGTCCCCAACGTTTCCAATTCTTGTAATTGTCCCCAACGGCAAGACGTTGCTGCTCGGCATTTTTTTTGGTCATAAATCTGAATTCTTTATTATCAAACGGAACAACATTGGCAAACCTCCTATTTTTAAATGTTTCCTGCCCTTTCAGTTAGAGATCGAACAACCTATGGGCCAGCTCATTAGATGTTCGGAAAAATTATACTTTCAACTTAGTAGCAAAACCACCTGAACAATTGTTGGCAGCCCACTAGGTATTACACCCAGAGGCGATGCCCATAAAAGTGTTAAAAATAAAATTTATTTGTTCAACTATTAAACGTGCATACAACTATTGAAGTATTGCTATTATTGTAGGCCGACTTTTATTTTGTTGATCTTACAATCCATTATAATTTACCAAAACCACAAGTTAATTTGAGGTCAAAAGATATCGGCCTTGCTTTATGGATGTTGTATTAATCGGCTTTTAATAAAAAAATGTCTAAGCAACGTATATAAAAGAAAGAATCCGAAAAAGAAAGCATTTTGAACCGACCCTCTATTTCCAGCTCTAACGCCCAGTAATTAAAGGATAATGATAAATTCTAATACCAATACTTTCTAAAGTAAAACAAACTAAATAATAACTAATTGTTTTACAGTACATTACATTTTTAAAAAACTTGATTTGAAAAAACTGAAAAAATAATGAACATTCAAAAAAATTGAGTTCATTTGTGTCGGTTTCCAATCCTGTCCATCGCAGGAATAGAATCAAGACAAGAATTAAAAAACAGAAAAAACATACAAAATGAAAACACTTTTTATCGCGTTCGCTATGTTCGCGACCACATTTTACGGAAGTATTCCTCAGGACACCGTAAAGGTAAACGGTACTTATGACAGACATGAGGACGGCGTTTATTTTTTTATGGGCGATGAGGGAGAAATCTATGAATTTCATGACATTACCGAAGAGGCATCTGAAGCTTTTGACCTTATGGACGAAGCGCTAATCGGAAAATTGTTCAATATCACCTTCACCCTGGAAATGGGGGAGGACGATGAAATGGAATACAACACCATTATCGCCCTGAAATTAATTGAATAACCCATATTCCCGAAACTCTTGGAAAAAGGACTTCGGTCCTTTTTTTGTTTTACAATTTCCCTAAAAACAAGGTAGTAGGGCGGAAAATTCAGGGAAAGGAATCTTTTTTGTTTCTTTGTGGTCTCTTATAAATTTTCGTAATGACTTTACTTGGTATTGATGTAGGCGGCTCTGGAATCAAAGGCGCATTGGTGGATTCTGAAAGTGGTGAAATGCTGACGGAAAGGTTCCGTATTCCCACACCAAAACCACGAACGCCAGAAGCCATGTCTGACGTTATTGCAGAAATCGTACAACATTTCGACTACTCCGGTAAAGTTGGCTGCGGGTTTCCTACCATTATCAAAAAGGGAGTCTGTAAATCGCCTGGAAATTTAGATCCAAGCTGGTTAGGCGTCAATGTAGAAGAGCTATTGGAGAAAAAGACAGGCTTGGATTTTACCGTAATAAATGATGCCGATGCCGCTGGATATGCCACGATGAACTATGGTGTAGGAAGAGGTAAGGAAGGACTGGTCGTTATGATCACTATTGGTACGGGACTGGGGAGCGGGGCCTTTTATAACGGGGAACTGATTCCCAATTTTGAGCTTGGCCAAATACCTTATAAAAAATACGAGAAAATAGAACTATGGGCCGCGGGGAGCGCCATGGAGCGTGAGGAGCTTTCCTATAAAAAATGGGGAAAAAGATTCAATACTTTTTTGGAGTATGTGGAACTGATTATTTCGCCCGACCTTATCATTCTAGGAGGGGGCGCTTCAAAGGACTTTAAACAGTTCAAGAAAAAAATTAAAATTGAAACCCCCGTTATACCTGCAGAACTGCAAAACCATGCCGGAATTATAGGTGCGGCCGTGGCGAGTCTCCACAAGGCTCCCAAGGTTTAATTTTTTAATTGCTTTCCATACTCCATACTACAAAGCCTTATGGCCTTCACTGGACGCTTTAAAATCTTCGTAACTTTCGGCAACTTTGGCATCGAATTTTTTGGGCTCCATAAAGTTGACCTCGCTATCCTTTATTCGCTGTTCCCCGCCAAAAATCACATGTAATTCTTTGTTCAGCAGGCCTTCGATGGATCTTTTGGCCACAAACTCCGGGGAATCCATTTCCATTCCATCAAACTTCTGCATCATATCCGTAGCCGTGGCCGTAGGAAAGGAGCACGTAACGGAAACATTATACGGAGCCAATTCCCTTCGTATGGAATCTGAAAACTGTTTAACTGCTGCCTTGGTACTGCCATACACTGCATAAAACGGCATCCCTATGAGGCCCAATCCAGATGAAATATTGAGAATGGCCCCTTCCTCAGACGATTTCAATAAAGGCACGCAGTATTTTGTCAATAATAATATGGCGGTTTGGTTGACTGCCACCTGATCGTAGATTTCCTCATCGGGCAATTCTTCCAAAGGCCCCGCCGAAACGATGCCTGCATTATTTATCAAGATATCCAGATACCCCCATTTATCCTCGATACGGGCCGCTGCCTCCCTAAGGACATCAATATTTGCGACATCGCCGGAAATCCTCATAAATTTGACCTCAGGATATGTCTCGGACAATTCTTTTAGGCTTTTCTTGTCCCTGGCAATGATGGCCAGGTGCGTTACGCCGCCATCAATCATTTCTTGCACAATACATCTACCGATGCCCCTTGTACCCCCTGTTATGAGTACCCGTTTTCCTTTTAATTGCATGTTAGTCCCTATGAGTTTTGTTAGTTAGCCTAAGTTGTTTTGGGACTTCAAATTAGAAAAAAAAATGCGGTAGCATTAAAGAAAATTAGGCTTGATATAATTATTACGAAAACGTTATTTTTTAAACAAATTCTATTTGAAAATAAGAAAAAAGATATTAAAAATTTAACAGTTTGGTAAAAGCATTTTTTAGCTACAAACGGAGTCGTGCAGAATTAACTAGGTATTTGAACACAAAATAAAGAAACAAAAAAAGCCCTGAAAAATCAGGGCTTTGTTTTAAGCTATTTTATTCCGTTTTCGGTCGTTTTCCGTCAAGTATATTTTTCGCAACCTAAGATGCTTAGGGGTAACCTCAACATATTCGTCCTTTTGTATATATTCCAAGGCTTCTTCCAAGGAAAATTTGATGGCAGGTACTATCCGTGCCTTATCATCTGCACCGGAGGAACGTACATTGGAAAGTTTTTTTGTCTTGGTAATATTCACGGTCATATCGTCCCCTCGGGAATTCTCGCCAATTACCTGTCCTTCGTAAATATCCTCTCCGGGATCCACAAAGAATTTACCACGCTCCTGTAATTTGTCAATAGAATATGGAATAGCCTTGCCGGTTTCCATGGAAACCAAGGAACCGTTCTGGCGCTGTGGTATGTCGCCTTTCATGGGTTGGTACTCCAAAAATCTATGTGCCATAATGGCCTCACCGGCGGTTGCCGTTAGCAATTGATTTCTAAGTCCGATGATGCCCCTAGAAGGAATTTGGAACTCACAGACCATTCTGTCGCCCTTTGCCTCCATACTGGTCATCTCCCCTTTTCTGATGGAAACCATTTCAACGGCCTTCCCCGAAACATCCTCGGGCAAATCGATGGTCAGATGCTCGATGGGCTCACATTTCACGCCGTTTATTTCCTTAATGATTACTTGTGGTTGGCCAATTTGAAGTTCATAACCTTCCCTTCTCATGGTCTCTATCAGTACGGATAAATGAAGTACCCCACGGCCAAAGACCAAAAACTTGTCGGCACTATCGGTCTCGTTTACACGAAGTGCCAGGTTTTTTTCCAATTCTCGCTCCAAACGTTCCTTGATGTGGCGGGAAGTAACGAACTTACCGTCCTTTCCAAAAAACGGACTGTCGTTAATAGTGAACAACATACTCATGGTCGGCTCGTCAATGGCAATGGTCTTCAAACCTTCCGGATTTTCAAAATCGGCCACGGTATCCCCTATTTCAAAGCCTTCTACACCAACTAGGGCACATATATCTCCTGCTTCAACCGATTGTACTTTTTTACGGCCCAAGCCTTCAAAAGTGAACAATTCCTTGATTTTGGATTTGACGATGGTCCCGTTTCTTTTCACAAGAGAAATAAGCTGACCCTCCTTCAATGTACCTCGTTGCAATCTTCCAATGGCGATACGACCTGTAAAAGAAGAGAAATCCAGTGATGTTATCAACATCTGTGTGTTGCCTTCCTTGGGTTCAAAAGAAGGTACCTGTTCGATGACCATATCCAACAAGGGTTCAATAGTACTGGTCTGGTTCTTCCAATCATCGCTCATCCAATTCTGCTTGGCAGAACCGTAAACTGTTGGAAAATCCAACTGCCATTCCTCCGCGCCCAACTCGAACATTAGGTCAAATACCTTTTCGTGTACCTCCTCAGGGGTACAGTTTTCCTTATCTACCTTATTGATGACCACACAAGGTTTCAAACCAAGATCAATGGCTTTTTGAAGTACGAATCGGGTCTGAGGCATGGGTCCCTCAAAGGCATCTACCAATAGCAAAACACCATCGGCCATGTTCAATACCCGCTCCACTTCCCCACCAAAATCCGCGTGTCCCGGGGTATCTATGATATTTATCTTTGTGTCCTTATAGACAACGGATACATTCTTGGATACAATGGTTATACCACGCTCCCTTTCCAAATCGTTGTTATCAAGAATCAAATCCCCTGCATTTTCGTTCTCACGGAACAAACTACAGTGGTACATGATTTTGTCAACCAAAGTGGTTTTACCGTGGTCTACGTGTGCGATGATCGCAATATTTTTTGTCTTGGACATAAGGCCTTATTTTAAGCGCGCAAAGATAGTCTTAATTTTCGTACCTCCGACCAAACAAATGTTATTTTTATCTTATTGATTTTGAAGGATTTCAACAAAAATATTGTTAGTTTCCAATCCTATCGTTTTCATCCTCTAATCCAGTCTTTCTATTTCGGGCTTTTTTGATTTCGTCCCGGCCAAAGTCATAGGTTAGACTAAAAGCTACTTGCCTACTGTCGCTACCCCCGCTACCGTCAATAAATAAGTCTCCAAATTGTGTGGTTCCCCGCCAGGGAACCGTATAGAGAATATCATTAAAGGCCAACCTTGCCGTAAGTTTTTCTTTAAAATATCTCTTTTGGAAAGCCAAATTCAAAGAACCTAAGGCACTGGTCCGGTATGTGCCTCCCCAAACACTGGGCGAACTGTACCAGCCGGAAACCTCCAACGTGTACTTCCCGGGTAAGTTAAACGTATTTTGGGCGTATATACTCAAGGTTTCCTGTTTCACCGGCAAAAACTCCGGACTATTGGCCTTGTAATTGCTCACGTAGGCATTGAGGCTAAAATAAATGTTCCACCATTCCTTCACTTGTTTTGGGTAAGAGATTCCCAAATTAACGATTTCCTGGTCCGCCACATTCCTAGTGGTAAGAAAGTTACGGCTCTCGCCTTCCGCCACGGTCACTTGGGCAAAAAAGTCCGAAACGTAACTATAGCTCAAAGAGGTCGTTAGACGATAGTTATAGGTATGTGAAAACTTAATATTGTCCGTATACTGAGGTTGTAAAAAAGGATTTCCTTTGCTAAAGGAAAGCTCGTCTATTACATATTCGAACGGATTTAGGGATTGATAGTTAGGCCGTTGTATGCGCTTGCTGTAGATAAGTGCCAGTTGATTTTTTTGGTTCAGTTGAAAGGTCAATCCCCCAGAAGGAAAGAAATTGGTATAGTTGCGTTCCACCCGGCTATCCCCATTTTGTTGATTGCTGACCAGATTGCCATCTGAAACTGTATTCTCCGCCCGAAGCCCCATTTGCAGGTTCCACTTCTCCCATTTATAATTATAATTGATGTAGGCGGCATTTATTTTTTCAGTGTAATCAAACTGGTTGCTTTGCATGGTGTTCAAAACAAATTCGCCATTGATCTGATTGAAAAAATCAAAAGTATTAGCCGTATTTACGTACGAAAACTTAAAGCCCAGACCTAGTTTCCCCTTGAACAAATCCTGTTCATAATCTGCCTTGTACGTGATAATTGCAATATCGGTGGGGGTATTCTGGCTTGTAGCATTTTCCCGAATAACCTGGGTCTCATCCCCATTAAAATAAACGTTGGGTTGCAAGGCTGTCCGGTCACTCGAATACCGCCCATAATCAAAATCCATATTCAGGGTATGCCCAAGGGTATCCGCATATTTATAATTTAAATTAGCATTGATATTATAGGTTGTATTTGTGGTTCGGTTATTGGAAACCAACACACTATCATTTGCCGTATTCGCGACCGGTCGAATGGGCGTTCTGGAGTTATTATTGCCAAACCCGTTGTTGAAATTCCCGTTAAAAATGGCTCCGATAGTACTTTTTTGGTTGGCGTAGAAATCATATCCCAGTTTCACGTTATTGCTATTTTGGTCGTAAATACTATTGGTACGCGCGTTGAATTGTGTACCGGACTGTGTACGTAAAAGGTTTAAAAAATTACTACTCTTTCCATACCTGTTACTGTAGGTCCCATAAAGGTTTCCCCTTTTTCCTCTCGAATTAAAATTGATACTGGAATTGTAGCGGGCAAAATCCCCAATAGTAATTCCTGAAGTTACGGAACCATTGGTTCCCAGGCTTTTGTCCTTCTTGAGTTTGATATTGATGATACCCGCGTTACCGGCAGCATCGTATTTGGACGAGGGTTGGGTAATGATTTCTATGGCCTCGATATCGGTAGATTGCAGGCTTTCCAAATAATTGGTCAGGTCTTGGCCTTGTAGGACCGATGGCCGGTTATCTATAAAAATTTGAACGCCCGCTTTACCTTCCACAATAAGACCACCGTTATTGTCTATTACAACCCCAGGTGCCTTACGCAGTAGTTCAAACGCACTGGTACCTGTAGCATTTATGGTTTTTTCCACGTTGAATACCGTTTTATCGGCCAATACCTGAACCATCGGTTTTTCGGCAACGACCGTAACCTCGTCCAAATTTTCCGTAGCTGCCTCCAAAATAATGACGCCTAAGTCCAACGAAGTATCATTAACCAAGATTGTCTTACTATAACCAACAAACCCGATATTGGAAATGTTGAGAATGTACGTTCCACTGAATGCATCCTTGATTTCGAAAAAACCCTGTTCATTGGTAATAACAGCCTTTACCAGACTAGAATCTTGTAGTTGATTTAACGTAACCGTGGCATAGGGAATAGCTTCTTGTTCCTGTGAAAGTACTTTCCCTGTTATGGATTGTGCATATCCAAATCCAAAGGTTGTCCATAGCATAAGTGTGAAAAAAAGTCTCATGATCGTTCGTTTTTTGATTTGATCCAAAATTCAGGCTTTGATTCCCTCAGTTCAAGGAAAAACTGATGAATAGACCCGTGTAGCGTTAAATGGACCCTGGGCAATTCATCCGCGTATAGGACAGCTCGTCTGAAAGTATTTTAAATAGTGTCAGTACCGGTTTACATTTATGGTCGAATCCTAAATTGGAACTCATGCTGAAAGTCTTATTGTATATTTTAGCCTTACTTATTGGCAAATATGTAACTGCCCAAGATTATTTTGCGGTCGTAGTCAAAAATGAGAACACCACGTACAATTATCCCGAGAGTGCTGAATTTACGTTGATAAATGAAAGCGGCAGCCAACAAATACTAGGAAAGGACGAAGCCGTGACCCTGGAAGGCGATTATACCCTATCCATAAAAACATTTTGGAAATCATCCCCAGAAATCATTAAAAGTGAAGGCGGAAAACTGGAAATTTTCATATTGCCCACGGAGCGCCGCAACTGGACCCAAAATTTTAAAAACGGTTCTCAAATTGTTTGGTACGATAAACATGAAGATAAGCCGGGTTTGGAGCGAAAAGAAATTAAGCTTTCGAAAGTAAATCCAAAAAGTTATAATCTTCTGGCCGTATTCAACAACGGATTGGTATTCAAATATGAGGATGGGGTGGTTAGGGCTTGGCTTAATAGTGAAGAAATTGAGGTTACAAATCAGTATCTTGTACAAACACCGGATGGTCTTCTGAAAGCAAGTTTTGACCCATACGATGGAGAGTTTTGGTACGTTTTCGATATCCAGTGAATTAAACTTTTAAAAATGAGCGATAAAAACAAGACTACATTCTTTAATACCACAGTAAAGGAAATATTGGCCATTTTTCTTTTCTATTTCTTTTTTGCTTGGCTATACCGTATCGTACTATGGTATAACGGGATGTGGTATGAAGAAGAAGGAATTTGGGGATGGACAAACTTGAGGGGATTTTGGTTTGCCTCCGGACAACAATATGCCTTCCTATTATTGGCGTCGGTTTTAATCTGGTTTTTTGGGTATTATCTTTTCCGAAATAAATCCAGAAAATGGCAGATTTTAACCGTTTTACTTTTATTGCCCATCGTGACCTACTTCGTAAGGGAAATAAGGTACATGATTGTTGAGGCTATGGGAATGAATCATCTGGAAGGTTCTGGAGCCATTTGGGACTGGTACATTCCGCTCTTGTTTCTTTTTATACAATTCGGATGTTTCTTTGCCTACCGGTATTTCAGGGAGAACGAACGAAAGATCAAATTGGAAGGGGAGTTACGGCAGGCCGCGTTGAAAAGTGAACTTGCCGCGATAAAAGCGCAATTAAATCCGCACTTTCTTTATAATGTGTTCAATACGATAAATGCCTCGCTCCCCCCTGAAAATGAAAAAACAAGACAGATGATCGCACAATTGAGCGATCTTTTCCGGTACCAATTGCAGGCCTCCCAAACCGAGCTGGTTCCCTTGCGGGAAGAGCTGGAATTTGTAAAAAAATATTTAGACCTGGAAAAGGCCCGGTTTGATGAACGATTGCAAATTGATATCAACGTACCCGAAAACCTGTTGGATGAAATGGTGCCGCCCATGCTATTGCAGCCCTTAGTGGAAAATTCGGTCAAACACGGACTGGCCAGTTTGATCAATGGAGGAACCATATCCATCAACATTAAAAAAACAGAAGGTAAATTAAAATTCGAGATTTCCGATACGGGTATTGGAATACGAGAAAAGACAGCAGCATTCGAAAAAGGTATCGGCCTCAACAATACCCGATTACGGCTCCAAAAAATGTACAATTCCCAGATGGAATTGCTGGATAATAAACCACAAGGACTGAAAATATTGTTTTCCATATAAAACGCGGAAACTAAAAAAGATGGAATGTTCACGAATAGTTAATGACAAATTACAGCTGTCCGACAAAGAACAACTAATGACAAGAAGATGAAAAAGGTGCTGATTGCCGATGACGAAAAAGCGGGACGCCAATTGATCAAGGAATATTTAGAAGGTTTTCCTGACTTGATTCTCATTTCCGAGGTCAATAACGGGGTGGATGCAGTGAAGGAAATTAACGAGTTTAAACCGGATCTGGTCTTCTTAGATGTTCAGATGCCGGGATTTACCGGTTTTGAGGTTTTAACACGCTTAGAGGAAATACCCAACATTATTTTTTCTACGGCGTACGATAAGTATGCCCTTCAGGCCTTTGAAGTACATGCAATCGACTATCTGCTCAAACCCTATACCAAGGAACGGTTTACAAAAGCTATTGAAAAATTGAATCAAACGACAGAAAAAGTCGGTTCGCTTACTCAATCATTATTGATGGATAAAACCGATTATCCAGAACGGGTATTGGTAGAAAAAAAGGATAAACTTATTACCATTGCCGTTGCCGATATTATCTGGATCGAAGCGTATGGCGATTATTCCAAATTACATACCGCTTCGGATGTTTTAGTAAGTAATTACGGTATTTCCGCTTTGGAGGAAAAATTGAATCCAAAATCCTTTCTGAGGGTACACCGATCATCCTTAATCAACCTGAACAAAGTGAAAGAGCTTCACAAGTATGGTAAATCTTACGACATCACCATGGAAAACAATGAAGTGGTAAGGGTAAGTAGAGGCTATATGGATGCTATTAAAAAAATAATGCTTTAATCAAATGTCGGTTTTCTGGATTTCCGCTTGGTAGCGACCCAACCAAAAGTAAAGTTCACCAAAGGCCCGTAACCATTGGGAACCCCATCGCCCCTGTAATAACCCGCTCCCAACTCCAAATTGAAATTAAAACCCTTGGGATACGTACGTTGAATGCCATAAACCGCCCCAAATACTCCCAAATTAAAATCGTCCGGACCTTCAATATTGCTCGCCAGTCTACCTTGGGAGAAGAAAATGCTTCGCGCAGCGGCAAAATAATCCCCGGAGTTACCAGAAACATTTTTGTTGTTTCGGATGCGTCTATTAAAATTATGGTAATATCGAACCCTTGTATGTAAGGTTACTCCAACCGCATACCCTTCTTCGTACGTGGCATATCCCAATCCCAGGCCACCCGATGCACTCACGTTTTTAAAAAGCCCCAATTCATAGGAAATTCCAGGAGATAGCAAATCAAACCTAAATTGATGTCGTTCCAGGTTTACAATTCCAAACCCTTTTTCAGTGACCCCATAACTTTGGGATTGCACTGTTAACCCTACTAAAACGAGTAGAAAAAAGAGAATTTTGTACATTTCGATTGATGGTTGTTGCATTTAAATCTAAAAACAATACCAGGGAATAGTACTATCTTTATGAAAAATTTATAAGATGGATTTGTCCAAGATTTCCCAAATAAAATACACCGATTCCAACAATTTCTTTCTGCTATCAGGGCCCTGCGCCATTGAAGGTGAAGATATGGCTTTACGAATAGCCGATCATATTGTTTCTCTTTCAGAAAAGCTGAAAATCCCCTATGTTTTCAAGGGCAGTTTTAAAAAAGCCAATAGGAGTCGGCTGGATTCGTTTACGGGTATTGGGGATGAAAAGGCCCTAAAAATTCTAAGAAAAGTGTCCGAAACCTTTAAGATTCCCACAATTACGGACATTCACACGGAACAGGATGCCGCAATGGCGGCAGAATACGTGGAAGTTCTACAGATTCCTGCCTTCTTGGCCCGCCAAACCGATTTGGTGGTGGCCGCAGCGGAAACCGGCAAAACGGTAAATATCAAAAAAGGACAGTTTATGAGTCCGGAAAGCATGAAACATGCCGTAAACAAAGTCACTGAAACCGGAAACCAACAAGCTATCATAACCGATCGTGGTACTATGTTCGGGTATCAGGACATGATTGTGGATTTTAGGGGCGTTCCCACCATGAAACAGTTTGCCCCTGTGGTATTGGACGTTACCCACTCCCTACAACAGCCCAACCAATCCTCTGGGGTTACCGGCGGCAGACCGGCTTTGATAGGGACCATGGCCAGAGCGGGAATTGCTGCAGGAGTCGATGGACTCTTTATCGAGACCCACTTTGACCCTGCCAATGCCAAAAGTGACGGAGCCAATATGCTGGATTTAAGTTTGATGGGAAAATTGCTGACAGATTTGGTAGCCTTACGGGAGGTAGTGAATACGTTCTAGGTTAAGTCCTCCCTTTTATAAAAACCTTTGCTTTTTAGGGATTCGGCCTCCAAGAGCACCTCTTTGAGAATGGTTTCGTCAATTTCTTCCAAAGTATTATAACGAAGGGATTTAACCACTTTTCTTTTTTCCGAAACCATTTTGTCCAGATGTTTTTTTAGGTGGGCCGAGTTCCAAAAACCAACATCCACAAACCCTTTTTTTAGGGACACGTTCAGATAACATAAAGGAGTCTTTCCAATATAAAAACAAGGAATACGCCATTTATATTTCATGGAGGCTGCCGGAATAGAATGTTCAACCACAGCCTTTATGTGGAGCAAAATGCTTCTGTAGGGCTCAGGTTGGTTTAAAATATAGTATTCAGCCGGGTTCATATCCGTTACAAGTTAACCAGATATTTTCAGACATATCGATATTTTTATTTTCTGAAAATAAAATTGAAATCCTCAAAAATCGAAAGGCATAATTAAAATCGAGTTCAATACTAAATGTTATTCCAAAAACCAATGAATCTTACTCTTGGTAGATACTTTAATTTTTGTATACCAAAGATTTTCCAAAATTGTTCTTGAGGGTCCAAGGTTATCTAAACCTATGATTTATCATAATCACCAATTAATCTGTAGGTACTTTCAATTGGCTTAAAATTGAGATTATTAGTATCTTTAAATAATATTGAAACTGGGTATTATGAAAAAAATACTTCTTTTCAGCTTTCTCTCTTTTTTAATGTTTTCTTGTGAAAAAGAAAGCACGGATGCGCCCATTTCGACTCCAGAAACTAACGAAATCAAAGAGGCTTCCCCTCCTACAGAATTTATTGAGGAGCAAGGGCAACAACCTACTGTTCAGGTTTCCCTAAATGAAATAACTTCCGATTTTGAGAGATTCATGGCCCAAAACAATTTTCGTGGTGCCCAAATGGCTATTATCCGAAATGAAAAATTGGTATACCTCAAAGCTTTTGGGATTTCAGATGTCGAGAAAAATTTACCTGTTTCCAACTCCACTTTGTTCAGGATTGCAAGTATATCAAAACCCATTACCCTTTTAGCAATCTCAAAATTGATGCTTGATGGAAAACTCAGTTTGGATGAGCGTGTTTTCGGGGCCAATTCAATCTTAGGAAATACTTACGGCAACCTTCCCATAGAAAATAACGAGTTGCAGATTACCGTTGACCACTTAGTGGAACATACCGCTGGTTTTGCTAACGAACCAACCGATATCATGTTCGAGCAAGTCGATTTAAATTTTAATGTTCTAGCAGATAGGGTCTTGGATGAGCGCTCGTTGACCTTTGAACCCGGTCTCCGTTTTCAATACTCCAATTTTGGGTACGCCTTATTGGGAAAAATTATTGAAGCCAAAAGCGGCCAACGCTATAAAGATTATGTAAAAGAGAACATTTTGGAACCCAATTTAATCCATGAGGTTTACATGGGGAAAAGCACTCTTGAAGGTAAACTACCTGATGAAACCAAATATTATTCTTCTTGGGCTTCTCCTTACAGCATGAATATAGAACGATTGGACGCTGCCGGTGGATGGGTATCCAATGCAAAATCCTTGGCCCTACTTGCAGTAAAATCAGATGGCAGATTCAATGTTAACAATATATTACCGGCAGGGAACGGAGTAAGTTACCTTTTAAGGAGTAGTTGGACACATAACGGGGCATTACCAGGAACATTGGCAGCTTTGCATGTTGGACATCCATTTTCTTATGTTGTTCTTGTAAATAGTGGGGAATCGAATTTTGCCACGGTTTTGGACGCTATCCATACATTTATGAACAACATGATAGAACGACAGGATGCTTGGCCCAATACAGATCTGTTCGAGCCTAACCAATAACTATTTTCAAATTAATTATTTAATAATCTTGGGCATACGCTTAGGTAACCACTGAAAATACAAAAAGTTCTATTTTTAAACACCATGAAAAATAATTACTCCGTTCTCTTCTTTTTATTTTCCCTATTCTTGGTTTCGGGACAAGAACACACGCATCGCAGTTCCAGACCATTAACTTTCCCAGATATTCCTAACTATATAACCGTAAAGACCGATCTACACATGCATACCGTATTTTCGGATGGAAATGTATGGCCAAATATCCGTGTGCAAGAAGCCCTCAGGGATAATTTGGACGTGATAAGTTTGACGGAGCATTTGGAGTATCAGCCGCATTCTGAAGATATACCCCATCCGGACAGAAACCGTTCGTACGAAATTGCACTTCAGGAAGCCAAGGACCATGACCTATTGATCGTGCACGGTTCGGAAATAACCAGAAGCGCACCTATGGGACATAACAACGCGGTTTTCATCGAGGACGCCAATCCAATTCTTCAGGAAAAAGCGGAAAATGCCTTTAAGGAGGCCAATAAACAAGGTGCCTATGTTTTTTGGAACCATCCAGCGTGGTATGCACAAAGCCCAAAAGGTACGCCCATCATGAGCGATTTCCAAAAAAGCCTTGTGGAGAAAGGACAGCTGCATGGCATAGAAGTCATTAACAGTTTGGACTACGCAGAGGAATCCCTTGCGCTCGCCTTGGAGTACAATCTTACCATTATGGGAACAAGTGATGTGCACGGACTCATCGATTGGGACTATACCGAAAAGGGAAACCACCGCCCCATCACCTTGGTTTTTGCGAAAGAAAAGACGCTTCCCTCGATCAAGGAAGCCCTTTTTGCCGGAAGGACCGTAGCGATTTACAATGATCTTTTGGTAGGAAGGGAGGCCTATCTTGTGCCTCTGATCCAAAATAGTGTTAAAGTCAACTCCGTAAAATATATAAAGGACAGCTATGTATTGGAAGTGGTGCTGGAAAATTTGAGCAGTAGCGACCTAATTTTCGAGAATGCGACGGAATACTCGTTTTATAGCAAACCGGCCATTTTCACGTTGAAGGCCGGTACTTCTGAAACGCTGCTTATCAAGACCTTGGAAAGCATGGAAGAAATGACCCTGAAACTAAAGGCCCTAGGAGCTTATATAGCACCCAGAAAGAACCCCATAATTTCATGGAACCTCAGCGCAAGCGAATGATTCCTTAAGGTTTTTCTTGCTACCAAAATTAAAAAGCACATCCTCCTTAAAAAAGGAAAAGAAAAAAGTGGTTCCTTTTCCTTCTTTGCTTTCCAACCAGATATCTCCACCATTTTTGGATACTATCTTTTTTACCAGTGCCAGCCCTATTCCACCGGATTCGCCGCTTTTATCATCGTTCAACTTTTGAAATAGTTTAAAAATTCGGTCAAAATGCTCGCGTGCAATGCCTATTCCGTTATCCTGTACATAAAAGGTAAAGCGATCTACTTCGTCCATAACACCTATATTGATATATGCAATGGGCTTGTCATTATACGTAATCGCATTCTGGATCATATTTTGGAAAACCTGTATCATTTGGCTTCGGTCTGCCACTAAGCGGGGTAGTGAGCTGTCTTTTTCAATAACAACCTTATCCGAGGAATTGGCCCTAATGAGACCATCCAAAACCTCATTTAAATCCAAAAGTGTTGTAACTGTCTTTTTTTCGATTCCTAGTGAGTATTTAAGTATTCCATCTACAAGTATATCCATTTGAGCCACTTGGTCCATTAAAAGTTGGAGGTTGACCTTGCCCTGTTCCAATCGGCCATCGTTTATATCTTCCAAAATCCATGCGCCCAATGAATGTACATTGCGCAACGGACTTTTCATATCATGGGAAACCACATAGGCAAATTCCTCCAGTTCCTTGTTTTTGACGGATAGTTCACGGGCCCTTTTTTCCAAGGCCTTTGTACGCTGTTTTATCTCGAACTCCAAATCTATATTTTGCTTTCGGAGTTTATATTTATACCGAATAAAACCGTTCTGGATAAAAGTGGAAAAAATGAAAATGGTCGCCAGCGACAACAAAATTGCTCCACCATCGGATGGGGAAAAGTCCGCCGACCGTAATTGAACCAATAAATGAACAAAGGAGGAAAATGTATAAATAATTATCCAGATCCGATGGTTCAGCAGAAGAATACCTCCAAAAAGGACCACATAGGTACCCAAAAGATAGGAAAGATGAAATTGGTTCAGGGCAGAGGTTATTATCAAATAATGGGCGAACAACAATAGGACGGAGAAAACGATATATCCATAATACTTTCGACACCAAGATTTAAAGAAAAAAGGGGTTAACCCCACCCCCAAGAAAAAAAGACTCAAAATCTCAGGTGACCAATCCAATTCCGCACGCCCTGGGTCTAGCTGTCCAATAGCCATGCTATAAAGATAAAGACCTGGCGAAATTAACAAAAGAACAGGACGTGAGCTCTTAAGCTCAAAGACATCCATTGCAACGAGGGTTTTAAACATATCCTTTCCATTTGAAGAATAAAATTACCTCCTTCCAAAACCCCTGTAGGAGCGTTAATTCCAAGATGGATATTTGTTTCGATGAATCGCGGTTTCCTTTAGATAGAGAAGGCGATTTAAAGAAACTATTGTAGAATGTTAATTCCGTAAATCGATTGAATAGGATTTTTATCGTCAGTTATACTCATGAGTCTTAAGTGAATTCCTAGTTTTCTAGCAATTACAATAGGTATAATTTAGGAACACATCCTTAGAATTAATGTCGTTTATCTAAAGTTACCCTTAAATATCTATCAATAAATCCCAAATTCAATTTGAAACGTAGTCTTGTAAATAGGCATATCGAGATGTCAATTTGCCATTTTGCGTCATCCGCGCCCTTTGTAAAATACCGTCCGCATCCCCATTAAAGAAAGCAGGAATTACATTTTTTACGAAAGCCTCCCCAAAACCCTGGCTAGCATCGCGGGGCAATTCACAGGGAAGGTTGTCCACGGCCATGACGGCGATGGCATTGGGATTTTTATAATCGGTTTCGCTTTCCGTTTGTGGGTCGTACCCATAAATGGGATCTTCAATGGTTGATGGTCTGATTGTGGAAGCCACGGGACCGTTAATATCGCAACTTACATCTGCTACTACCTTTATCTTAAAATCAGGGTGTTTAGCATCCTCGCGGGTATAGAGATAGGGTGCCCCTTGGCCGTAAAAATGTCCGGCAATGTAAAAGTCCGTCACTTTTGCAAACCGGAAAAAATTGGATTTATATTCTTCGGGGTGTGCAAAGAAGTCGGCCTTGTTTCCACGCACCCCGTCCTTGCGTTTGTTGTATTCCCCAGCATCGATCTGGCAATAGACCGGTTCATTAAAATCTTCCTCCAAATATTCGGCGACACTAACGCGCCGCAGACCCATGCCATCCAACATTTCACGGGCTCCGTTCCCTACCCTGCCCCTACCCGTAAGTAGTATCTTTATGTTGGGCAGTTTGATGTTTCTCAATTCACTGATCAATGCTTGCTGGTCTGGCAAGGCATTTGCTTTTGGCAACTTGAACAGATCAAATTTTAATCCGTAGGTACGGAAACCATTATAGGCCCCAACAATACCTGCATAGCGCCCAAAAGCTACCAAACGCTGTTCCTTGGGATTTGTAATGACCTCATGGTCATATAATTCGATATTCCTGTCCAAAATGGCCCGTAGCAAATCCCGATTATACGGCTGCTTTTTTATCGTATGCGAAAAGAAAAAGTATTTTTTGTTGGGAATGAGGGCATTGATGGGTACTTCCTTCACGCCCAAAAGCACATCACAAGTTTCCATGGTGTTTTCAACCGGTATCCCCAATTGCCTGTACGATTCATCATCAAAGGCCCTAATGGGCGATGGTTCCACGAAAATCCTTGCTTTAGGAAAGGTACTCAAGACTTTTTGACAGGCCTGTGGTGACAATACCACCCTGCGATCTGGGGGATTCTTACGCTCTCTGATGATTCCGAACTTCATATATTCTTGGTATGGATTTTGCGCTAAAATAAGTAAATAAGGAGAGTTGGGATTAGGCTTTCCCAAAATTGTAGCGTATGCCAAACTTTTGTTAGCTTTGCGTCCCGCGCGTTAGATCCTTTGACTACGCCCAGGATGACTTGGTTGAAAATTTGCGTTAAGGATTGAGGCGATATCCTTTTTCTGTTTTTCGACTCCGCTCAAAATAACAGAAAAAGATAAAGCCGAAAGCCTGACCCATTGAAGTTTCACGAAAAGGGAAACGCCCAACCCTTTACCGTACTACGTACCGTTATAGTTCTTTGACAAAAAAGTGATAGATTCCCGCCGGTGCGGGAATGACATCCCATTACGGGGCCGACTGGTTTTGACAGCGAGACCAATGGCAATGTAAGCATGCCGAGCGCTGGGGTACAGCTCGTTAATATCATACTTCACACTTTTAATTGGCGAAAATAATTACGCTCTTGCCGCATAATCTGAATTATAGTAAGATATGCCTCGTCCCTACAAGGTAGGGAAGCGAGATGTTCCTGAATAGCCCTTGTTGACGGCGATTCATTTAGGAGCACCAGAAAAGTCAACACAAGGGTATCCGCTCGCTTTGGCGGTGCCTCTAAAACCTTAAGAAGATAAGTGTGCATTAGGCGGTTTCTGGTCAGGTGCACATCGAAAACCAAACAGATACTAAGCATGTAGAAAGCACTGACGTTGCTTGTTTGGACGAGGGTTCGAATCCCTCCGGCTCCACTAAAGTCAAAATTTAGAATTAAATGCGAAAGCGAGCAAATGAAAAAGCTCGCTTTTTCATTTTGTGAGATTAGCATTTGCAATCCATAGGATTGAAATTTTGATTTTCAATTACGGTTAGGAGGTCAAGGCTTTAGCCAATCCTCCGGCTCCACTCCAATAGCCACCATTTTAGGTGGCTTTTTTCGTTACGCCATCGAGCACCGAAGGCCAGCGCGGCAAGCTCGCTCCTAAGTTTATGCTGAGCGTAGCCGAAGCGCAAAAAAGGTCTACAAGACCTTTTTTTAACGCTCGGCCGTCCCCGGCTCCACGATTAAGCAAAAAGCCGCACATTTATGTGCGGTTTTGCTGTTTTGGGCGAAAACATTTACGATTCATAGGATTGAAATTTTGATTTTCAACTACGGCAAGGAGGGAGAGCCGAAGGTAATCCCCCAGTTCAAGTTCCAATATTGGAGTCCCCACATCTTCCCTTTAGAATTTACCCTTTCTCTTTCCTTATTATATTAAATGAATATTGCTTTAAAATACCCATTGTTGGGTATTTACTTTCCTAATACATCTATCTAGTTTGCCAACAATAAACCTTTGTTGAAATCCGGCTTTTGGAAAATCAGCACCTCTTAAAAGGCAAAATGATATCCAAAACCCACAAAACACAAAAAAATGAAGATGAAACGATTATTTCTAATGACCCTTACCGCAGTTCTTATTTTAGCTTGTAACAATGATGATACCCCCAGTGTCATAGAGGAAATTACGGAAGAAACCGAGGAGGAAACAGTAGAGGAAGAACAGGAACCCCAACTAAGTCCGGAGGAAATTCTGTCCGCCGAACGCGCTGAAATCATTACCGAAATTACAGCGGACAATGAAAAGGTGTGGCGTATAGCCTCGGCAATACTGACCAATTCCAATGGTAGTTTTAATATTACGGGGGCTTTCAATATAGTGGACGACGAGTTTATATTTAAAAACACGGTCCACGCCACCGGTAAATCGGAGTTTGAAGGTAGTTTAGTCTGGAATCCTGGTTTCGCATTCGATATTGGTGCCTTAAGCGAAGTGGACGCATTGACGGAACTCTACGCGAGCCCTGCCGAGAGCACCTTTGATTTCGTCGAAAACAGTTCCACACAGATTGAGGCCTTTAACAACAACTTTGTGTTGGATCTTTCAACCCAAAACCCAATGGCGACTTGGGATTTTGGTGACAATAGAAGCATGGAACTAACATTGGTTCCCAAATTGGCGACAGACTACCAACAGGTGCCCAGTTCCATGCTAGAATTTACCGAAGCGTTCACTTTTGCCTCCAACTTTATAGATAGTGGTGCTCCTGGAATGGTTGGTTCGCTTACGAGCAATAGTTTTTACTTGGCAAACAGGGAATACGATCCTACACTTGATGCCAATATCGAAAAAATAAGAAAATTTGATATTTCCAGCGAATCCCTTAGCAAAAGAATTAATCCACTACTTGACTTTGTTTCCAAACAAGTAAATATCATTGACGATAAAATTTATGTGGCCGGTGGTCAAAGAATCAACATTTACGATTTGGAATTACAGAACGATCCGGTAAGCACACAGGATTACGGTGCGGCCCTTGGAATTCCATTTTTGGGACTTAGCCGATTTGGAACGGCAGTCCTTGGCAACAAAATCTATATCGTAGGCGGTGACCTAGACAATAACCTGACAGATAAAATCCTGGTTTTTGATACGGAAACACAGACCCTTGGAGAATTTGCTACCATGCCAGAACCTAGATCGGGAGCCCGTGCCGAAATTGTGAACGACAAGCTTTATATTTTTGGTGGACAGACCGCTTTTTTTACACCACCGGCCAAGGATACCATTTATATTTTTGATCTAAACACTTCTGAACTGACAGTGGAACAGTTGCCTACAGCCATCGATTTTACTTTTACCGGTAAGACACAAAACCTAATATATGTGGCAGGTAGAATAGAAACTGTGTCCCCTGAGAACATGTTATTGGACCGGGAACCTTATTTGGGCGTCTACGATACAAACACAGGGGTTTTTACTGAATTGGAGACCAATCTTTCCAGCCCGAATCTGGAGACCATTCATTCCATGGCTGTTTTTAACGACAAGATTTACGTGGTTTTTGGTCAAGGTCAAGCCCAGGAAGAAGGCCAATTCCAAACTTGGTCCATACTATCGGCGGATATTTGAGTTAGTTTCAATAGCACCTCTTAAATAAAGGTGAGTTTAAAAAGCTCCTTGTTGATAACCATTTTGAGTTTCGGGGGAAATCAAAAATAGGAGAAGACAGGGAGCTTTTTTTTTGAATTTTAGTTAATAAGAAGATATTCATACAGGGGTTCAAAAACCATCCACCCACCCGAATTTTTTCTGGATAATGACATCTTTTTCCTGTTCCAAATACTCCAAAAGTGCCAAGGCAACTGGCGACAAATTTTTGGATTTGAGCCAAATGAGGTTCCATGTTGTTGTGATGGGGAGTCCCTGAACGGGAACAATCTTGAGTTCGTTGCTTTTTAAGGCGTTCTTGATGCCGATCAAGGGCATTATGGAACAACCCAACCCCGCAATTACGGCCTGTTTTACCGCTTCGTTAGAAGTAAGCTCCAATTTTTTGGTGACCGAATAGCGGTTTTGGGAAATAAAATACTCCATAGCATTTCTGGTGGCCGATCCAGGTTCCCTGTAAATAAGGGGAATTTTTTCGAATAGGTATTTTTTAGAGACCTTTTTGGGCAATTCCCGATGATAATTGCTTACATAGAACAGTTTGTTGGGCATTAGCTCCACTCCGGAAACACTTAATTTATCGGGAAGTACGGACACCAGGGCGAAATCGACCTCGTTCTCCTCCAAACTTCGTACGACCTTGGTTTTATTGGTCACGTCCATGATCAGCTCAATGCCATCATGTTCCTTGATAAAATCCGACAAAAAATAGGGCATGACATATTTTCCGGTAGATACGACAGATAGTTTCAACCTACCTGAAAGCTTCCCTTGATAGGCCACCGTCCTGTGGTCAATTTCCTGTACCTGTTCCAGGATTCTTTGGGCCGCTTGGGCGATTTCAGTTCCAAAATCGGTTATAAAAAGTCGGCGCCCAACCACTTCCGTTAATGGAATTGGAAATTGATCTTGAAAGTTTTTTAATTGTATTGATACTGCAGGTTGGGTCAAATGCAATTCTTCCGATGCCTTCGTAATGCTTTGTAATTCAGCTATTTTTAGGAATATCTGAAGCTGGTGCAACGTATAGTTCATAAAATATTTTAATGTTTAACATTATAAATATAAATAAAATTTAATGATTTTAATGGTACATCTTTGCACTGTAAAATTTAAAAACGCAATCCATGGAAACCAAAGAATTATCCAAAGTCAAAAAAGAGCAAAGAACGATTCAACTAGTGGACGGAACGTTCACCCC
Organism: Maribacter aurantiacus; assembly: GCF_005780245.1. Taxonomy (NCBI): domain Bacteria; kingdom Pseudomonadati; phylum Bacteroidota; class Flavobacteriia; order Flavobacteriales; family Flavobacteriaceae; genus Maribacter; species Maribacter aurantiacus. Next base: position 60,740 of record NZ_VBUK01000002.1, on the reverse strand, counting down.
CAGCGAGGCATCCGATGTGATAACCGCCTTGATCGATGAAAAAATCAATTTTCATAAAATTCAAAGATTACAATTGTGGGAAGGAAATCATAAGTGCAACACCAATGGGCTCGACGGTAGGATCGAACAATTGATGAAGGAAAAACAATTGGCCCGGGAAATCATAAACGAGGCGCGTTCCAAAGGAACCAATATCATTATCAACGGTACCTTAAGTCTAAAATTTGTGGATTGATCCTTCCTTCTGTCCACATAAACTAACACCAAATAAAATCCGAATTCAAAAACAAAAAAATGCAATTAAGTAAAAAAACAACGCTTATGCTGCTTGGTGCGCTGGCACTTCTAATCCTTATTGGGGTATCCTATCTAAACAAGTCCATTTTCTTGGAGCAGATATTGGTTTGCTCCTTCATTATTGGCTTAACCGGCCTTGTGCACCTATTGGGGGACATAAAGAAGATGGAGCAGGACAATGAGAGGGCCGCAGGGAAATCGTAAAAAGTAACAGAATGACATCACAATACACAACTTTTCCGACCTTATCAGAAAGACAATCAGGCAAAGCCGATGTAACCGGGATGGTGCCTTTTTTATTCTGGATCCTATTCCTTGCCAATGTAGTTTTCACCCTAGTTAATTTCCCGAATATTCCAGAATGGAGATGGGGCGACTTGTTCAGAACCAATGATTTTACCCTCCTACTATTCACCACCGTATCATTTTTCAGTGCCATCATAAGTACCTATGCCAAATTCTATTTTAAGGAACGGGGGCAGCGGTCAAAATTCATGGTACTCTGCCTAGCATTTACATTTGCAGTTCTTTTCTTTATCATTTCGGAACATTTGCTGCTGTTACTTCTGGGATGGTTGCTCATGGGCTTGGTCATGTCTAGACTTATTGGCTTCCATGCGGATTGGGGAGAGGCCAAAGAGGCCAAAAAACTATCCCGAAACTATTTTTTGTTGGGCAGTTTTCTGTTGGGAGTCGGGCTTTTGGTGCCCGCCGCCTACCATAACAGTATCAACTTGGATGCTTGGACGGATGCCATTGGACAAACTCCAAAATACATCCTATTGCTTTCAGCTTTTTGTATTATTGTTGCCGCTTTGATCCAGTCTGCCATATTCCCTTTTCACAAATGGTTACTATCTTCCATGACGGCCCCTACTCCTGCATCTGCCCTCATGCATGCAGGTTTTGTGAACGGGTCTGGAATAATCCTAACCTTGTTGGCGCCCATTATTGTTGCATCCAACACCTTGGATATACTGCTCATCATTGGCGGGCTTACGGCCATCGTAGCACAGTTTACAAAACTTATCCAAGTCAACGTGAAACAACGTTTGGCGTGTTCCACTATTGCGCAGATGGGTTTTATGATCATGCAATGCGGCCTTGGTTTTTTCAATGCAGCCATCTCGCATCTTATCCTACATGGGTTTTATAAAGCATCCCTTTTTCTCTCCAGCGGGGAAGAGGTTGAAAAACTTCATCCAAAATCCCCGCCGTCCATACGTATAAAATGGTACCAAGGGCTGATTGTTTTAGTATTCAGCTTACTGGGGGCTTACCTTTTCGCCCTACTCACCGGAAAAGGATTGACTTGGGACAGCGGCATATTCTTAACGCTGATAGCGGCCATCACCGTGGGACAAATGACCTACAATCTCGTAAAGCTTAATCCACTCAAAGGATGGCAGAAAATGGTGTTGCCCCCGTTACTTTTTATTTCAGGAATCGCGGTATATGCCCTCGTATATAAATTGGTGACCACCTTTATGACCGGGATGGAAATCATTGCTATACCAACCCAGATCACACCTTTTCAAATTGTATTTGGTATTGTGTTCTTAGTGGGGTTCTTTATCATGAAACTTGGAAGCTATAGAAAGATCCCTTGGCTTTATGTAAAACTTCTGGGCCTGTCCCAACCCTCCAAAAAATCCTTATTAAATTATAAAAACTAACACCATGAATCAATTGGACATCGATATACTAGTAGATAGGGCCACGGAATACGTAGGAAACACATGGCCCCTCTATTCGTTTGTGACCTCCAATCCCCTAAGTGGTTTCGAAAGCCGACATTTTTTACAGGCAACCCAAGAAGCCGGGGACCTCTTAAGGGCGCAAATGTTCCCTAAGGCTTCGGTTTACAAAAAAGCCTTGGATAGCGGAGCTATAGCCATTTCCGAAATAAAGGATATTTTAAGGGAGAAAGGGTATTCCTATTCTCCTGAGCATTCTTTGGAGCTAATGACAAAAAAGACCCCTAAGGGAACGGAGTCTAAGGAAAATGCGTTGGACCGCTACATGGTAAAGTGGCTTTCCTCCTTTATGGACGAAGGTCTGGCGGAATGGGAAATGCCCTATAAGTCCGAAGGATTTTATCAAGCTTGGAGAAAATTGGCACCGTACGATGATAGTTTAGGTATTGTTCGGTTGACCATGATTCCCAAAACCAGTGATGACGCCCTAGAAATGTTGTTGGATGGATTGCCCGAAGAAGTGATCCTGAAAGCCTTTTCCCAACATCTAGCAGCCTTGCCGGGATGGACCGGTTACATTAAACACAGAGCGAACAATCTCAAGGCTTGGCAACAGGAGGCCCCGATCGACCTTAAGGACTATTTGGCCGTACGACTTTGGGCGAATAAAAAGTTGGGATTCGGACTTGTACATAAGGATATATCGAACAATACGAAAGACCAAACCACTGAACTCCACTATATATGGCTAATGGCTTGGGAAAGAAGTTGGCAGAAAGAATTGTTACAGACCCTAAAAAAGTCGGATATCGGCGTTTCAAAAAACGAATATTCGAAGCCCGATGCACAGATGGTATTCTGTATAGATACTAGATCAGAACTCATCCGTAGACATGTGGAATTTCAGGGTAACTACGAAACCTTTGGGTATGCGGGTTTCTTTGGTATAGCCATGGATTACGAAAACCCAAAGAACGGCCTGTCACAAAAAGCCTGTCCGCCCATTTTGGAATCCTGTTATCTGGTTTCGGAAAATGCCAAAGAAGACAAGGAAGCTTCCAAAAATCATCTGGACAACAAAAACGAGATACGTTCCTTTTGGAACTATTTTCTAAAGCGGATGAAGAATATGTTGCCCTCCACCTTTGGTTTTGTGGAAGGTTCTGGATTTCTTTACGGACTTAACCTTACGGCACGCACCCTTTTTTCTAATTCCATATACCAATGGAAAAACAAAACTGGAAATACGTATGAAACGGTGTGTACCCCGGACATTAAAAATACCAACAAAAAGGATTCCCATACCATTTCCATTGACTTGACGGAAAAAGTAGCCATTGTGAAATCCGCCTTTGATTTAATGGGTTGGAAAAACTTTGCGCCCTTGGTAGTTTTCGCGGGCCATGGAAGCCATTCTGCCAATAATCCCTTTGGTTCCAGTTTGGACTGTGGTGCCTGCGCGGCAACGCCGGGAAGGCACAATGCACGGATGTTGGCAAAACTCGCCAATGAAAAAGAGGTTAGGGAAGTACTTTTGAATCATCATGGGCTGAAAGTTCCTGAATCTACCTATTTTATGGGTGCGGAACACAATACTACCACCGATGAGATCGTACTTTTTGATGCCGATGCACCTCAATCGCACCAAGAAGCCTTGGAAAGTCTCAAGATAAACCTGAAAAAAGCCCAGATTTCTGCGACGCAGGAAAGATTGGGACGAACCAAAAACAGTGTCTCCCAAGCACAATTGAATGCAAGCAATTGGGGGGAAACAAGGCCGGAATGGGGACTTGCCAAAAACGCCAGTTTCGTGATTGGACCAAGAAAATTGACGCAAAACCACAATCTGGACGGGCGGTGCTTTCTCCACTCCTACGATTGGCAAACCGATCCTGAAGGAAAGGCCCTAGAAGCTATAATGCAAGGACCCATGGTCGTCACCCAATGGATCAACAACCACTATTACTTTTCCACCGTGGATAACGAAGCCTTTGGCGCTGGTACCAAAACCACTCATAATGTTACGGGAAAATTCGGTGTGGTGCAGGGCAATGGTGGCGATCTTAAACGTGGGTTGCCCTGGGAATCCCTTTATGATGAAAAGGATACCCCGTATCACCCTCCATTAAGGCTAACCGTAGTGATCAATGCCCCACTTAAAAGAGTGAACAAAATATTGGATAATAACGAATCGTTAAAATCCTTGATTGCCAATGAATGGCTCCACCTCATCATTATGGATCCTGGAAAAAATGATGAGATACTCTGGAAACCAGATCAATTGATATGGGTCAAGAAAAAGAAAAATGGGGCAAATACATCCTTACAGGATAAAAAGTATGAAGAATTAAGTGTTTAACCAATGGACCAGAATCTTTTGTTTTTGTATTAGCATAAAAAACTAAAAATCTGACTTCCATACATTGAAAGCCACCTTATGGGTGGCTTTCTGCTATACTGCATTTTAGGAACGCTTAAAGTAACTAGGAAAAAATGGTAACAATAGGTATTAATGCTATCTTCGATATAAACAAAAAAATCAGAATGCCCTCGGAAAAATCCATTCTACGTACTATAATCGAACTTCTGGAAGTCTTTTTTAATAGCTCCCGAAGCCTAAATAGAACAAGGACCTGGCACCAACATGTGGTTCCTTACGAAGATGGTTGGGCCGTTCGCCGCGAAGGAAATAAGCGTATTACCAGCAAGCACCGAAAACAGAGTACGGCCTTGGAAAAAGCCAAAAGATTGGCACGAAAATATAATGCGGATGTCATTATCCACAGGGAAAACGGGGAGATCCGGGATAGGATACAATATAGAGATTCCAAGTCATAAACAGTCTTTATGCCCTTACAAATCCGTTACCTGATTACGCTTAGTGCTTTTTCCGTAGAATCTTTAACTCATATAACCCAATATGGGTATTTGGCGGATTTTTAAGTTTTTGTTAGTACACAAATTCCAGTAAAAAAGGTACTTTATGGAATATGGTAAAGATACCGCGACCAACTACCCGCAAATTCTTAATAAATATACCCTCAAAACTGACAAGAACAACTGGGTTCCTGTTCGTAAATATTTTAGTTCTCACAATTGTAATCATAGGCTGTTCGCCAGTGTATATTTGACACCTCTGCCTAAAAAAAATCAAACAATTAAAGGACTTCTCTTTTTAAAATGAAAAAACTAAATTCTATTTCGTAGTAAAACTCCATATTCCTCCAATACTTTTAGAGGACCCATCGGAAACATGTACTTGCCAGTAGTAGATTTGATTTGGTTCCAAACTTACCTCCAAAGTATTTGTAGTGAGACCCGATTCAAAAAGTCCGGGGCTTTGAGTCGTTCCCAAGTAGACATCATACCTTAGGAAATCGTTGTCCAAGTCAGAACTCTCCCATTGAAGATTAATGTTTTCATAAGCTACTTCCTTACCCTGTTCAGGACTTGTTATGCTAGGGTTAAATGGAATGTAGTTGCTAGTGGCTTCACCTTGAACGTAAAAGGCAGAGGAAGGGCTAAAATCACTCATATCACCATTCGAATCTATTGCCAATACGCGCCAGTAATAATCCTGCCCCCTTTCCATCACCAAGGATAGGCTGGTTCCTTGTATAACCTGATCTTCAACTATACCTGTGAATGCTCGGTTAGTTGAAATCTGTATCTGATAGTTCAGTGAACCTCCCTCTGGATTTATGGCATCTGACCAATTAAAAGTGATTTCCGAATCTAGGCACAGTTGATCTTTTTCCGGAAATATCAACTCCGGAACTGTAAGCTCCCCGTTTTCAGCCTCTTGTTTATTTTCCAGTTCTTGATCGGGGGGCAAAGGATTATCATTTCCTCCTTTGGAACACCCCAAAACTAAAAGGCAAAATGTCAAATGGATTATTCTTTTCATTTTTTAATAATCTTAAAAGAAGTCGTTTCATCATCACCAACTTGTATGAAATAGATTCCCGAAGGCAATGTAGATACATCGCAACGAATTGTATGATTCGACAACCTTGTATTAAATTGTGATACTAGTTGCCCACCTGAAGAGAAAATCCTTACAGAAATTTCCAGTTTATCAACTGGAAAATCATCGCCTAAAAAGACCGTAAAGGAATTCTCCACCGGGTTAGGACTCACCTCAACCTCACCTGAAAAATGTATCTCTTCAATATGAGAAAGTGAACAAGTACCGGATGATAACACTTCAACAGTATCTCCCCTTTCAGCTTTAAAACTTAATGTTGATTGGCTTGTTTTGGCTATTTGGTGCCCATTTAAGAAAACCGTGTATGGTGGCAAACCTCCATTAAATTTTAAATTGACTTCCTTCGAAGAAATGGACCCTGTTTTAGAAGAAACTTCAAAAGGTTCTGGTTCGGCAATCGTAAACTGATAACAATGTTCTTTTCCGCTTTCTATATCTTCAATGCATAGGTCATAAATACCTGCTCCCAAGTTGTCAAAAAGTATTTCATCGGTAAATTCGATACTTGATTCATTTCCGTTAGCTAACAATGTAGCCCTATAAGAAATTGATGGCATTCGTGAAGTTATCTGAAGACTTCCATTGGCCGTTTCACGGCAACTGGCATTCGTCTGTAATATAGTAAATGGATCTAGCGGTAAAACATCAACTTTAATGTTATTATAAGTTCGAATTCCAGAGAGCAAGTCGGTCTTTATCAGTCCAATTTCTTGCTGTCCGATAGCTCCCCAATCCACTATTAAAGTATTTCCCTCGACCTGAAAAGATTGCTGGCCGGTAACCGACCAAATGTAACTAACTTGATCTTCTTGGGACGTGGTATATTCTATTTCTTTGCTGTTTTCAAGTACCTCTAAAGGGCCATTGATATCAGGAGGGGCCATCTGTCCGTATACATTGACCGTTATTTGAGCCGCAGTACCGGTCTCACATGTTGCATACGGTGTGACCTCTAACACGTATTCTCCGGGGGTTTGCCATGTAACTCTGGCAAAGTGGCCCTCAGAAACCAGCTTATTACCACCCGATACAGACCAAGTATATTTGTTATCTGCATGCTTTACAACGCTGTATATTTCCTGATCTCCAACCCGTACGGATAAGTCACCGTTAATATAGCCAGCATTTAAAGGTTGAGGGTCTTGCATTATTCGGCTAACACCACCGTTGTTATCTGAGAAATATAGAGACCCTTCAAAATAATACAAACCAGTAATACCGTATTGGGCATTAAAATAAACTTCCCAAGTTTCACCACCGTCATTCGTTCGATAAATGTTAGATTGACTTTTAATAAACCATTCTAATTCATTTACCGGAATAATAGTACCTGTATAGGGGACATTCAGTGGGATTTCAAACCAAGTATCACCTCCATTTTCGGTTTTGTAAAATCCTTCGTTCGTCGATATAATTCCAACCTGATCACTCCCAAAGGCCATACCATAAACATATAAATTCAATTCTGGATTTATAGTAAGTTCTTCCCAACTTAATCCCCCGTCCTTAGTACGTGATATTCCAGGAATACCACCAACAAATCCCAGGTTTTCATCAAAAAAATCAAGTACATTGCGTTGCCCTGGTGTAGAATCTAATGGATTCCAAGTAAGGCCTCCATCGTTTGTTTTATAAATATTGAAAGCACCTCCATTAATAGAACCAAAAGCAAAAATAATGTCTTCGTCCATAATATCGAATTTGGATAGAGATTCATTGCTACCTAATTTATTCCAGTTAAGTCCATCATCCGTGCTTTTATAAAAAGAACCATTGGCTCCTTTTATATAAATAACATCCCCAATCTTATCCGCATAATAAAGATCTCTCCCTAGGGGAGTGTTAAATTCCTTCCATGTAATTCCGCCATCAAAAGATTTGCGTGATTGGCTTGAAGAGAACAAATAGACCTCTTGCCCATCGATAATTACTTCCCGTATCTCTCTAGTACCGTTTAATGCACTTACCTCGTTCCAAGAACTACTAGATGATGCCGTATAAATTGAACGGCCGTTTTCTGTATAACACCCGGTACCTACGGCTATATTATCTCCCAAATTATTAAAGGAAACCGATTTAATATCAACGCAGTTTCCCATTGTTGCCTTGTTCCAATTCAATCCTCCATCAGTAGTTTCATAAAGCGAACCATCAACCAAATATCCATTGTCTTCATCTATAAAATGAATTTGGCTGATTGAATTTCTATAATCCGAATTGATCAATGACCAACTCAGCCCACCATCTTCAGTTTTTAAGACCTTTCCGTTTTGAGTAGAAGCATATCCCACTTTTACATCAATAAATGAAAAGCCGGTAATATCTTCGTTATAACTCAATTCATCTACTTCCGGTTCATAACGAGTCCAGGATTGGCCGCCATCATTGGTTATATAATAACCTTCCGAGCTATCGCTTATCAATCCAAATGTATCATCGTAAAAATATAGCGAGACCATATCTCGAAAACCTGTAAAGCTAGAATTGTCCCATGTCCTTCCACCATCATTACTTATGTACAGGGTATTACCCGATCGATAATTATTTACAAACAGGAAAAGAACATTAGAACTAATCGCCCAAAGCTTTGCGTTTCGGTAGGAATTTAAATTCTCAATTTTTAGTGGTTTCCAACTAACACCAGCATCATCGGTACGCAATAAGGTATTTGAGCCGAGAACGAAGCCAACGTTTCCATCAACAAATTGTACATCATGTAAGTCCGCATTTAAGAGATTCTGACTCGTTCTTTCAATTATATGCAGTTGCTCCCACGTACTACCTTTATCCGTCGTTTTGAGGATAATACCCTGTGCGCCAACAGCGATTGCATCCGTATCGTTCAGAAAATCAATATCATATAAATCACTAGTCATCGAAACTGCTATTTGCTCACAAACTTCAAGTTGAACCTCTATGCTTTCTTCCTCTACTTCGATAACAATTGATTCTTCATATTCGCCACCATCGCTATCAGTAGCCTTTACCCGAATTGTATAGGATTTTTTATTGTTTGCCTGAAATTCACCTCCAACTAAAAGCTGGTCGTTATTTATTTCAAAAACCGGATTATCACTACTTCCAGAGCCCTGAACTATTTGATAATTAAAATTCCCCGGCTCGGATACTGACATAAATTTGCCGATTACCGTACCAGAAGTGGCATTTTCTGAAACAAGATTATTGTCAAGATTAAATTGTGCTTCCAAATTCTCCCATTTGATTTCCTTTTCGGTCGGGAAAGTTGCATTTACTGATTCAGGTGGCGCTTCCGAAGCATAACCTTCAAGCTTTACCCGAAATTCAGGTTGAGAGGTGTCGTTACTTCTTATAATTAGGTAACCTGAATACACGCCTTCCATACCTGGCAAAAAGCCAATTTCAAAAATTCCTCTTTCAGTTGAACCAATTTGCCGAGGAAAAGAAGTTTGAGACTCTTGTTGGTACCAATCAACTTCTACATCGCCATTGATATAAAAACCCTCACCGCTAACAAACACCTGAGAAAAGGCCAATGGGGCATTACCAAAATTTTGTATATTGATTTCTTTCTTGACCAGACTATCAATTTTTGTATCGAACCTTAGGGATTGCCCATTAAATATATCCCAAGGGGCCTTAACCTTTATTATAGGATTAGGACCTGTATGAAACAAGTCCATGTTATACGTATCTTTTTGTCTTTCATTTTTAACCGCTGCATAAACGAATTTTCCATCAGATTTAATAAAAAACTTATCTCCGGTAGATTTTCTATAAAGTTGGAATGGCCATATTGAACTATTTTCAATCTTTTGAAAGTCGAACTCGAAGAGTGAATTTGCACCCATATAGTACAACATATCATCTAGAATAATCATTGGAGCTTCATCCCTAATATAGGCATTTGCAATGATTTGGGTCGTTCCTTGTATAGTCCCATTTGTTTTCCAAAGTGCTCCATTAGTTTTTGGTCCAGCGTTAAAATAAACCTCACCATTATACTCAACAAATCCACTAAAATGTGGCTCAAACCAGAGGTCATCGTCACCACCTTGGGTCATTAATTCAATGGTACCCTCAGGGGTGCCATCGGTAGTCCATAAAGCATCTTGAACATTTGTATACGTCTCCCCAGAGACCAAAGAAAAAATAACCTTATCACCTACTTCCGTAAGACCATAAAGTTCTAAGCCATAATGGGATTCTGTTGAAAATTCCTTAAGCATAGTATAATTGTCTAGATCGGTCAACCGATAAAGTCGCACGTACGTTTTATTGTGGTTATCGGTTGTAAAATAAATACCATCCGCAAAGGCATGAAAAGAACTGACGTTATAACTCAATCCGTCTACGACTGTGCTTTTAGTACCCTCCTGTGTACCATTGGTCTCGTATAAAACTCCGGACCTAACGAAATATAATTTTCCGTTAGCGACTGTCAAACTTGAAACTTGTTCATAGGCATCAGCATCAAATATTTCCATGGCCAAACCGGTACCCTCTACAGTTCCATCTGTACGAAATAGCTTTTTACGCCCACTCGTATATTGGTCCGATGCCGTAAAATAAAGCTTGCCATCATAAATAGTAAAATTGGAAGGCCATGAACTCGAATTTCCCGTGTTTATGTCCATCAATAAATTGGTTCCTGCTGGGGTGCCGTCTGATTTCCAAAGTTCTAATCCAGCTTCTTGATCCCTTGCGGCAAAATAAAGGGCATTATTATAAACGGTAATTTGGCCAACATTATATTCATCAACTGAAAATGAGCTTACCAGATAGGTACCCTTTTGTGTGCCATCGGTACGCCAAAGTCCTTGCTTTCCAGAAGTTGAGGAGGCAAAAAAAAAGGAGTTCCCATTTAGGGTTACAAATTCATTTCTTATTTCATAAAAATTTTCAAGATACGTTTGGGATTGAGCTGATTGTCCAATCAAAATAACAATAATCAAACATAAATTTATATGTATTTTTTTTACCGTTTTTAACATCCTAATTTACATTGAAATAAATAACATTTGAATTGAGCTTATAATCGTACCCTTCTATTGACCTTTGAATTGCCAAGGGCTTTTCATTGGTTCCACCCCAAGATTTTAAACGATTATAAGTATTATTACTAATGGGCAAACGAAGCTCTGTACTATCTTGGTTTAATTCGAGATCATACACGTATTCATTGAATGTATGAAATTCCCCATCAGTTTTAACCATAAACTCTTTTCTTAAATTTACTCCTGTCATAACGAGCGTATCTCCTCGGACAAAATCTGTCTTGTTAATACTATTAATTCGTATTACACGGTCATCATTTATCACTTCCATCTGTTGAGGATAAGTTTTAATTCGAGAACCTTCGATTATCATTAAAGTATAGATTCCAGCCGGAAGGTCAGTCGGTATTACCGTATTAAAGGAATTAGTGGATGAAGAAGTTTCCAAACTATGTTGATGAAAGTAAGAGCTTCTAAAATTATTTAATGGAAATGTATTCCCGGAACTATTTACGAGTTCGATAGTTACTTGACCTCGGTCCTGTACATTTGTGGCGTATATGTATTGTGTTGAACCAGCGAAAACTTTGTATCCTATATCCTCCCAACCAGCGTCAGAAAATTCAAAACCTGGATTTCTGAAATAGGATATCAACCTTGACATACCTATTGGTGCTCGAACCGTAAACTCCTTAGAAGTGCCGATTTCCGAAACAACGGTAAATGTTGCTGGTGTTGTCAAATCCATGGGGGCAACTTCAGAAACTTCAACAGTTGCCCTATTTGATAATTCAATAATAGGAGTAACATTGGTGTAATCGAAATTACCCATTTCAATAGTAATTGTAGCCGTTTCTGAATTTATTATACCGTGATATATTTCGTTACCCTGTTGAACCTTAAAAGACTCCACCTCATGCTGCCCGCTTTCAATTATTACATCATATCTTGTTTCATTACCTTTTGGGTCGGTCACTATATAAAACAAATCATCATGAAAATTGAACATTTCGCCACTTGCAGGGTTGACCGAATATCCCTCTTTCATTACAATTTGAGGGGCCAGTTTTTCGTATTGAAAATTGCCGAGCTGTATTCTTATTTCTTTGCTCTCAGGTTCAAAAACGGCGCTATAAGTAGTCCCATTCTCTTGAATTTCAAAGGAAATAAATCCTGTTTCATCACCTATTCCAAAAGCACCTACTTTCGAATATGAACTGTTACCACTTGCATCTCTCGTAACAATTTGCCAGTACTTTTGACCTATTAGCTGAGTCGAAAATTCAAAAGTCGGTTCGACCAAATCAGAAGCTACCATTTCAACGGGTGGGTTCTCGGAACCGACAAATACATCATATGAGATTGATTCGTCATCGATATCTGAACTTTGCCATTCAAGAATTAGCTGTTGAACGTCTTCACTGTAATTCGCTCCTTCTTCAGGGCTAATCAAATCAGCAGGAAAAGGAGCATAATTTGATATTCCTTGGCCAGCTACATAAAATTTCCAACGTTCACTTTCAATTTTAGAATTCGACGTCGACACACTTGAAACAACATACCATTGGTAGGGCGTGTTCTTTTCAAGTTGAACCTCTGCCGAGTTATTGGAGGTGTTGGTCCTAGAAATTTGATTTGTTGAAAGGTTTTCTACTACTAACTCGTATAAATCGTTTTCTGCAATTGCCCATTGAAACCCTACAAGGATTCTATCTGCCCCTTGATCAACGCCTGTAGTACACTCAGAATTATTGAGCGGAAACTGCAGTTTAACGGCAACAGCCTCATTGCTTTCCTCTGGTAACGATGAATTATCGTTCTTGGAACAGGACAAAGCAATCAATAGCATTAAGATAATAGACCGGATCAATTTCATCTCTTAATAATTTTTTGAGAATAGTACGTATCGTTGCCCAAGAATTCCAAAAGATACACCCCTGTTTTCAAATGTGATAAATCTTTTAGTATTATGGGCTCCCATGGGCCGAACCATTTTTGATAAACTTGCTGACCGGTTTGATTATATATATTTACAGTAACAACATTCGAATTACTCAAATATGAAAGGTCAATCTCATCTGAAAATGGATTTGGCGCCACACGTAAAGCTGACCCCAAATCAACTTTATAGGTTGCGTTTCCTTGACATAAAAGATCAGTAGTAACGTTAACTTGATTTAACCCTTCTTTTAAATCTAGTTCCAAATAGGATTGGGTAGTTTGCAAGAGTTTACCATTGAAGTTGATTTTATAAACGGTACCTCCCGATAATTCTAAATTTAGAGTCCGGGCACCGAGATTGACTATCCCAACCAGTGAAATTTCTGTCCCAGCCGCTATGGTCAAGGTGTAACACAGCATATCTGAATCTAAACCGTCAGCAAGAATACAGAGATCATATTGCCCCGCTTTGAGGTTTTCAATTAGGGTTTCTCCTGTAAATGATATTTCTTGGGAACCATTCAATATAACCCGATAAGCTCTTGATGAATCCTGTGTTTGTATAAAAATACTTCCATTATTAGCATCTTCACAAGCTTCGCCAACAGTCTCGATTTGAAATAAATTGGAATCAAGGGTAACAATTTCACATCCATCCTCATTCACCAACACCCCTGCTTCCGTTTCGCTGCAATTGTCCCTGAAATCTGGAACACCATCACCGTCGGTATCAATTTGCTCCTGGGAACAACCTTCGGAATTGACCTCAGCACCTGGAATGGTATCGGGACAAGTATCCAAATCGTCGGTCACTCCGTCCAGGTCTGAATCTTTCTGAACAAGACTACAACCCTGTTCGTCTACCTCTTCACCTAGAGCCGTACTCGGGCACAGGTCCATGGCATTGGATACGCCGTCGCCATCATCGTCTATCTCCGTAGTGGAAAAATCAAGACCGGCAAAGCTATATTTCGTTAGGAAGTAATCCTGGTCATTGTTACCACTATTGTTGTAGAGATTCACATTCGGCGTCAGATTAAGTGTATCGGAAGAAAAGCTACCTGAATAATATAAATTATCTCCATCGACGACAACAGGTCCGGACCAATCCTTTACGGAAGTGTGATAAGGCTGTGGAATGCCACTAAGGTGCATTACGTGGTCAAAGTTGAAGCTGTTCAAATCCACCTTAAGCAACACCGGTTCTTCCCCGGGATTGACTGTTGTGATGCTTCCATTGTCGAATTCCTGGGTTTCCCGAAAACTGGTAGCAATTAATAAATGATCCTTATAATAGGCCATATGGCCCCTCTGGCTATATACTGAAAAGCCTTCAAAAAAGCGATAGTTCAGAAAGGAGCCATCCCTTGCATTGAATTCGACCAATGCGGCCGCGGAACCGTAGTTGGCCAAGTTTGCTATTCGTATCGTGTCGGTGAAAACCTTACCCGAAACATAACACCAGTAATAAAGCTTACCATTGGGCCCGACGTAGAGATCTGTGGGATTGAGAAGACCCGTTCCGTTACCTTGTTCATACTCCTTGACTATGGTTTTGGACCAAAGGGTCTCAAGATCGGGACTTATTTTATAAATCCGGTTCTCATTAGGGGTACAATAGGATTCACCATAATTTACGGCAAGAAACATATTTCCTTTCTGATCTAGGGTAACAGCCTTTAACCGGTCGTATGCAGCCTCACCCAAACGTACACCATGCTGTATTTGACCAATGGTATTCCATTTAGCTATAAATATGTCCTCCGCATAAAGATCTTCATATGAATTCCCACACTCCGTGTTTTCAATATTATCAAATAAATAGGTGTCGTCGATGTTTAAGGTATCGCTGAAGAGTCCGATAGCATATATACTACCTTTATGGTATTCCACCCTGACGCTCTTAGACCCAGTAATTTTTCGGGCCCATAACAATTTGCCCTCCGAATTAATCTTGATTATTGAGTTGCCATGCGGTATGTCTATATTGGAAACAGTGGAGATACTCGTATCATTGGAATTATTGGAAGGAAAAGTCAGCCGTGCATAAATATTTCCTGATTCGTCTACGGCAATTGCCCCGAGACTAGGTTTTGAAGAATACCTGTACTCATCTAAACCAAAAAAATCGAATCGCCACAACTGTTGGCCAGTTTCGTTTCTCTTTTCCAAACCGTTACTTGAAAGAAAAACTACTCCACCGGGAACTTTCTCAACGTTCAACGCCCTTTCAGTTAGATGCCCCCCGTCTGAAAACGCCCATTCCAATTCCTGTGATTGTAGGCTATAAGTTAGGAGAAATAGAAAAAAAACAACTATATGTTTGGTTGAATAATTAGGTTGGTTTTTCAAAAATTAAATTGATTTATGTTGGAAGGAATGATTGGATTACGGGCTAATATAGGAAAAAACACTTCGAAATTTCTCACAAATCGATTAATGACTTTTAAATAAGACTGAATGCTATTATTTTCAAAAAACATCCCTCACTATTTTTGAAACTTCAAATTTTAATTCATTTAAATGTGTATAAAAATAATGACCTCAGGCAAATCCATAATCCGCTCCCCTTTAGAACTCCTTGAAGTCTTTTTCAACAGCTCCCGAAGCCTAAATAGAACAAGAACCTGGCACCAACATGTGGTTCCTTACGAAGATGGCTGGGCCGTTCGCCGCGAAGGAAATAAGCGAATTACCAGCAAGCACCGAAAACAGAGTACGGCCTTGGAAAAAGCCAAAAGATTGGCACGAAAATATAATGCGGATGTCATTATCCACAGGGAAAACGGGGAGATCCGGGATAGGATACAATATAGAGATTCCAAGTCATAAACAGTCTTTATGCCCTTACAAATCCGTTACCTGATTACGCTTAGTGCTTTTTCCGTAGAATCTTTAACTCATATAACCCAATATGGGTATTTGGCGGATTTTTAAGTTTTTGTTAGTACACAAATTCCAGTAAAAAAGGTACTTTATGGGATATGGTAAAGATACCGCGACCAACTTGCCACATATTTCAAAAAAAAACACCTTTTAAAAAAATAAGCATAAAAGGGAATCCCCTTGCATATGTACTAATTTCTGTACTTATTTTCATTGGCTGTTCACCCAAATTCACCAATGTGTCACTCCCTATTGAAAATGTTCAGGAGTTTTCAACTTCAGGCTCCATGGTATTGAAAGACAAGTGGTGGACCGCTTTTGAAGATGAACAATTGAACGTCCTCATGGATAGCGCCTTGCAATCCAACATGGACTTGGCGGCCATTTGGCAACAGTTTATGGCAACCAAAGCAGTGGTGCGTAGACAGGCGTCTAATAAATGGCCACAGATAGATGCCTCCGCACAAACGGCACGAAATTTTCCGGAACCGGATTTCGTGGGTGGTGAGAATACCCAATTGGGACTTTCCACTTCATACGAAGTAGATTTATGGGGAAGGATCCGTACAGCGGTACAGGCGGAAAAACTTCGGGCAGACGCAAGTCTTTACGACTACAGAACAGCGGCAATTACGCTCTCCGCCCAAATAGCTTCCACGTGGTATCAGTTGCTCGTCGCTAAAAAACAACTGGAAATAACGGAAGAGCAGATTGCGGTCAACGAGGACATCATCAAACTGATTCGTTCCAGGTTCGTTGGCGGCCAAATCAGGGCCGTTGATATTTTGCGACAAGCGCAATTATTGGAAAGCACCAAGGAACAGCGAATTATCTTCATGACCAATGTGGAGCTTCTGGAAAACCAGCTCGCCGTACTGCTCGGAAAACAGCCACAGTCACCTTTGGACCTGGAGTCCCCATCATTGCCCCAATTACATGAATTACCGGAAACGGGACTGCCTCTGGAACTGGTTAGAAGACGGCCAGATTTACAAAGATCCTATTCCTTGTTGTTGGCGGCCGATCGCGATATGGCATCCGCAGTAAAAAGTAAATATCCTAGGCTTTCATTGAGCGCCAGAGGACAACTGCGTTCCAATAATTTTGACAATCTCTTTAAAAATTGGGCCTACTCCATCGCCGGAAATCTATTGGCGCCTTTATTTTATGGTGGCCAACTCAGTGCCGAAGTGAATCGAACAGAGGCCATCAAACGTCAAAGATTATATGAATACGGACAGGCTACCCTAACGGCCTTTCAAGAAGTGGAAAACGGAGTCACTAGGGACATCATGCAAAAAGAGCGCCTTGAGAACATCGAAAGGCAATTGGACCTAGCGGAGAAAAGCAACAAGCAACTACGGGTCGAGTTCCTGAACGGTTTTAGCCCGTACCTGGACGTACTCATTGGACTGGATGCAGAGCAACAGTTGCGAAGGGACTACTTGGCCGCACAATTGCAGCAGATTCAGATTCGAATAGACCTGTACCGCGCATTGGCCGGAGGGTTTGAAACGGACCGTGAATTGGACATTGAAATGGAAATGAAAAAACAAAACAATTATGACCAACAAAAAAATACTGTGGATTTGTTTGGGGATTTTACTGGCAGGTGTTGCTATCACCACGCTTATTTTCTCAACGGAACCTGAGGCCCAAACTGAAGGTGCCACCGTGGAAACCGCCATGTTGGTCGATATTACGGAAGTGGAACAGGGCACTTTTGAGCCTGTTATCGTGGCCACGGGTACCGTGCAGCCCGTAGAGGACGTTCAGTTGAGTCCGCTGGTGCCCGGTCAAATAATTAGAAGAGATCCTGCCTTCACACCTGGTGGCTTCGTAAAAAAGAACCAAGTATTGTTGCAGATAGATCCATCGGACTATGAAAACACACTTGAGCTTAGAAGAAGTGAGCTGATGCAATCCCAAACATCCTTGGATACCGAAATGGGTCGGCAACAAATTGCATCCCAAGATCTCCAGCTTATTGTGGACGATTCCTTGTTCGGAAGTAATCCCTTATCTGAAGAAGAACGCCAACTGGTACTTAGAAAACCGCAGCTAAATGCTGTAAAGGCGACCATTGAGGCTTCCAAGGCTTCGGTAAAACAGGCCCAACTTAATTTGGAAAGGACCACCATACGAGCACCTTTTGATGCCCATATCCTTACCCAAAATGTTTCTACGGGTTCGCAAGTTTCCCAAGGGGATAATCTAGGTAGAATCGTTGGCACCGATTATTATTGGGTGAACGCCACGGTTCCCGTTTCCAAACTACAATGGTTGAAATTTCCACAGAATAGTGCTGAAAAAGGGTCCCTAGTTCGGATAGAAAATTCAACAACCTGGCCCAGCGGTTCCTATAGAGAGGGCTATTTGGACGGACAAATTGGGGCCTTGGATGGTCAGACACGCTTGGCTCGGGTTTTGGTCCGTGTGGAAGACCCCCTGGGTCAAAAGTCCACTTCTGAAGACATGCCCATGCTTATCATAGGTTCCTTTGTAGAAGTGTATATCAATGCAACTCCCATTGAGAATGTCGTCCGTTTAGATAAAGGTCTTGTCCGTACGGGGGAGACCGTTTGGGTGATGAAAGACCGTAAATTGGAAATACGGGAGGTGGATGTTGTCCTCACGGATGATCGGTATGCCTATATATCAAACGGATTACAAACGGGTGACAAGGTGGTCACCACCGATCTAAGTACCGTAAGCAATGGCATCGGCCTTCGTACGGAAGGGCAGGAAACCGAGGAAACATCAGAATAAAATCTCATGGAAGAAAAAGAAAAAACGAAAAAGAAGCGTCCCAGAAAAGAAGGTGCCATAGCCTATATGGCCCGTAACTCCATTGCTACCAACTTATTGATGTTACTATTGTTGGGCGGTGGGATTTTCACCATGTACACCATCCAAAAAGAGGTTTTCCCGGAGTTTCAATTGGATTTTGTGGAAGTATCGGTAGCCTACCCGGGTTCTTCCCCTGCGGAAGTGGAACAGGGAATTCTACAGCCTGTGGAAGAGGCGGTCCGTGGAGTCAACGGCATCAAGGAAATCGTATCGGAGGCCCGGGAGGGGTCCGGACAGGTAACCATAGAGTTGGTGGCCGGGACCGAAAGAATGAAGGCCTTTCAGGATATCGATCAGGCCATTAACCGTATCCGCACCTTTCCTGATGATATCGAAGAACCCGAAGTAACCTTACAAAACAGACAACGCGATGTTATACAAATCGGCTTATATGGCAATGCCGATATCTGGACCTTACGGCAATTGGCAGAGCGGCTCAGGACCATTCTACTGAACAATCCGGAGATTACCCAAGTGGAATTGGGCAATGTGCCCGAATATGAAACGCGTATCGAAGTACCCCGACGCAATCTTCAAAAGTACAACCTTACCCTTGGCCAAATTGCGAATATCATCCGGCAAAGTAGCAACGACGTTCCCGCAGGGGCCGTACAAACGCAAAGTGGAGAGATTTTACTGCGTATGCAGGAACGAAAGCAATGGGCCGAGGAATATGGGAACATCACCATAGTTTCCTCTGCAGACGGTGCCAACCTCCTTCTCAAGGACATCGCAACGATTACAGATGGTTTTGAGGAAGTAGGTTTTCACGGTCAGTTCAACCAAGAAAATTATGTGGAGTTACGTATTTTTAGGATTGGGGACCAATCCCCATTAAAGATAGCAGAGGAAGTCCAAGGTATTCTAGACCACTTTCAATTACCTCCGGGTATAAAATATAGAACGGATAGCAACCGCGCCGCCGACTATGAAGAGCGACTTTCCCTTTTGACCGAAAACGGCGTGTTGGCCATCCTTATCGTCCTTGTCATACTGACCTTGTTCCTGGAATACCGATTGGCCTTTTGGGTCATGATGGGAATGACCGTTTCCTTTATTGGTGGAATGATTTTACTACCATTGATCGGCATAAGCGTAAATATGATATCCATGTTCGGTTTTTTGGTCGTTTTGGGTATTGTGGTAGACGACGCCATCGTGGTGGGCGAAAATGTTTATGAGTATAGACAAAAAGGTCTCAGCCCCATGAAAGCGGCAATCGCGGGAACCAAGGATGTATCGCTACCTGTAACTTTCAGTATTGTAACTACGATTATTGCCTTTGTGCCCTTGCTTTTTATGCCAGGGGAAACGGGCAAATTTTGGCAACCCTTGCCTGCGGTTGTAATCGTTATTCTTGGGGTTTCCTTGATCGAGGCACTTTTCATCCTTCCCTCCCATTTGGCACATCTAAAAAAGGAACAGAACAAAAATAAATGGGTTCGTAAACTGGAAGGTTGGCAACGGACCTTTGCTACCGGATTTGACAATTTTATCGAAAATAAGTACCGACCCGTTTTGGACAAATGCCTCCAGTATCGCTACATTACCCTATGCGCGGCCGTGACCTTATTATTGATCGTTGGTGGATACGGTTACAGTGGTCATATGGGAATGATCATGATGCCGGAAGTCGCTGCCGATGAAATTGAGTGCGGGGTACGGTTACCTGTTGGAACTACACCAGATCAAGCGGCCAAGGTCGCGAAGGAAATCTCCGATGCTACACAGCGAATGTTCGAGGAGCATAATCTATACGAAGTAGCCGAGGGAATAAAAACCAACGTTAGGGGACAGAACTTTATCGATGTGGAAATTGTAATGCTGCCCCCGGACCAGCGCGATATTACCGCTGGGGAAATGATCGCCCTTTGGCGGGATAATATTGGTGACATTCAAGGCGTGGACCAAATTACCTTTGAGGCGGAACGTGGACCGGGCGGGGCCCGGCAGGCAATCAGTGTGGACCTTAGTCATTCGGATATCGATGTGCTGGAAAGGGCAAGTGCCAGTTTTGTAAAACGGATGAAAGAATTTTCCAATACGCGTGATGTTACGGACAATTATAACAAAGGAAAGCTGCAGTATGATTTTAAGCTCCTTCCACAAGGGCGAAATCTAGGCCTAACTTCCGATGAGATTGGGAGACAAGTGAGGGATGGATTCTTTGGTGCATTGGCCATGCGACAGCTTCGGGGCATGAACGAAATCGAGGTTCGGGTAAAACTTCCATTGGAGGAGCGCAAGGACATCAAGAATCTACAGGATTTTCTTATCCGTACTTCGGACGGAATTGAAGTACCCCTCATGGACGTCGTGGAAGTTGAGGAGCGCGAAGCCTTCACCAGCATCAATCGACGGGACGGTAGAAGGGTCGTGAACGTTGGGATGGATGTAGAACCGGCCAATTCCGTGAGTCGGGTATTGGCATCCATGCAAGAGGAAGTCCTACCACAACTGCGGAGCGATTTCCCGGGCACCACGTGGACCTTTGAAGGCAGTCAGGCAGATATGCGCGAAAGTACCAACACTTTAAAAGCTGGGTTTTCCATTGCCATGCTCTTGATCTATGCGCTACTGGCCATCGCGTTCAGCAGTTATTCACAGCCTTTGATCGTGATGACCGCCATTCCCTTTGGAATCGTGGGTGCGGTCATAGGACATATTTTGTTGGGCTATGACCTTTCCTTGGTAAGTCTTATGGGGGTTATCGCACTTTCCGGGGTGGTAGTGAACGACTCGCTCATCATGATCGATTTTGCCAACAAACGCCGGTTGGCCGGAGACTCCATTTACGAGTCCATCCATGAAGCGGGACTTCGTAGGTTCCGACCCATTATCCTAACCACGATGACAACTTTTGGTGGTCTCGCACCTATTATTCTGGAAACATCCAGTCAGGCTTTTTACTTGATACCGATGGCCATTTCATTAGGTTTCGGAATTGTTTTTGCCACAGCTATCATATTGGTTATAGTACCCTGTCTCTACTTGATTCTGGAAGACATCAAACTCCTAAGAAAAAGAGGTAGTACGGTAAAACGGGTCGATGTACTAGAGGCCTAGGGACAGTCCAACGAACGGAACGTTCGGGTTATAAAAATTGGCTATTGCACAACATAATGTCGGCGTCTTCCCATACATTGTATTCATAAAAAAGACAATATAATGGACAAAGAAGAATTATTAGGGAAAGAACTGAGTAACCTCTATGCCATTTCAAAACAGGTGAACAATTTTTTCAACGGTAGCAAAATCGGGTTTTTGAACGAACGCCGAAAAACAATGCTGGAAGAGTACCTAAAGCTAAGTTGTAAATATGAAAACGACATTGCCCAAGCACTTAGGCACATCAATGTAAATCCGGGTAATACGACGGATTCCATCGTACAGGAGATTACGGAGAACTTGCAAGAGATCCTTTCAGAATCCGGAATCAAAAAGGATTCCAAGCAACTGAGCTATATGATGTCCTTAAACCGATTGATAAGTTATCACGTGGCAAATATTGAGAACATTGGCTTTTTGCTGAACGAAGTGGAACTCAAAAACGCCTCTTAAAAGTTTGAAAAACTATAGGTACCCAGAAACGTTTTCTTTAGTGAGCACATCTATGGGCAGTAGTCTGTTTTTGGGCATCTCCCGCTGGTACAGCAAATATTCCGTCACTATCGATATGCCGTGATAGCCTTGAAGTTTCGGGTTTTGGTTAAGTAGTATATCGATGGTGCCTTCCCTTAAAAGTTCGATATTTTCGGGAATCATATCATACCCAATAATTTTGACCGATGGGTGTTTTCTTAAGAGATCCTCGGCTACATGGGTCTTTGAATTGGTTATGAACAATCCATCGGCCTTGCTTAATTTATAATCCAATAAGCCCATATCCAATTCGGCTTCAAACCGGATAATCTCAATGGTACTTGAAGCGTCCCTTTCACGGAAATAATCCAAAAAACCAATTTCCTTTTCCTCTACATGGGTGGCATTTTCTGTCTGTACACCTATATGGAGTATCAAAATAGTTCTTTTGGGTGCTACACTCCGGGTCAAAATATCCATAAAATAGGCGGCGTTACGGCCACTCATGAAGTAATCCTGACCTATAAAGCAGCCATAATTCACATCTTTTATTGGGGAGTTCAAAAGAACAAAGGGGATTTTCCTTTCCTCGAGTTCTCGGTATAGATTGAAACAGGTATCCGTAAAAAAAGGGACAATGACCAGGGCATCGGGGCTATTTTGCAGCACGGAGCTAAAATCTTGGTAGTAAGCATCTTCCGTACTTCCCATGCGAACGGACGAAATACGAATCCCAAAAGGCTCCATCTCCGCATACGCATCCATCACGCCTTGATACATTTGCTGCCAGTACCGATCGTTTGTGTAGTCTGGCATGAGCAGCCAAATCGTAAACGGCCGATGGTTCTTTAAGGTCCTGGCAATCAAATTGGGACGGTAATCAATACGTTGCAGTACTTCCTCTACCTTCCTTCTGGCCTTCTCCGAAACCTTGCCGCGATTGTTGAGAACGCGATCTACGGTTCCCCGGGATACATCCGCCATGGATGCAATGTCCTTTATAGTAAAGTTTCTTTTTTCCATAGCTCGATTAACGTAAAATCCGTACCGAAAAAGTTGTTTAATCGGTCTTGTGAAAGATTAAGGAATAAACGTTAATACGTGTCCTTTATCCAATTGTACGGTTTTCTTTTGACCCAATTGCCACGGGTAAAATCAGGAAAATCCTGGGGTTCGCCATTGTTGGCGATGGATAGTTCTGACAATGGGGTTATGGCACTCCAGGCCGCAGCGTCATAGGCGTCCATGGGCGGAGCGATATTGGCCTTGGCGGATTCCACAAAGGCATTAATTACAAAAAAGTCCATACCGCCATGGCCCGCGCCGGTGGCGTATTCCCCATATTTAACCCAAAGTGGATGGTCATACTTTTTGAGCCATTCATCAGCGGCGTCCCATCGGTGAGGTTCGGACTGACCTTCAATATAGATCCGGTTTCCGTCCACTTCCCAGAGGCCGTTCGCCCCTTGTACCCTAAAGCCCAAGGAATAGGGTCTGGGCAGGTTGCAGTCATGGGTAACGATAATGGTCTCCCCGTTCGAGGTATCAATGGTGGTGGTAATCACATCGCCCTGCTTCCATTTCAATTTGGCGTTTGGATGGTCATTTCCGCCCTTGGCCACAATATAATTATGCAAGCCTATTGCCTTTGTGGCATGGGACGTAAGCGACACAAACCTGTTCCCCCTATTGATATCGCACATCGCGGCAATGGGTCCCACGCCATGGGTGGGATATACATCGGCATTTCTCAACAGGGAATGTTGCGTACGCCATCTGGCCTCGGAAATTCCCTTTTCGCCAAATTCGGCCCCTACACCGTAGGGTTCCTTTCCGTCGTTGAACTTAACGCCCCGTAAATCATGCTGATAGCCGCATCTAAAATGTACCAGCTCCCCAAATACATTTTGACGGACCATGTTCAGTACCGCCAAGATATCCCTACGATAGTTTACGTTCTCCAAAATCATCATATGGGTTCCCGTACTCTCATGGGTATTTACCAAATCCCAGCACTCCTCCATGGTGTTCGCTGCGGACACTTCCAATCCTGCATACTTTCCGGCCAGCATGGCATCCTTGGCCATTCGTGTGTGCCATAACCATGGGGTCGCGATGATAACGGCATCCACCTCTTTAAGCTCCAAAAGATTTCTATAATCCAAATCGCCCTTACCGAATACCTGTGGTTTGGTACCCCCTTTTTCAGAAATCATGTCCAGGGCAATCTTTATTCTGGCCTGGTCGATGTCACAAATAGCGGTTACCAAAACATCGTCACGTTGCAATAGGTTACTAAGGTGATTGGTTCCTCGAAGCCCTACGCCGATCATACCCACCCTGAGCTTTTGGGCGGAAAAGTTCATTCCCATTGAAAACTGTGGCCAAAGGGCCGCACCTGTGGCCGCAAGGGACGTGGATTTGATAAAATTTCTTCTGGATTTTGATTTCATTTTGATAGGTTTTTAGATTTTAAAATGGGTCGAATTTGGGATGCGCAATCCGGCATCGACCTGTATGGGATATGCCTCCTTGGTCCCAACGGAGAGGAGGGCTTCAACTATTTTACCTTCTGTACCGGGTTCCGTAAGGACAACGATACTTCCGCCGCCACCGGAGCCCACAATTTTGGCACCGTAGGCACCTTGTTGTAGAGCGGCATCGATCATGGCATCTATTTTAGGCACTGTAATCTTCAATTTATCCTTTAAAATGGTATGATGGGCCGTCATCAACTTGCCTATTTCGGGTAGGTTAAGATTGGGTTTTTGAAATTCCAATAATGCCTTTTGGGTAATATCATGGTTTTCAATGGCCGCTTCAAAATAAGGCACCAATTCCATTGGTAGAATCGAAGTATATTTTTTTAGGTCCGAAATGGTGGCTTTTTGAATAATGAAATCCGGAAATTTATCAGTTACCCGTTGAATGGATTTTAGGGCGTTCCCCTTTACCCTTGCCAAAAGTCCCACCGTTTCTTTTGGAACCCCTGATACGCCCGTTACCATCCCTTGCAGTTGAGAACCGATGGGCTGGCATTCAAAAGGCGGATTTGTTTTGATATGTAACACGCCACCCACGCCAATGCTGAAATGGTCCATCATTCCGCCCGGTTCCTTATGTTCCAAAATTTCCGCCCTATAGCCCAATTCCGCCAAAAATTCCTTGGTTACCGGTCTATCCAGGCCAAAGGCCTCCACCAAAAAATAAATCCACGCCAGCAAGACCGCCGAGGAACTGGAATTTCCGGAATTAATGGGAATATTTCCCGTAATTTCCACATCATACCCTTGGACAGGAACACAGCCTTCCCGTTTTAAAACGCGAAGTGCCGACCCAAAATAATCACGGGGTTCCAATGTTTTGAATTCCTGAGAAATGGGGATAACCCTTTTGGAATCGATATCCTCCATCTGAATTCTAAAAACCCCATACTCATTGGGTGTTGCCTTCAAAAATATATACCGATTTATGGCACAGGCAATTACCGGAAGCCCCAGATAATCCTGATGGTCGCCAAAAAGGCAGGTCCTCCCGGGGGCCACAATATGTATTCTCGTATCCAACAAGGTTCAATTTCTTAACGTTACGCTCATTGCAAAGTCTAAAATCCGAAGCCGTTTTCCACGATATTAAACTTCAATAGAACAATGATACAAAAAATGTGTTCGAGCACAAAATAAAATTTCAAGCAATAAATCACGGTTCGGGGCAAGGTTTGGTCTCCATACGTAGCAATCTTAAAGGTTTTAAATCAGCGGTTTGGAACCAAGGGAAAAACGTACACTGTTAAAAACCTGTTGATTAAAAAGAAGCGTACGGTATCAATATTTATTTATATTTGAAAACCGACCATCTTTACCGATGATAAAAAATATCAAAACCATGTTCAGTAACATGAACGACTCCACCCGCGAGGCAGCCCTTACCTGTCTTTGCAATGAGTTCAAATTGAACGACAAGCGGTTTATCAAAAAAAATTGGATGATCGGTGGTAGGATTCCGGAGGAATATCAGGAGAGAACGGTCGTCATTTTTCAAAACCTGTTGCGGGAACAAGCCATAAAGGTTCGGGAAATAGAGGTGAAACTTTAAAAAAAATCCCTTTTGTCAATTGTCCTTACTTACGTCCAGGGTTAGCATCGTTACCGCGCTTTTCCGCTATTCGAAATTCAAGGCGGCTCCGGGTATTTTGATATCGTCACTTTGTAAACCCAATAGTTGAAGAATTGTTGGCGCTATTTGATTGCTGAACAACTGTTCGTTTGTCGTAACCTCCCCTTTTGCCTTAACTCCCTTTCCAAAAGCGATCAACCAAACACTTCCGGCACCTGCTATTTCCGATCCATGGCTTTTCCACGTATCCAAGGGTTGTGTCCCGCGTCCATGGTCCGTTGTGATTACAAAAAGCGTATTGTTCTTATAAAAACTGTCGGATTGTGTAAAATCCCACAACTCTTTTATAAAGGTATCGGTTGTATGGGCCGATTTCAAATAAGCTCCGTAATCCCCATCATGGGCAAAGTCGTCCGTTTCCCCATAAGCGATATACACCACTTTTGGGTGGTTTTTTTTCATTTCTTCCAATGCGAAATAATGCGTAAAAGCATCCAACCGAACAGAGCCCCACGGACTTGGCACTTTTGGTTGCAATTCGTTCAGGAATTTTTCCCGCTCTGTGATATCGTCACCTTTGGCAACATCAAAACCTGCATTGACCGGAACCCCTGAACGTTCCTCATTGATGATATACGGGAATACGTCCCAACTACCAAAGGCGGCCACTTTGCCGTGGTATCGTGTATCACCGTGGGCAATTTCCAAAAATGTCCTATTGGGATTTGGAATCTTATCATTACTAGTGATATGGTCATCATCGGCCTTTCCGGTCAATATCTCGTTGTACCCCGGGTAGGAAAACCACATCGCATTGGTCAAATCCACCTTGCTCCCATGATTTCGGTTTCCATGAATCTGTCCCATGGAGGCTACGGTGTTCCAAACAAAGGGTAGAAGGGTCTTACGTCGCTCCATTGGGGAACTCCTCCAAAACAGTTTCCGTAGCTCCGTAGTATCATGGACATAGTCGCTATGGGCCACCAAGAGGGAATCCGCACCCGAGAACAGCTCCTGCCAGCGAAAACCATCCAGGGTTATCAGCACTATGTTGGTATGACCCTCTTGTGCCTTGGCCAAGCCACCGGCTAGGACTATAAAAAGAAGAAGCATCGGGATTTTTACGTTCATCGTATTTCAATTTTATTTCTTCTCAAACTTCCGCCTAAAACTAGCCAAAATATGCTTTGGAACTCGGTTAAAAAGTTATTAACAATCTATCTTAATAACTTTATGTGTGCATTTCATCGAAAAAATTGCTCTTTTAATCGTGAAAATAATTTCAAAATCTATTTTTGGCCGACCCAATTGACCAAATGCCCATTTACTGATAGCAATTTAAATGAAAATACGTCTTTCCAAGTTCCCTACCCTAGCACTACTTGCTTTTGTTCTAATTATATTTTCAACCTCCTGCAACAAGGAAACGGACTTGGTTTCTGAATTTGTTATCAAAGACAATTCGACGTCAATCGACCAAAACGATACGGGTAGGCTAGCAGAAATAGACACCGTAGAGGAGTCCAATTAATCAAGAAACTTTTTTGGTGCAGCAATCGTCCTTTTCGCGGACTTCTTTTTCCTTTCTTTGGATTACCTTAGTGGGAAACATTTTCTATGCCTTCCCCATTCAAACGAAACATTTCACTTACCGGTGACACACGATTGACCATTATCTCACTGACAGACTCCAAGGAATTTGCCGCAGGATTTCCAGGGATTAAAGTGGCGATTCAGCATACTTTTAAGGAAATGGGGGCTTTGGAAGCCTTGGGCACGCTTTCCAAAATGAACCAAAAGGACGGATTCGACTGTGCCGGATGTGCGTGGCCCGATCCGGAAAAACCTTCCAAGCTTGGCGAATACTGTGAGAACGGGGCAAAGGCCCTTGCGGAGGAGGCTACGTACGAAAAGGTGGACGCCGATTTTTTCAAAAAACACAGCGTTGAGGAAATTTCCACATGGTCCGACTTCCATATTGGAAAAAGTGGCAGGTTGACCCAGCCGATGATTTTAAGGGAAGGAAGTATTCATTACGAGCCTATTTCCTGGGACGCCGCCTTTGACACGATTGCCGTACATCTAAAATCATTGGCATCCCCGGACGAAGCTATTTTTTACACCTCGGGACGGTCAAGCAACGAGGCGGCCTTCCTATACGGACTCTTTGTCCGGGCCTTTGGCACCAACAACATGCCGGACTGTTCCAATATGTGCCACGAAAGTAGTGGCGTTGCCCTGTCCGAAACCTTGGGCATTGGCAAGGGATCTGTAAAATTGGAGGATTTTGAAGAGGCCGAAGTAATCATCGTTATGGGCCAAAATCCGGGTACAAACCATCCGCGAATGCTGTCCGCACTGGAAAAATGTAAAAAGAACGGCGGAAAGATCATCAGTATCAATCCTTTGGCAGAGGCCGGATTGATTCGGTTTAAGGACCCGCAATCCCTATCCGGGATTACCAAAGGGACTTCCCTCACGGATATCCATCTGCAGGTAAAAATCAATGAGGACGTAGCCCTCCTCAAATTACTACTGAAAAAGTTGGCCCATCTGGAACGAAGTGGCAAATCCGTATTCGACCACAACTTCATTAAAACCTATACCGAGGGATTTGATCAACTCCTAAAGGATTTGGAACGATACTCCGAAAACGAACTTTTGGAACGTTGCGGTATTCCCGAAGAAACGATTGACGAAGCGGTTAGCTTGCTAGCGGAAAAAAATAAAATCATCATCTGTTGGGCCATGGGTCTTACCCAGCATAAAAATGGCGTGGACAACATCAAGGAATGCGT
The DNA here is from genome assembly GCF_005780245.1 of Maribacter aurantiacus. Taxonomy (NCBI): domain Bacteria; kingdom Pseudomonadati; phylum Bacteroidota; class Flavobacteriia; order Flavobacteriales; family Flavobacteriaceae; genus Maribacter; species Maribacter aurantiacus. The sequence goes on along the minus strand of NZ_VBUK01000002.1, from coordinate 31,609 downwards.
GAACCTCCTTCTCCTAAAAGGAAGTCTGGGAAAACCGGGTACCGGGACCTGTCCGGTAAGGGGTCACAGCAACGTCCAGGGAGACCGTACGGTGGGCATCATGCACCATGTTTCCAAGGAACTGAACCAAAGTATTGAAAAGGTATTTGGTTTTACACCCCCTAACAAAGAAGGCTTGGATACGGTAAAGGCCCTTGAGGCCATGCACGAAGGAAGGGCCAAGGTGTTCATTGGGCTGGGAGGAAATTTTGCATCTGCCGTGGCCGATACCAACTATGCAGCGGAAGCGCTTCAAAACTGCGACTTGACCGTTCAAATCAGTACCAAACTGAACCGAAGTCATTTGATTACCGGTAAGACCGCGTTGATCTTACCGACATTGGGTCGGTCCGAAAAAGACAATGCCAACGGAAAAGAGAGATTCTTGACCGTGGAAAATAGTATGGGCAAAGTGCACAGGACCAAAGGGGTGCTACAACCGAAATCGGAACATTTAAAAAGCGAACCGGAGATTATTGGGGGTATTGCAAATGCGTATTTTAAAAACCAGCATCCCGTAGCGTGGGAAGATTTGGGCAAGGATTATGATACCATCCGTGAAAAAATGTCCGAAATCCTGAAAGGTTTTGAATCGGTTCAAAAAGATTCCAAAGGATCTGGGTATTATTTACCTAACAATGTTAGGGAGCTGGATTTCAGTAAATTGGAACATGGAAAAGCCAAATTCAGTATTTGCAAAATGGCGTCACATGAACGTAAGCCCAATGAATTCCTATTGATGACGATACGTTCTCACGATCAGTTCAACACCACCATTTACGGCCTAAACGACCGGTACAGGGGCATACAGAACGAACGCCGCGTACTTTTTATGAATCCGAAGGACATGGAGCGATTCGGCTATAAGCGCTTGGATATCGTGGATTTGGTAAGCAACTATGATTCGGTAGAGCGACGTGCCCAAAAATTTTTAATCGTCCCTTATAATATCCCGCAAGGGAATTTGGGAGCCTATTTCCCCGAAGCGAATATGGTCGTTCCCCACAACCACTACGCGGATAAAAGCAACACCCCCATCAGTAAATCGATCATCGTGCATTTGGAACGATCGAAATAAGTATTTCTTAATGATGCCCTATTTCCCTTTCCTTAAATTGAACTAACTTTAAGGTGGCCTTTTTCAATCGCTATTTTGTACTGCATCGTAGACATAGAAACCACCGGAAACGGAATCAAGGGTAACAGGATTACCGAAATATCCATCTTTAAATACGATGGGCATGCGGTGGTGGATGAATTTACCTCCTTGGTAAATCCCGAATGTGAGATACCCTTTTTCATTACCGGACTTACGGGGATTGACAACGATATGGTACGAAATGCTCCAAAATTGGCCGAAATAGCTCCAAAAATCCTGGAGATTACTTCCAATGCCATTTTTGTGGCGCACAGCGTCAATTTTGATTACAATGTCATCAAAAACGAGCTGCAGCTCCTTGGAATCGAGTTTTCAAGAAGGAAGCTCTGCACGGTGCGGTTGTCCAGAAAACTGCTTCCCGGGTATCATTCCTACAGTCTTGGGAAATTATGCTCCGCCGTGGGGATACCCCTTTCCAATAGACACCGGGCCCGGGGTGATGCCCATGCCACCATGCTTTTGTTCCACAAGCTGTTGCGGACCCACGATGCCGAAAAAGTATTTAAGTCCTTCCTGAACGCCAAATCACAGGAAGCTACGCTGCCCCCCTCCCTACCCAAAAGCGAATTTGAAAAGTTACCCACCACGCCCGGCATCTATTATTTTAAGGATGGGAAAGGACATATCATATACGTGGGCAAGGCCATCAACATTAAAAAGAGGGTGTTGGGGCATTTCTACGATAAATCCACCAAGGAAATTGCGTTGTGTAATGAAACGGCCTACCTGGACTTTGAGGAAACGGGAAACGAATTGATCGCACTTTTGCTGGAATCGGCGGAAATCAAGAAGCACTATCCAAAATTCAATCGCGCCCAGAAACGAAAAATTCAGCAGTACGCACTATTTAGTTATGAGGACCGCAACGGAATCCTGCATTTGGCCTACAACAAAATCAATATGGCGCCCAATCCCCTGCTGGTGCTATACAGTATTTCTGAATGTAGGACCTTTTTGGAAGCACTGTGCGAAAGCTTTGGGCTCTGTCCAAAATATTGCCACCTCCAGGATAACGTGGACACCTGTTCGCATTTTAGGATAAAAAATTGCATCGGGATTTGTTCCGATATTGATCATTTGGAAGTATACAATCAGCGGGTAAGGAAGGCCATAGCATCGCTGGGAGAAACAAAATCGGACTTCGCCATTAGACTCAAAGGGAGAAACCCTGAAGAGAACGGTTTTGTGCTGGTACAGGAAAACCTATATACGGGATATGGCTTTATACCCAAAGACACGCCACTTAGTACCCAAGATGATTTTGAATCCTATCTAACCAGACAAAAAAACACCTTGGAAACGCAACGTATCGTGGAAGCTTTCGTTAGGAAAAGTCCGAAAGGCATTCTGAGCTTTACGAGAGCTGAGACCTATTGAATACGGTCAGTCCTTTAGTTTGTGATACATCTTGATCACAAAAAACAACCAAAGGACAAAAACAATCCCTACGATGATGGAATAAATCAATACTACCTCCACTATTTCCTGTACTTTAAATAGTTCATAAAGCCCAAGATAGTAGGTGCCCAAAATGCAATGAATATGGCCTCCAGCTTTTGTCCTGTCAGGAACATGACCTCGGATACCACTATAATGGAAAGCACGACTAGGAGCATAATACAATTCATTACCCCTATACGTTTGATAAAACTCTTCAGCATACTTTAAATAATTGGAAAGCAAAGGCGCACATTAATTAACGCTCCCCTGATTCCGGTTTATTTAAATGTACGAAAATATGTGTTCAATCAAAGGGATACCCCTAAGACTGTTTTCCCTTTCCGCTGTTCATAAGGCTAAGGGTGACCACAACAAGGGCAATCACCACAGCGGCAAAAACGCCGATCATGATAATCCCGTTGCTCCAGTTTACTAATGGCAGTATGGTATTCATAAGTCCAAAATTTAAAGTTTTGTTTTCGCACTATTTATTGAAGGGTTCTTTCCCTTCTGGTGGTTTAAACAACGGACTAAAATTATATCGAAGGAACAGGGAATTTTATGATTTCCGTCATATACATCGGCATATAAAAGTAATTTTCTACCGTGCTTTTTTGTTCTGATGGGCCACCCTGGCACCGAGTGTGGACAATTGATTGGCATTATCAAAATAATCGACAGCCTCCTTGGTGGTTACAAAGAGAAATTCCTTTTGAAGTTCATTGATGATATTGGTGGTAAAAATGATGTCGCGCATGGGCCCGATAGCACCTGCAATATAGAATTGCAGCCCCATTTCATGGATTTCATGGATGAGCTTGGAAAGCACGTCCGCACCCGTGGCATCGATGTAGGTCATGGCCTCGGCATTTAAGATAACCGCCTTTAAATCGGACCCCTTTCCCTTGATCTGTTTTAACAGCTTCTTTTTGAAATAGCCCGAATTCCCAAAATAGAGTTGGGAATCGAACCGAACAATCAATAAATCCTTTCGGATTATGACCTCATCGTTAAACCGATTGATGTTCTTATAATAATCGGACCCCTTCAGATTCCCCAACTCCGCAAAGTGGGGTTTGGAGGTTCGATACACCATCAGCAATAATGATAGCAGCGTTCCCACAACGATTCCTTGGGTAATCCCGATAAAAAGCGTAATCAAAAAAGTAAGCAACAACACCCCGAATTCATCCTTCCGGTCTACCCATAAGTACTTGGCATAGTCCAAATCAATTAGCCCAAAAACGGAAACCATAATAATACTTGCCAGTACCGTATTGGGCAGGTATTGGAAAACAGGTGTAAAAAACAACAGCGTAAGCACAACCAAGACCACACTGAAAAAGCCCGCTAAATTGGTTTTGGCACCTGCTTCCTGATTGATGGCCGACCTGGAAAAACTGGCCGTGGAAGCATAGGATTGAAAAAAAGAACCTAGGATATTGGATGCCCCCAAGGCAATCAATTCCTGATTGGCATCTATGGTCTCTTCCCCGCTTTTCTCTTCCATGGCCTTACCTATGGATATGGTCTCCAAGTATCCTACCAAGGCCAATGCGACACCCATGGGCCAAAGGCTTTTTATAGTTTCAATGGTGATTTTGGGCAGGTCAAAGGAGGGCAAGCCTTTGGAAACTTCGCCTACTAACTTCATATCGTATACACCCAAACCAAAATAGTAAACGGCTAGAATGCCCAATACGACCACCAAAAGCACCGCGGGAAAGCTTTTTTTCCATTTTTTAAATCCCAGAATCAGTACAATACCTAGAATGCCCAATCCCAAATCATAGGGGTTGGTGTTCCCCAGCTGCTGCCATGTCAAGGCTACAATTTCATGAAAATGATTGCTATTCGGGACAGGGATTCCCAGCAAGTGCTTTAACTGACTCACCATAATGATAATGGCGGCAGCCGAAGTAAATCCACTGATAACAGGCTTTGACAGAAAATTGACCAAAAAGCCCATCCTGAATATACCTAGCAGCAATTGCACAGCCCCAACGATCAACACCAACACGACCGCCAAAGCAATATAGTCCGCAACATTGCTTATAGCGAACGTTCCCAAAGCCGCGGCTACCAGTAGGGAATCCATGGCCACGGGCCCCATGGCCACTTTGCGTGAGGTGCCTAAAAACACATAGGTCAACACGGGAACCAAGGCGGTGTACAAACCATAGACTGGAGGCAAACCGGCAATCATGGCGTAGGCCATACCTTGCGGGACCAAAACTATGCCCACGGTAAGTCCTGCGATCAGGTCTTTTATAAAATAGGCCTTTTTATAGGTAGTAGCCCATTCCAAAAATGGTAGAAAACGGTTCACGTTTCAAAAGTAAACAAATCCCACGTGGCAAAATTAGGTAAGACCAAAGTTAGAGAAGCAGTCCCACCGAATAACACATATACATAGTAAGCCCTGAAAGGGCGAGGTACGTGGAAAGGCACAAGCACGGATGCTTGCGCCAGCGGAGGGGAGGTAGCCATTCGATAATGTCTTAAGCCTCTAATTTGGATCTGGAAAGGCACAAGCACGGATGCTTGCGCCAGCGTAGGGGGTTTAGGTATCCTTATTTATGATATTCAATTTTAACTTTTGTGTCCTTGTATTCAATACAATTTTGATTTTGGTCGAATTTTAAACAGTTATATTGAGTCGAACCCCATATACTTTCATCAGATAAGCTGATGATGGTTTCTTTAATTATTCTTTTTTCCTGGTATTCAAGAGCAATTTTAAACGAAGTATTCGATTGATAATAGTTTTGTTTACTTAGTTTACCGTTGACCTCGTATAAATACTCAATGATTTCATAAGGAAAGATATTGTAACGCACATTCGTAGTATCGGACAAAGACTTTTCCCATGCCCTATATTCCGTTTGTCTATAAAGTTTCCTTTTATTGTTCAGTTTGTTTTCAAATATTGACCTCATTGTAAGCTTTTTTTCGCCATCATAATACCCTTTTGAGATTAATAAATTGTTTTTGTCCTACGAAAAGAGAATCGTTTGGCTTAATTCATTGGAGCTGTATTCTCTTTGTTCCGCAATCATTCCACTTTTATTGAAAAAGTATTCATTATCAAAAATTGCAACTTCTTCATCTGAATCATCAAATTCATTTTCTTGGTTGGACTGATGGATAAATTTCAAATATTTTACATTTCCTAATAGTCCAATTTTTTCAAGGTCGGTCAAATAATTTTTCTTTGTTGCGCAACTTGAGGAAAAAAATAAAATTAGTATTGGAATTAGATTTCTCATTGGTTTTAATGTTACCTAAATAGGATATATAAAGACCTTAAAATGCTTGGCCGTCCCTCCCTCAAGATACAAAAACCCGGTATCCAAATTAGCTTGCTCCACGGCATAGGGGTAAAAAGTGATGGGTTCTATACAGACCATATTGGGGACTTCCGTCCACAGCATAAAGTGTTCAAAACCTTCGGTCTTGATGGTCAGTTCCAATTGGTCATTGAGTATGATCGAGGATTCCTTGGGTACCTGAAGGGCCCTGCTCCCCACCGCCATAACTTCCGGGATGGAAATTTGTTCTTCCTGGGTCTTGATAATTGATTGCTCCGTTACAAGGTTGAAGGCCGGGTGGTATCCTAACATAAAGGGCATGCCTTCTTCCCCTTTGATTTCAAAACGGATTTCCAGACCATCTTCTTTCAAATAGTAGGACTTTACAAACGAAAAATCATAGGGCCAAAAAAGTTCCGGTGCGGCCGACTTCCCAGGGTATTTGGAATTTTTTATACGTGTATTCGCCTTATAGCGCTTTTCAAAAACAGCTTTTGTTTCGGTGGATTCCAAAAGTTGATATTCCAGTTCCCGGAGCAGTCCATGCTGGTCTTGGACGGCCATCCCTTTTGGGGTTTTCACTTTGAAATCGGCCTCGTTTGTGGGTCCAATGATGGGAAACATCTCCGTATCCGAATTTCGCCAACCCGGACTCCCTTTTTGATGTATCAATTCCTGGCTATATACCCGATAGCCCACCAGTTCCCCTTGGTCAATCCGTACTTGTTGTTTAGGTAAGGTAAGTATCGTCATGTTATTCGTTTATCAATCGGTAAATCAAAATAGCGGTTCTTTTTGTCAACGCTTCAATGGTGTTCAGGTTCACGGTTTCCTGGGGTGTATGGGCACCCGTGCCCATGGTGCCCAATCCGTCCAGGCAATCCACATATTCCGCCACAAAGGAGGTATCCGCAGCACCTCTTCTACCGGGATCATAGGCGACTACTTCGCCCTGATTTAAATCGAGGCTGACTTGATTCAATTTTTGCAAGAGGGCATGGTTACCTTCGGTCGGTGCCATGGCCGGATACATATCGGAAAAGGAAATAGTCGCCGACGTCTTTGGAAGGTTTTTCGCAACGATGGCCCTCATTTTCTCGCGGGTTCGTTCTTTTTGTTCCTCGGAAATAAACCTCAGTCCACCCCGTACCTCGGCCCGTTGGGCGACTACGTTAGTTTTTCCAAAAACGGTGCCTTTGCTTGTCATGTCATCGAAGGTCACAAAAGTACCTCCCAACAACGTCCCGGGATTGAAGGTCAAAAGTTCCTCCCCTTTTACATCGGTATAAAAACCATGAAGGATTCGGGACATTTCAAAAATGGCCCCAGCTCCCGTATTTTCACTAAAGATACCGGAGGAATGGGCCCGTTTCCCTTCCACTTCCACTTTCCAGCCGGATGAGCCACGGCGCGCTACGGTAGCGTAGTTGAACCCGGTCGATGTTTCAAAACCCAAGGCAATATCGCTTCTTTTGGCGGCATCAATCAAGTCCTTCCTACTTATCTCCAAAGGATCCCCGGCACTCTCCTCATCGCCCGTTAAGGCTACAATAATCTGGGCATCGCCCAACAAATTATTCTCTTGCAAGGCTTTTAAGGCATACAGAATGATGACATTGCCACCCTTCATATCATTTCCGCCCGGGGCGTGGGCCGTACTGTCGTTTACCATGGTAAAAGTCTGAAAAGGGCTGTCCTCCTCAAAAACGGTATCCAGATGTCCGATCAACAGCAACTTTTTACCCTTGGAACCATTGGTCTCGGCAAACAAATGACCCGCTCGATTCATTTCCGCAGGCATGGGAATCCAATTCGTTTCAAAACCGATGTCGCCAAAAGCCGAATTGAATTCGGCACCCACCTTCTTCACCCCTTCCAGATTCAAGGTGCCGCTGTTGATGTTCACCACCTTTTCCAAAAAGCCGATGGCATCGGGATTATTGGCTTCGATACTTTTGATGATTTTTTTCTCGGTGCGGGATAATTTTTGTCCCGCTACATTTTGGAAAATCGGGAACAAGAGAAGCACAATTAGGATTTTTCGAATCATAACGTTTGGTTTGAGTCAAATATACCTAAATCAGATATTAAAACTAAGCGCTCTCTAGGCAAGTCTTCGAGGGCATTCGTTGCGATCAAGTTTTTATTTTCGAAGCCTGCCTGACAAGTGTTCAGGAGGGGTATCCCAAGGGTATTAAACCCTTTGGCGGCGAACATAAATGGAATGACGAATTCAGACCTGTCAGGTATCCAAAACCTGACAGGTCTAGCAAAAATTACTCAAAGCGAATGGCCTTCACCGGCGTAATCTTGGTGATGATGTACGAGGGAATCAACAGCATCAACAGGCATAGGAAGAGCACCCCGATATTCAGCAGCAACACCGTAACCCAATTGATGTGCACGGGAATGTACTCAATGTAATATTCCTCCGGATTGGGAAACTTGAACAAACGGTATTGTCCCTGGAGCCAAATAAAGCCCAAGCCGATTAAATTTCCCCAAAACAGTCCGATGCTTATCAGATAGGCCGCATTGTACAAAAACACTTTTCGTATACTCCAATTGGTCGTACCCAAGGCCTTTAGGATTCCGATCATGGGCGTCCGTTCCAAAATGAGCACCAAAAGCGCCGTAATCATATTGATGCCCCCAACAATGATCATGATGCCAATGATCAAGGCGGTATTAAAATCGAACAGGCCGATCCACTCAAATATTTTATAATATTTATCCCGGATTGATTTTGTATCCAAGGTGGAGACGGTCTTTCCAAAAATTTCATTGCTCTTGGCATCGATATCGTCAAAATTGTCCAGCAACACCTCAAAATTGCCCACCTCATCATCGGCCCATTTGTTCATCTGTTGGATGTGCCTAATGTCGATAAAAATATACTTATCATCAATCTCCTCAAAGCCACTGTCATAGATGCCCACAATGTTGAACTTACGTTGGTTGGGCATTTTATTGGTATCGTCGTCCCGCAGAAAAAAGGTAAAAAAGGAATCCCCCACCCCCAACTTCAATCGGCTGGCCGTAATCTTGGAAATAAGGACATCTGAGTTGAGTTCGCCCGTATAATCCGGCAAAGTTCCGGCCACCAAAAAATCGTGGATGGGCGACCAATAGTAATCCGCCCCCACACCCTTAGCAATGATGCCCTCAAAAGTGTCCGCCGTACGGATAATCCCTCCCTTGGTGGCCACGGCCTGTACATGGGCAATTCCTTCCACATTCGTAAACCTGGGGTAGAAATCCTGTTGTTTGGAAACAGGTGAAACCGATACTTCGGACCGATTATTGTCATAGTTGGAAATCTGGATATGGCCGTTAAAAGCGGTAACCTTTTCCCGAATCTTATATTTTAACCCTTCTCCCGTAGCGATGGCAATCAACATCATGACAACACCAATCGCTATGGCGGCTATCGCTATTTTTATTATTGGCGCGGAAATACTAATTTTATGTTCCTTGCCCGTAATAAGCCGTTTGGCAATAAAATATTCTAAGTTCAAATAATGTTGTTTTTATACCGATTCAAAAATACCCTTTTTTTATCTTTTTTGATTTGCATCTCCTGTGGAAACTCGGGCAAAATAAATGCGGATACTTCTCAGGTTTCGGCCGCGGAGACGCTGCTTAAGGAAACCGAACCTATTATAGTAGCGGCCAATAGAACCGAAGAATACCTTCCGCTGTTGGCAGGGAAATCGGTGGGCATTGTGGCAAACCAGACCTCGGTGATATTTAATGAAAACGGATACACCCACTTGGTGGATTCCTTGTTGCAATTAAATATCGATATAAAAAAGGTGTTTTCCCCGGAACACGGTTTTCGTGGCAAGGCCGATGCAGGTGAAAAAGTGGAAAGCGGTACGGATGAGGAGACGGGGCTTCCCATTGTTTCCCTCTATGGAAAAAACAGAAAACCTTCGGCGGAACAACTGGCAGGGTTGGATGTGGTTGTGTTCGACATACAGGATGTGGGCACCCGGTTCTACACCTATATCGCGACGTTGCAATTGATTATGGAAGCCTGTGCCGAAAATAATATCCCTGTTTTGGTTTTGGACCGACCCAATCCCAACGCCCACTATGTGGACGGCCCCACCATGAAAAAGGAACACTCCGGATTCTTGGGCATGAACGAAATTCCCTTGGTGTATGGCATGAGCATTGGCGAATACGCCAACATGATCAATGAAGAAGGTTGGTTGGAAGGAGGCAGGAAATGTGACCTAACCGTTATTCCTTTAGAAAACTGGACACACGAACGAATTTACCAAATTCCGATTCGCCCCTCGCCCAATTTACCCAACGATGTTTCCATAAATCTATATCCTAGTCTCGGTCTTTTTGAAGGTACCAATGTCAATGCAGGTCGCGGGACGGAATTTCAGTTTCAGCGATACGGGGCGTCCTTTATGGATTCCACCGCCTACAGCTTTTCCTATGTTCCGGAACCCAATTTTGGTAGTAAATATCCCAAGGAAGAAGGAAAAAAGTGTTATGGAAAGGACCTCTCCAATACCCCAAGAATAAACGAAGTCTCCTTGCAATGGATTTTGGATGCCTATAAAAACACCCTAGTTAAAAGTAAGTTCTTTTTGACCGATGGATTTACAAAGCACGCCGGCACCCCTGAACTTCAAAAACAAATTGAGTCGGGGCTAACGGAAGCGGAAATAAAGGCTTCTTGGCAGCCGGAATTGGAGAAATTCAAGAAAATACGGGCCAAGTATTTGATGTATGAGTAGTATTGGTTTCTTTGTCATACTGAACGTAGTGAAGTATCTATTGTAGTAACGAATCCTCGAAGATATCGCGGTCTTAGTTGATAGTACCGAACATGCAATAGATTCTCTTCGTTGCGCTTCGCTCCTCTCAGGATGACAAAAACAACAAGGGCTCAACTCAGAATAAAATACAAGGGTTTGTTATACCGCAGACTTGGATTCCCCAACCGTTGTGGGCCTACGGTATTTATGAAAAGGCTGTTTTAGCAATCCGGAAATACTGGAATTCTCTCTTTCATCTGGGAAGGTATCCACACCGTACACGATCGATTCCCTATCCAAATACATATAGGTACCGAACAATCGGTCCCAAATGGCAAAAATGTTTCCGTAATTACTATCCGTATAAGGTAATACATAGTGATGGTGCACCTTGTGCATATCCGGAGAAACAATGATGTAGCTCAGATATTTATCCAATTTTGTAGGTAGTTTGATATTGGCGTGGTTGAATTGCGAGAGTACGACCGACAAGCTTTGATATAACATGATGATGCCAATTGGCGCCCCTACCAAAAGCACTCCAAGCAGCGTAAATAGATAACGTACAAACGATTCCAAGGGATGGTGCCTGTTCGCTGTGGTCGTATCCACGTGATGATCGGAATGGTGCACCAAATGGACCATCCACAAAGGTTTTACCTTATGCTCCACCCAATGGGCCAAATACGCCCCGATCAAATCCAACAGCATCACCCCAAGCAGTACGTATAACCACAAGGGCATGGCCGGAAGCCAATTAAGAATGCCAAAATCATTGCCCACGGCCCAATCGGATGCTTTCAACAATAAAAAAGCCAAGAAAAAATTAATGACGATGGTCGTTAGGGTAAAGAAGAAATTGGGAACGGCATGTTTCCATTTTTTATAGCGTACTGTGAATAATGGAACAATACCTTCCAAAACCCAAAAAAAGGTAATACCTCCTACCAGAATCAGGGAACGATGCGCCGAAGGAATCGTTTCAAAGTATTGAATTAATTGTTCCATAGCATTAAATATAAGAAATCAAGCAGTTTCTTTAAACTAGATTATAGGGAAATCCGCTTCTTCATTTCCTCTACAATATTGAAGGCTGCAGGACAAATGGCTACATTCTTTAAAGTGAGGTGGCTTATTTGTTGGAACTTTTTCCGGTCGGTGTGGGGAAACTCCCTACAGGCCTTGGGTCGAACATCGTAGATGGCGCAATAATTATCGGCATCCAAAAAAGTACAGGGAACTTCTTGCAGTACATAATCGTTCTCCTCATCAAGGCGAAGATAAGCATCGATAAATTGCTGGGGCTTCATTCTAAAATACTTGGAAATTAGTTCAATATCGGAATTGGTGAACAAAGGACCCGTGGTCTTGCAGCAATTGGCGCAGGTAAGACAATCCGTTCGTTCAAATTCGGTTTCGTGCAATTCCTGCATCACATAATCCAAATTCTTGGGCGGTTTCTTCCTTAATTTGGCAAAGAATTTCTTGTTCTCGGCCTTTTTATCGGAAGCCCATTGCGGAAGTTGTTTCAGTAACTTGTCCATCATCCAAATTTTCGCTCCAAAACTAGGTAAGTACTTTTTAAAAGGGGACTTTTGTTGGACAAAATTTAGAAAATTGTCAAAGGATATTTTGGGCAAGGCCCTTTTGGATTACCATAATCTGGAATATACGGAAGATATCATCACTTATTCTTCCTTGGACGAGGAGGACCAATTACCACTTCCTTTCATGTTCAGAAATTTTAAACAAATGCCCCTTTTGGAACAAGTTGCCTTGGAGCATTGCAAAGGTACCGTACTGGATGTGGGCTGTGGGGCCGGTAACCATAGCCTCTATTTGCAGGACAAAGGATTTGAAGTAACCGGTCTGGACGCATCCGTCGGGGCGATATCCGTTTGTAAACAGCGAGGGTTATTGAAAACCATACATACCGATTTTCTACGTTTGGACGGACAAAAATACGATACGCTTCTGCTATTGATGAACGGCATCGGGATTACCGGAAAACTAAAAAACCTAGATCAGTATTTGAACCAGATGAAGCGGTTGCTCCAGCCCAATGGACAGGTTTTATTGGATTCCAGCGATATTTTATATATGTACGAATCAGACGAAGAAGATGGAGGCTACTGGATTCCGCAGCACCTGGACTATTACGGGGAGGTGACTTTTACGATGCGCTATAAAAACGAGGAAAGTGAACCTTTTGATTGGTTGTACGTAGATTTTAATACCTTAAAAAGAGCGGCTACGTTTAACGGTCTGAATTGCGAAATGGTAAAACAAGGCGAGAGCGACGACTATTTGGCCCGTTTGACCTTTTTGTGATACTTCTGTAGTATCTTTAACGTTGTGCTATTGAAAAAGTTGATTATGAAAAAGTTTAAAATAGTGTCCCTTTTGGTGCTTATTATCCTATTGGGTTCCTGTTCAAAGGACACTACCGAACCGGATGTACGTATCGACAAAACCTTAAATTTAAAGGGTACGGGGGATTCCGCCAATGATATACTCTCCAATGACACATACGATAAACTTCAAATAGAGATTGCCTATGTTTCCGGGCTTAGGCCGACGACTACGGCTATTTCGGACTTTACGAAATTTTTAAGGCTACACACCTTCAAAGAGGACATTGAATTTATATACCAAGAATTGGAATCTCCTAATGAGGAAAATCTTACCCTTCAGGAAATCGCAGATTTAGAAAGTGAGAACAGGACCGCTTACAGTAATGGCTCTACTTTGGCTGTCTATATTTATTTTTCCGATGCTCCTGCGGAGGATGACGAGCCGGAGGAGGGTTTGGTTACTTTGGGCGCTGTGTACAGAAATACTTCGATGATCATTCATGAAGCCACCATCCGGCGATTGGCCGCCCAAAGTATCTTGGTTAGCAATGCCGATGTAGAGGCGGCTACCCTGAACCATGAATTCGGACATCTTTTTGGTCTGGTCGATTTGGGCACCCCGGCTTTGTCCGACCATGAAGATACCGCTGCGGAAAACCACTGCAATGTGGATGGATGCCTAATGCGCGCGGAACTGCAATTTACGCTTTCGGGAAAATCTATTTTAGAGCCTAAAAAAAGTACCTATGCTGCGAATCTCAATCCGGCATGTGTATTATCGGGTACTACCGTGATGCGCCTTTTGCAGCCCTCAAAAACGGGCAGATCTGTTGAAATTCCGGGTTTGGATGCCGCTTGTATTGAAGATATCCAAGGCAATGGGGCCAGATAGTTTCTTTGTCTAAGGAATATTCAAATACTTATGGGTCTGTAAGGAAACCTTCCATTTGGGGTTTTTCATAACGTACTCAACGATCAGTGGGGTCACCTTCTCCCGTACACTCCACTCTGGCTGAAGATAAAGGATACATTCCTTGTTCGTTTGGGCGGCCTGTTCTTCGGCAAAAATCAGATCGTGCTTGTTGTAAACGATCACTTTGAGTTCATGGGCTTCATCGTAAATCCGCCCCTCAGGTAATTTGTTCTTTTTGGGCGATAAGCAGATCCAATCCCAAGTTCCCGTCAGTGTATATGCCCCCGAAGTTTCGATATGGGTTTTCAGGTTTCGGGCTTTCAACTTTTCCGTCAAAGGTCCCATATCCCACGTCAAGGGCTCACCCCCCGTGACCACAATGGTATCCGAGTATTTTGCCGCATTTTCGACTATGTGATCTATATCTGTAGGCGGATGTGTCTCAGCGTTCCAACTCTCCTTCACATCACACCAATGGCATCCAACATCACATCCACCGACCCTAATGAAATAGGCAGCCGTACCCTTGTGAAATCCCTCTCCCTGAATGGTATAGAACTCCTCCATTAAGGGTAGTAGCAGCCCCTGGTCCACCAATGCCATGGTTTCCTTTGTTCTCACGTGTTTAATTTTTTATTACTATTATGACAATCAATGAATTCTACTATTGGAACTATTTAGATTGCCATAAAAAATCCCTCAGCGAGGGTTGCATCTGGCAAAGATAGGAAAAGACGTGGGCATAGTTTTCAGCCAAGGGGAGCAATTTTAGCTTGAAGGCCCCTCTTTGGCGATACAATTTACTACCTTATAAACCTTGCCGTCATATTTGGTAAAAAGATAGAGTTCGCCCGTACTGTCCATACCCCATCTAAGATCTACACGGGCACCACCCAACAAGGCATCAAAGGTGGTGGTCTCCCCGTTAAATAGGAATTCCATTTTTTGGATGGTTGCCTGATGGCCGTTGGTGACATTATCTACATCTGCAATAAAAAGGGTGCCCCGTGGAATATCGCCAAAAAGGTACTTGCCCTCGAGCTTTTCCAACGTACCGTGATAAACAAAGCCTCCTGAAACCGCATTGCCCTCATCGTGGTCATATTGTATGATGGGACAGTCATAGGCCGCGTCATCTTTGGGCAGCGGATATACGACCTCCGTATTGGCACTGGAATCAAACAAAAAGGTCCCTTCCCTGTTAGGCCAACCATAATGACGTCCTTTTTCCACAAGGTTCACTTCTTCTATACTATGCCTGCCTATATTGGAAACATACATGCGACGCGGATCCTTGCCATCCCACGAAATCCGATGGGGGTTTCTGAAACCATAGGCCCATATTTCCGGAATACCTTCCCCATTCCCAACAAAGGGATTATCCGAAGGAATTCCGTATTGACCATTATCGCTGTTACTTCCCAAAGGGTCAATTCGGATTACCGATCCCCATATCTGATCCTTTTGGCCTACTAATTGAGGTTGATCGGCATAAATAGCACCACCATCACCAACACCTAGGTATAGGTGTCCATAATCTGCATCCTCCTTTTTTGCCATGGGATTGAAGGAAACCTCTTGAAATCCGTGCGCGCTACCTATCATATCAACCCGTAGCAGTTCCCTTTTTGTTCCCTTGAACTTTGAGGATAAGGGGTCTTCTGCCTTCCATTCGGTAAGTACCCATTGTAATGCAACCTTTAGGCTATCAGGCAGTGGGAAATCTGCCTTTCGCGTATGGGCCGGCTCGGTATGGGTTGTAAACAGCAGTCCGTTTTCATCAAAATTGGGGTGAAAATCAAAACTGCCAAGACCCGTACCAAAACCGGGAACATTGATGAAATTTGGCAGTTCCCCGGCCATATCCAGATAGCTGCTGACCGTAGATTCCTTGGCCTCGAATAATGTACCGTTCAAATCGGCAATAAACTGTCGTTCCCCTTCAGGTGTGGGCAAGGCAAAAAATTTATTGATACGGGCCTTAGGATGATGATCTGCACTGGCGGGTACTTGAAGCACCTCTTCCAAAACCAGCAAGAGATTGGACTGGGTTATTTTTTCAGGAATGGGATCCGTAATGGCACCGGACCTTTTTCTTTTACTCTTTTTTTCCGCCTCGGAATACTTATGTACAAAACCTAATAGGGCTTCAAAATCATCCTGGGAAAAATACTCAAAACCTGGCATATACGTACCATAGGTTTCATAGAGTCGTACACCCCTTACGTCACCGGCCTCTATTTTATGTTTGGGATTTTTGATAAAATCGATAAGCCAGGCCTTATCTACCTCTCCGGTTACACCGGCCAAACTTGGTCCTATGTTATTTGCATTAAAATCATGACAACTGGCACAATGTGTATTGAACAATTGCATGCCTTCCTGTACGGATAGTTCATCCTGACGGTAGATGCTCCCTTGGTCTCCTGTATTGGCAATATCCTTTTCACCATTGCTTTTACACGAAAAAAATGCGAAACTAAGGCCCAAAAGCATTAAAACATGGCCTTTTGGTATAAAAAATGACATTATCCCTATTTAAATGATGTATCGGTAATCCGTGGAAAATCCCCCTTGAACCTCCCCGAAATAGTACTATTGAACAAATCCTGTGGTAAGGAAAGCCATACTTCCCAAGCCCTAAGATACACATTGCGTCCCAAAAACAAGGGACAGAAATGGAGACCGTGGCACCTTTTTGCCTCAAGGCATACATTCCCTTTTTCTTTTGCTCAAAAATCCGCTATTTTTAGCAAAAATTTTGAGTATGGCGTCCAAAGAGGAATTTTTTGAACATATTGAAAACGGATATGCTACCAAAGGCGACTATATAACGATGGGTGCCGCAACGTTGAACGGGGAGGCAATGACCAATGCTTTGGTAAAGGTTCCCTTGAAAACCTTGAACCGACACGGTCTAATCGCGGGGGCTACGGGAACCGGCAAGACCAAAACCTTACAGGTATTGGCCGAGAATTTATCGGACAAGGGTATTCCTGTTCTCCTGATGGACTTGAAGGGCGATTTGAGCGGATTGGCCCAACCAAGTCCCGGTCATCCAAAAATTGACGAGCGCCATGCCAAAATTGGAATTCCGTTCGAATCCAAAAAATTTCCCGTGGAGATTCTATCCCTTTCAGAACAGGACGGGGTAAAGCTAAGGGCCACGGTTTCGGAATTTGGACCGATACTGCTTTCAAGAATTCTGGATCTTTCCGAAACCCAGGAAGGGATTGTTGCGGTAATCTTTAAGTACTGTGACGACAATAAATTACCGCTATTAGATCTCAAGGACTTTAAAAAAGTATTGCAATATGCTACGGGCGAGGGCAAATCGGAATTTACGGAGGAATATGGGCGAATTTCAACCAGCTCCACTGGAACGATCCTAAGAAAAATAATCGAGTTGGAACAACAGGGAGCCGACCTGTTTTTTGGTGAGAAATCCTTCGAAGTGAATGACCTTACCAGAATTGATGATAACGGACGGGGATACATCAACATTATCCGGCTTACGGATATTCAGGATAGGCCCAAACTCTTTTCAACCTTTATGCTCAGTTTGTTGGCCGAAATTTATGACACCTTTCCAGAGCTTGGAGATAGCGAAAGACCAGAATTGATTTTGTTCATTGACGAGGCCCACCTAATTTTTAATGAAGCGTCCAAGGCCCTGTTGGATCAGATAGAAAGTATCGTAAAACTGATACGCTCCAAGGGAATCGGGCTGTATTTTGTGACCCAAAACCCAACGGACGTACCCAACGAAGTGTTGGCACAATTGGGTTTAAAGGTACAACATGCCCTAAGGGCTTTTACGGCCAGGGACCGAAAAGCAATCAAACTTACGGCCGAAAACTATCCTATTTCAGATTATTACGACACTAAGGAAGTACTTACCTCCTTAGGGATTGGGGAAGCCTTAATTTCTGCATTGGATGAAAAAGGAAGGCCCACGCCATTGGCGGCCACCTTATTAAGAGCACCTATGAGCCGGATGGATATATTATCGGATATGGAATTAAAGGAGCTCATTGACAAATCCAAGTTGGTAAAAAAATATAGCGAAGTAATCGATCGCGAGAGTGCCTACGAAATATTAAACGAGAAAATTGAAAAAGCGGAGGAACTTGCCCAAAAGGAAAAAGAAAAAGCCCAGACCCCACGAAGAAGTACCCCTACCAGAAGAAGTACCAGACAGAACCCGGTAATCAAGGTACTCACCAGTGCAACATTTATAAGGGGAGTCTTGGGTGTATTAAAAAAAGTCATGCGCTAATTATACGAAAGGACCATGACACTAACCTGGGACACCCAAAATAATAAGCCTAATAATGAGCAACGTTGAAGTATGACCTATAAACTGTATCTACAAATACATGAAATCAATCAAAACCATCCTGATCCTTTTTTCTATAATCATCATCGCGCAGTGCACTAAAGAAGATGACAAAACATTTAAGATTTCTACAGATGCCGTGGGCAAATTGGATAAAACAAGCTTGGCCAGGGATCTAGATCTTATTTACGAAAACGACTCCGTGGTTAGGGATACCATACAGTCCAACTTTGGTAACGGCTCCAGTAAAATTAAAATTTATGAAAAAGGAGGTGCCTTACTGCTCACGCTTACACCCAATACGGATAGTATTCCTACGATCCAAAATGTTTTAATCAACGATAAACGGTTCAAGACCGATAAAGGTATCAGCATTGAAAGCACCTTCAAGGATATTCAGGAGAAATATGAAATAAAAAAGATAATTACTTCCATCAACAATGTGATCATCCTGCTTAAGGATAGTGACATCTATTTCACGATCGACAAAGCGCAATTGCCGGATAACCTGCGCTATCAAGCGAATACGAACATTGAGGCCGTTCAAATCCCCGATGCGGCAAAAATCAAATACCTTATGGTAGGTTGGGATTAAGTATCGGTTGCCAAAAACCTCCGGCCTCTAACTTTAAAGAAATATTCCATGAAAGCCTTGTATAAAAAGCTCATTCCCAAATTATACGGTGCTTTGTTGAATGTATACGTGTATGTAAGTCCGAAAAACGCCGCCCAAAAAGCCTTCACCATCTTTACAAAGGTCAGAAAAGGCAGGGTTTCGCCCCATCAGAAAGAATATCTGGACCCTGTAAAACATGAACGAATACACCTATTGGGCCATACGATACAGACGTATAATTGGCCCGGCAAAAAGGAAACTGTTCTTTTGATACACGGTTGGGAGAGCAACACATGGAGATGGCACAAATTACTGGAGAAATTGACGAAGGCCGATTATAATGTCATCGCTTTTGATGCCCCCGGACATGGGTATTCATCGGGTGAATATCTATATGTTCCTCTATATGCCGAAGTATTGGAACATATGATACAAACCTATAAACCGGTCCATCTAATTGGGCACTCGGTTGGGGGTATGACCATACTTTTCAACGAATACGAAAATCCCAACGACATAATCGAAAAAATAGTGACCATCGCTTCCCCTTCGGAATTCCATGAAATCATTGGCCATTTTAAGGAACTTTTGGGACTTTCGGATAGAATGCTAAAGGCTCTTGAAGAGTATGTCAAAAATCGGTTCGGATTTACCATACGGGAATTTTCGTCTTCCAAATTCGTATTGACGAACACCAAAAAAGGATTGCTGTTTCACGACCGATGGGATAAGATCACCCCGTACCACGCTTCAGAAAAGGTGCACGCCGTTTGGAAAGAAAGTACTTTTATTTCCACCGAAGGTTTGGGCCACTCCATGCACCAAGAGGAGGTCAACAAGAAAATCATTGCTTTTTTACAAGGTTAATTAACCCAATTGCCCAATAGCCTCTTCTACCTCCACTTCTTTGGTTAATTTTAAAATAAAAATGGCTGAAGAAAAGAATACATCAAGGCTTAAGAACGAGGAGCAGTACGAGGCGCTGGTAGAAAAAGGGTACAGCAAAGAGAAGGCCGCAAGAATTGCGAACACGCCAGATTCTGGACAGAAAGGCGGAAAAGCCCCCAAGTATGAAGAAAGGACCAAAAAGGAACTCTATAAAAAAGCCACCGAAATTGGAATTGAAGGACGTTCCAAAATGAACAAAAAAGAGTTAATTTCGGCCTTAAGAAATAACTGAACAATGAACAACGTTTCACCCTTTCACATTGCCATTCCGGTGCATAACCTGGCGGAATGCAGAAAATTCTATGGAGAAGTCTTGAATTGCGAAGAAGGAAGAAGTAGCGACCATTGGGTCGACTTTAACCTCTTTGGGCACCAATTAGTCATCCACTACAAACCTAAATCCGAAATGGAAGCGCTTCACCACAACCCTGTGGACGGTCATGATGTCCCCGTTCCACATTATGGGGTAGTATTGCCCTGGGGCACCTTTGAAAGCTTTTCCGAAGAACTAAAACAGAAAGGCGTAAAGTTTGTCATTGAGCCTTATATTCGGTTCAAAGGGCTGGTTGGTGAACAAGCTACCATGTTCTTTTTGGACCCTGCCGGTAACGCCTTGGAGTTTAAGGCGTTCAAGGACATGGGGCAATTATTCGCCAAATAGTCTATTGTGACCAAGAAGTAGGGACCCTGTCCCAACGGTGTTTTTTAAGTTCCTTGATTAATTCCTTTGGTAGGGATTTACCATCACTGGTGGCCGTATTGGCCAAAACATTGCGCTGTTTTCGCATACCCGGTATGGTGGTGCCCACATGTTTGTTCTCCAAAATAAAACGAAGGGCCATCTCCGCCATGGTCATACCTTGTGGTATAAGGGGCCTTAGGGCATCTGCATGTTCAACGGAAGAATTTAGATTTTCCGGGACAAAGTAGGTACCCCGCCAATCTCCCTCCGGGAACGTGGTTTCCTTGGTCAAATTACCCGTCAGCGTCCCTTCGTCAAAAGGAACCCTCGCTATGACCCCAATATCCAGTTTCTCGCAAAGCGGGAAAAGTTTGTCCTCCGGTGCCTGATCAAAAATATTGTAGATAACCTGTACGGCATCCAACAATCCCGTTTCGAGTGCCAAAATGCCATTTTCAGGTTCCCAACGGTTCATACTGATTCCTATAGCCGCAACCTTACCGGACTTTTTCAAATCCTCAACAGTCCGCTGCCACTCTTCCCGCTCGCTCCAGGTATCGTCCCACGTGTGAAACTGCATCAAATCTATTTGTTCGAGTCCGAGGTTTTTAAGCGTTTTATGGGTGTATTCCTTGATGTGATCCGTAGGATAGGAGTCCTCAAAAGCATATTCCGGTTTTGCGGGCCATTGGAAATTCTTTGGGGGTATCTTACTTGCCGTGTATAGTTTCTTTGAGGGATGCCTTTTTACCAGGTCACCTAAAAGTTCCTCGCTGTGTCCTTCACCATAACCCCATGCCGTATCAAAAAAATTAACGCCGTTTTCGACGGCCAAATCAAGGGACTTGGCGGATTGTTCATCATCCGAAGCTTTCCAACCTGCCATTCCCCACATACCGTATCCTATTTCACTTACTTGCCAATCCGTCCTTCCAAACCTTCTGTACTCCATTCTTACTAATTTTTATTTACTTCCGATTGTTCTTTTTTCAATGCCTTCAAAAGTAATTTTGACAGGCTTAATGGCTCCATCTTCGTTGAACTCCATTTTATCCAAGCAGGTCACCCGATGGTCCCTATCCTCATTGGGAATGGGTCTTCGATGGTACACCATAATCCATTCATCCGTTCCGGGCACATTGATTACGGAATGATGGCCGGCTCCTGTAGCAACGGATTCATCGGATTCTAATACCGTTCCGATTCGTTTATAGGGCCCCGTAGCCTTATCAGCCATCGCATACACCACGCGATAGCTACCATCCGTCCAGTTACCTTCGGACCACATAAAATAGTAGATGCCCTTACGTAAAAACATAAAAGGACCTTCCACATAACCTTCCGGCGTAATCTCCTTAAAGATACTACCATCTTCCCAAGGCACAAAACCTGTAAAATCATCATTTAATCTACCAAGGTTGCAATGGCTCCAGCCTCCATAGAAAAAATAATGGGTACCGTCCAGATCCTTAAAAACAAACTGATCAATAGGTTGGGCATCATTGTAAAAATCGGATATCAAGGGTTCCCCTAAATAATCTTCGAAGGGACCTCCTGGCGTATCGGCCACAGCTACGCCGATGCCACCATAATGGTTGATATCATTATTGGGGTCATAAGATGACCTGCCAGGTCTTTGTATATCATTGGCACCAAAGAACAGGTAATATTTTTTATCCTTTTCAATAATGGAAGGGGCCCATAGGGCCTGCCGCAACCATTTAATCTTTGTAGTATCCAATATATTTTCATGCTTTTTCCATTCGATAAGATCTTGGGAGGAAAAGGCATCAAAATGCAATTGTTTGTCATAATCGTCCGAAAAAGTAGGATAGATCCAATATTCATCCCCAAAAACGGCACCTTCTGGGTCGGCGTACCATCCCTCAAAAATGGGGTTGCCGGACATTTGACCTGATTTTTCGTTTTGACCGTTGACCAAGGTTCCCCCTAACAACAAGAGAACTGAAACAAACCGAGGGAACAATTTACAGATCATCATCAGGAATTTTATTTTGGCCATAGCTTCATACTTTTAAAATTAGGTCAATAGCTTGATTCTTAAACATTTCCTTTGGTAGCGATATTTAACGTACCATAACAAATCCCTCGATGAGGGTTTCATTTAGATTTTGCGGTAAGATATTCAATTACCAATCAAGCCCGGAACACCGTTCATAAAATTCAAGAATTTTTAGCCTATTGAAAGCCCTTTGCGACGCACCCAGTAATAGGCAAAAACAAGGTTAGGCACCCATGCCAACCATGCCACAATGCGATAAGCGGGCTCAAAGGAACCTATAAGCATTGTTAATAAAGGAAGCCAAATGCGCAGCGTGACCGCCCCAAAACAGGCCGCATAACTGTAAATCATAAAGACCTTATGCTTTTCAAAATCCCGTTCCCGAGCCGCCCTGTAGGCCGTAATCGTAAAATACAGCCAAAAAACTGCAAGCAGAAAGAAGCCTGTCATTGCTACAGGACCGCCCGTTGCATAAAAAGCTATAAAGCCACCACAAACACCGCTGATCAGTACGGAAATCACATATATTTTCCCAATTAGCCTATGCCTGGCAAGATTGGCATTCCTGAAGCGTTTGCTAAACTGTACCCAACCTACCATGAGGGCCACACCCCCAAAAAGAATATGACCGAAGAATCCAATATTCCAAATTACGTTGGCCAACAATTCCCGACTTTTGGAAAGCAACAATCCTATTTCCTCTTGGGCAAATACGTACATCAATGGATATAGCCCCACACCTATGGCCAAAAACCCGAATACGAACCATGCTACCTTATTCGTCCTATTCATAGCGCCAGCTTGTCAAATCGGCCCCATTTGGAGCACTTTCAGCAATTCGTTTCATGATCTTTGGCACGTACATGGAGTTGTATCGCAACCTACTTATGGCATTGGGTAGCTCTGGATCACCGTTCCAGCAGTGCTCGGCTCTGTCCCCATACAATACTTCCCCTTCATAATAGGGATCTGTGGTGCTCTCCAAAAAATCCTCCATCAAATACACGGCATTGTTTAGATAATAATTGTCCATATCCCCACAATAAATGTGTATTTTCCCCTTGAGGTTCTCCCCCAATTTATCCCAGTCGCGCTCCATAATATATCGGAGATCGTAATTTTCCTTCCAATACTCGGCCACCTCGTGGTCAATCTCCCCCGTCATTTTATCCCAAATTCTCACGGGATAGCCATCATCGCCTTGGGGAGAGTAGGTGGCTTCCCAAATATCCCATTGTTGGCCTGACCTGGACTTATCACCCAACACCAATTCCAGATGATTGCCCTGCCTTAACGTGGATTGGATATTCCCCAAATAATCCCGATGGGAAGGTACTTCCAGTTTTTTATGGGCGGCGTCATAGTAATAGGCGTTCTCATCCTCATAGATATTGGTAAGGCAATAGGCCCTAAAATCGATGGGATCCGGGCAAGCCGCAAAACATCCGTTGTATTCCTCCGGATATTTCACCTGAACGGCCAAGGCCTCCCATCCACCCGTGGAACCTCCATACAAAAAGCGGGACCATCCCTCGCCCATACCCCTGAATTCCTTTTCTATGTAGGGTATCAGTTCATAGGTAATGGCATCGCCATAGGGTCCCTGACTGGCCGAGTTCACGGCATAGGAATCATCGTAATAAGGGGTTGGATGCTGAATTTCGATAATCAAAAACCTAGGGAAATCGGGCTCGTTCCATCTCTTATAAAAGTCGTACGCCTCCTGCTGCTGGATGATGTTGTAACCCTTCATATCGAACCTAGCGGAATAATCGGGTTCGAGATTCGGGTCCGGAGGTGTGGTCCTAAAGCCACTAAAATCCGAAGGAAAATGTCCGTGAAAGACCATCAGGGGATACTTTGCTTCGGGATGTTCGTCAAAACCCTTCGGTAACAAAACATGAGCGCCTAGATAGATATCCCGACCATAGAATTCCGATAGTTTTTCGGACTTCATCTTAATGTGCTTTATCCATTCCGTATCCTCAGGTTCTTCAATCGGTGGTATTACCTGATCCATCTCCACGCTCACATTTGCGATACCATTGCTGCCCACCCGAATCTTAAAGGGCTTACTATACAAATTACCGGGAGAACTGTTCCATTGCTGCCCTTCGCCATTGTCCATGGGCAATTTTACGGTATGGCCGGTAGCTAGGTTAAACGTTTCATAAACATGTAGCAAGGCCTGCACATTGTATTCGCCTGGCGGAATATCTGCCATGCTTGGATACGGATATCCAAAAACAGTTTCGTCAAAGGTAATGGGCTTACCTGGATCCATGCTATCCACGTTCATTCCAAAGATCAATTGCGTGTTAAGGCCATCGTTGATTTGAAAACGGGGTTCCTTACTGTCATCGGAAGAAAACATCAGCAAAAGCCTACCATCCTTTGCTTCTGGGCTGGCGGCTTCGGAAAAACGTACGTTGACGCTATAGGTAGTTTCCTTGACTTTTTGGCAAGAACCCAATAGTAAAAGGGCAATACAGGCGAGACAAAAACTTCTAATCATTTTAGGTCGGTTTTTGATAAAAAGGTACTTCATTTCCACAAGATTGCAAAAGTCTGCATTGCTTTTGTAAAGGACCACCAAAAATGATGTCAAAAAAGCTGTTTCCAAGTATATACGAACATACCATTTATCAAAACCATTCGTTTTATACTAGCATAGGATTTTAGCAATGGAATCCTATTAAAAAGCACACCCAAATCCTGAACGTTATGAAACCCTAATCGAGGGATTTATTAAGATAAGTTAACCCGGAATATGCATTAGGAGAGCGTCGTGAAGGTAAAAAGCGCAATAAAATAAAGTGGTTTGGAAATTTTGGCATAGCACCGCTATGGTGAAATTGAAAATACAGCCTAGCGTTTTATTTTGAAGCGATTTTTTGCTGTAACAGCTTTTTTAAAACATAATCCGGGGTTAAATATCCCTATAAAAGTAAATGTTTAAAAAACAAGCTGTTAACCTAAATTTAGACGAATGAAAAAACTATCTGCCATTGTTATTATTTTTTTGGGAATCCTTACCGTTAGTAGTTGCGAATATGACGACAGCAACGACTTGGATATCTTAAGACCGAATGACACCACACAAACTGGGCAGGTCAATAGCGTTTAGCGTTTAGCGTTTAGCGTTTAGCGTTTAGCGAAGGTTTACAAAACGAAAAACCCCACAATTTTAATTGTAGGGTTCTTGTATTTAAAGTGGTTTTTTCTATTCCCTGCTCCTATGCCTTTCTCGAGCCAATAGGGTGTTTTTAAGCAACATGGCAATAGTCATGGGGCCAACACCTCCCGGAACGGGGGTTATGAACGAGGCCTTTTTGCTCACATTTTCAAAGTCTACGTCACCGGTAATGTAATAGCCCTTTTCCTTGGTATCGTCCGGAACCCTGGTGATTCCCACATCGATGACCACCGCATCGTCCTTGACCATCTCTGCCTTTAGGAAATTTGGCACACCAAGGGCCGAAATGACAATGTCTGCCTGGGAAATTATCTGGGTAATATTTTTTGTGTGGCTATGGGTCAAGGTTACGGTGGAGTTTCCCGGCCACCCTTTTCGCCCCATTAAAATGCTCATGGGCCTTCCTACGATGTGGCTTCGGCCTATTACGACCGTATGCTTGCCTTTTGTATCTACCTGATAGCGTTCCAACAGTTCCAAAATCCCGAATGGGGTTGCCGGAATGAACGTACTCATATCCAAGGCCATTTTACCAAAGTTCATGGGGTGGAAACCATCCACATCCTTATCTGGATGCACGGCCATAATGACCTTTTGTGTGTCGATTTGTTCCGGCAAAGGTAACTGGACAATGAATCCGTCTATATTTTTATCCTCGTTCAGTTCATGGATCTTCTTCAATAATTCCTGTTCAGATGTGGTGCTGGGCATTCGTACCATGGTAGATTCAAAACCTACACGTTCGCAAGCCCTTACCTTGCTACCCACATACGTTAGACTGGCACCATCGCTCCCTACAATGACCGCGGCCAAGTGCGGGACCTTTTCCCCTCTTTCACGCATCTTTGCCACTTCAGCGGCTATTTCATCCTTTATCTGATTTGAAATTTTTTTACCGTCAAGAATTTCCATGTAGTACGTATTCAATAGGCAATTTAAGTAGGCAGTACATTACACTACAAATTTACCCGGGTTCTTCGTTTTAAATTGCGTCGGTTTACGGCCAATGCGCTGTTTTTATTATTGGTTATCCGATGTTAACGTCCAAGACCGCTCATCATCTGCATCATCTTTTTACCGCCACCCCCTTGCATCATCTTCATCATCTTGCTCATTTGGTCAAATTGTTTCAGCAATTGGTTTACTTCCTGCACCTCCCTGCCGCTACCCTTGGCGATTCTCCTTTTTCTGCTGGCATCCAGTTTGGAAGGATTTGAACGTTCATCCGGGGTCATGGAGTATATGATGGCCTCGATATGCTTAAAGGCGTCATCGTCAATATCCAAACCTTTAAGGGCCTTACCGGCGCCGGGAATCATCCCCATAAGGTCCTTCATGTTCCCCATTTTTTTGATTTGTTGGATCTGGCCTAGGAAATCGTCAAAACCGAATTTGTTCTTGGCGATTTTCTTCTGAATCTTCCGGGCCTCCTCCTCATCAAACTGCTCCTGGGCCCTTTCCACCAAGGAAACCACATCACCCATGCCCAAAATACGATCGGCCATACGGGAAGGATAGAAAATGTCGATAGCCTCCATTTTTTCACCTGTACCGATAAACTTGATGGGCTTGTTTACGACCGATTTTATGGAAATGGCAGCACCGCCACGGGTATCACCGTCCAACTTGGTAAGGATAACACCGTCAAAATTCAATACATCGTTAAAGGCCTTGGCCGTGTTGACGGCATCCTGTCCGGTCATGGAATCCACTACGAACAAGGTTTCTTGCGGATTGATGGCCTTATGGATATCCGATATCTCGTTCATCATCTTCTCGTCCACCGCCAAACGACCGGCGGTATCTATGATGACCACATTATGACCTTCCGCCTTTGCCTTGGCAATACCGGCCTTGGCAATCGCCACGGGGTCGTTATTGTCCCTATCCGAATACACAGGCACACCGATCTGTTCCCCAACTACGTGCAATTGGTCAATGGCCGCGGGTCTATACACGTCACATGCCACCAACAAAGGGTTTTTGGATTTTTTCTTCTTTAGAAAATTCGCCAATTTCCCCGAAAAGGTCGTCTTACCGGAACCTTGTAAACCGGACATTAATATAACCGATGGATTACCGGATAGGTTGATACCTTCAGAATCGCCGCCCATTAATGCCGTAAGCTCGTCCTTTACAATCTTCACCATCAACTGCCCTGGCTGCAACGAAGACAAAACGTTTTGGCCCAGCGCCTTTTCCTTCACCCGATTGGTAAATTCCTTCGCGATCTTAAAATTGACATCCGCATCCAAAAGGGCCCTACGTACCTCTTTGGTCGTCTCCGCAACGTTGATTTCCGTTATTTGCCCATGTCCTTTAAGAACATGCAGGGCTTTATCCAACTTTTCGCTTAAATTATCAAACATCCTTTTCCGTTTTAAGGGGAATGCAAATTTAAGAATATCATTGCTAAACGGGCATAAACGCTACCAAAATCTGTAAACAAAAAGAGCATCCGTTTTGGGATGCTCTTAACGCTGGGATGTGGGGCAAAAAAGGTATTACATTTTCAATAGTAACATAGCGGGAAGTATATCAACTTGAGTTAAGTTCCCATTTAATCGTTTTCCCAGAAAACCTCCATCAACACCACCAACGAGGCCCAACTCTTTACTGCTGGTGGTGTATTTTTGGATGTTTTATTTTTATGGACTATATTTTTTCAAAAACCAAGCGGTCGATACTTCCATCACCACTATCGTCCTTCAGTTCGATTCGCGCACTGGAAAAGGAAACGATGTCCCAATCTTCTGAAATCTCCGCGAAATTGGCCGGTGAGGCAAAAAATATGTTAAAATCTACATCGTCATCAGAACTACTGTCGTCGTCACTGCTACTGGAATCCGAAGTTATGGACCATGCCCCGGAAACGGAGGTTTCACCGTTATCGGCAATTAAACGACCGTCCGACTCAAAGACAAATGTATGATCCGAAAAATAATTAGTCTCATCGACCCCTTCCTCTTCGTAAAGTGTTACTCGCCAAGTACCTGAAGTTACAGTAGACTTAACCTGCTCCACGTTTACCATACCATTTACACCGTCTGAATCATCCGAAGATTCACAGGATAGGAAAAGGAAGCCCGTAACGGCCATCAAAAGCAAGCTTATTTTTTTTAGTTTGTTCATTTTTACAATTGATTATTGATTAAAAAGGCCTACGAAGCGCAAGGCTCCGTAGACCCTACTTATTTATTTTTCCAAAACAAGTGTGGTAATGGTACCATCATCATTAATATCCTTCAACTCCAATCTACCTTGGGCAACGGAAACAAAGTCCCAGTCATCCGTTAATTCGCTCATAGGCATATTGTCTCCATAATTTAGGTAGACCTTAAGTTTACCATCCCTGTTTCTCAAAACTCTCCAAAGTCCTGTGGCATATACCTCCCCTCCTTCTTTCAGTTCCATTTGTAGATTTGGCATAAAGGCTGTACTATACCCTCCAAAATCAATGGTCTCATCAATTTCACCATCTATATAGGAAGCCACTATCCAGTCGCCACCCATCATGAAGTTTCTAATTTCCAAGACATCGGCATCATCGGAATTATCATTACAAACTCTTTGGAGTATCAATTCGTAGTCAATTTCCTCCACTTCAAACTTCAACCTACTTTGGGTCAATTCACGCACGGGCCATTCAAAACTTACACCGGGCTCATCCCCCATTGTAATGGCAATGATCAATTTTTGTTGTAGGTTGAATCCGATCTCCCAAGTACCTTCTGAGGTATTTACCCCATTGCTCAAGGTGACAACGCCTTCAGCCATAAACTTGAACTCGTACCCTAATAGACGGTCGATCTCCTCACCCTGATTCTCCACTTTTTTTATGACCCACTCGCATTCCCTTAGAATGTTCCTTAAATTCTCTGGATCAAATCCAATACCGTCTCCTTCACAATCCCTACGCATCCAGATTCGGTTTCTTTCCCCATTATAGAACTTGATGACACCTTCCTCAGTTTTATAGATGGTCCACTCCATATTGAAGCCCGATAAGGTTTCTATATTCAAGGTCACTTTGGGACCATTATCTCCCATGATGGAAGACCAAGTACCGTTGGCTTCAAAACCTAATCGGTTACTAACGTTTACGGTTCCATCTGCCTTGAAGTCGAAATAGTAATTTACATATTGTGCGATCTCACTAACGTCGTCCCTTATCACTTCAAGTACGTACCAAGGACAGGAAACCAAAAACTCCTCCAAATCTTCGTCATCAAAATCATCGTCGTTGTAGTCATTATCATCGTCCTCGTCACATGCATCCTTGGCGTTTCTAATCTGCATGACCAATTCCTCATTGCTGTTCACCTCGATCTTTGAACTATCGTACAACTCCAAAGTAACGGGGAAATCGAAACTTACGAGCTCGTTATCCTCCAGCCCTTTGAAGAAAAGCCTCAATTGCCTGTCACTCTCCACGGTCACCTCCCCAGTCTGCTCTAGGTTGATATCAAAGGTGTACAGGGTCATGGGATATACAAAATCTATACATTCGATATCGTCATCTTCACCGCCCTCCTTACACTGCTGGGCCAACTCCCGTAAATCCTCAAAACCATTTATGGTTAGCTCGGTATAATCACCCGAAGTAACGGTGATAGGGAAAAGAATCTCCAAAAAGTCCTCATCGTCATCCACTTCATCAAAAATCTCCTCTATCAATTTTAGATCTTCCCTAGAATTGATGGTCAATTCCAGGCCATTTACCTCAACCGTATAGGGAAACTTTACATCGTAACAGCTAGTGCCGTCTACAATGTTATCAAAAGAACCGTCCCTAGCGGTAGTATTCTGTATCAATATACCGGCGGCAGAACTTGCCGTAATGGCTTCCGCTTCCTCGCCCGTATTGATTTCTTCAAACTCATCCTGGCATGAGGTAAAACTCAGTGCCACCGCTAAAATGCTCAGGTAAGCAAAACTTAAAAACTTTTTCATAACGATTTGGTATTGTTTATTATTTACCACTGAAACAACGCATTGAAAAAAAACCCTACCCGCTTTTTTAATTTTTTTTAAAATATCTTTGAAAAAAAAGGACCTTGAAAGCAGAAGACCCTCAAAATGTGTGTAATGAAAGTACGTACAGTACTTTGTTCAATGCTAGCTCCAAAACGATATTCAACTATATATATTATAAGTTTGGAAATGAGGAGAAGGCACACGATGCCGTGCAGGAAGCTTTTGTAAAATTATGGGAGAACTGTGCCAAGGTCGCCCCAGAGAAAGCAAAGTCGTTTTTATATACGGTAGCCAACAATCTTTACTTAAATGTTCTCAAGGCGGAAAAGGTGCGTCTTAAATATGCCGATAAATCTCTTAAGACCACCCATGAGTCCCCAGAGTTTCTAATGGAGGAGAATGAATTCAAGACGAAATTGGAGCGGGCCCTTAACGACCTTCCCGATAATCAGCGATCCACTTTCCTGTTAAATCGCATTGATGGAAAAAAATATGCGGAAATCGCGGAAATGGAGGGCGTAAGCGTCAAGGCCATTGAAAAAAGAATGCACTTGGCCCTGAAAACGCTTCGGGAAAAGATTGAGGGGATTTAGAATTTGGGGCTACGAGTTAGTGTGATAGTGTGATAGTGTGATAGTGTGATAGTGTGATAGTGTGATAGTGTGATAGTGTGATAGTGTGATAGTGTGATAGTGTGATAGTGTGATAGTGTGATAGTGTGATAGTGTGATAGTGTGATAGTGTGATAGTGTGATAGTGTGATAGTGTGATAGTGTGATAGTGTGATAGTGTGATAGTGTGATAGTGTGATAGTGTGATAGTGTGATAGTG
>NZ_VBUK01000029.1:0-596 GCF_005780245.1 Maribacter aurantiacus | reverse complement strand
TGAGCGGTTTCGTGAACACGGACAACCAGCAGATAAGCTTGAGCACGAACACGTTGACCCTATCCAACGGGACGGGTGCTGATACTACCGCTGACTTAAGCGGCTACTTGGACAATACAGATTCCCAGACCTTGAGCATTACCGGCAACGACCTATCGATTGCTGGAGGAAACACGGTGACATTGCCAACGGCGACGGGAGCTGAGACGATAGTGAACGGAGGCGGTATCAACGTGGTAACGGGAAGCGGTACGACGGGCGACCCATATGTCGTTACTGGAACGGAAGTTGACGGCAGCGTAACCAATGAGATACAAGATTTAAGTATTAGTGGAAATACCCTTAGCTTGAGCAGTGATGCGACTACGGTAGACCTAAGTGGTTATTTGGACAACACTGACAATCAGAACCTGAGCATCGTGGGCAACGACCTTTCCATCACGGGCGGTAATACAATCACATTGCCAACGGCCGATGGTTCTGAGACGATAGTGAACAGTGGCACGAACATCAACGTAACTGGAAGCGGAACATCGGGCGACCCTTATGTGGTAAGCAACACCTTCACGGAAGTAGACGGTAGCGTCACGAACGAG
>NZ_VBUK01000028.1:0-774 GCF_005780245.1 Maribacter aurantiacus | reverse complement strand
ATTGCCAACATTGGCTATAAGTAATTGCTGGTTCTCGCCTACTTCTGAAAATCCTCGCGGATTTTCAGTTTGGTGTGTACTTGCAAAGTTAGGTGCTAAACCACGCAACTACTCATAGCCCAACCGTTGTGCGTAAGTTGAGAAAAACTGAACTCTGAATGAAAAATAGATTTCTGAAAATAATAAAACGGATTTTAATAACGGTTTTGATTCTTTTCGTCGTTGTGTTTATATCAAACGAAATCGTTTATAGAACTTCAATTCCTGAAAACTTTGAGGAATCAAATTGGAACGGAAAATGGGACAGTTCTGAATATGCTTTCGTTAGTGGAAAAGTACTGACAACGATTCCAGAAAATCACAAGGCTGAATTTAAAAGCGAAACGTTGATTTATTATAATCTTTGGAGTCTTTACAAACCTGGACAAAACAAAATTGTTGAATTATCAGGAAATTTTTCGAAATCCGATATTAATGGAAATAACCTAGGGCAAAAAAGCCGACCGAATGAAAATCGCGATTCCAATCGTAGATTCTTTAAAGCTAAAATGTCAATTGGAAATGGACAGTTCATTGAATACGATGGAATAAAAGATAATGACGGAATTGAAATAAGTGGCGAATATGAATCAAGCTACCCAAAAGACAAAGGAACATTTGAATTGAATAAAAAATAAAACCTACGCACAACAATGGCTCCTATGAAAAGCCCTAGTCCAGTTCTCTAAAGTTAATATTTAATTTTCAATTACTTCATAATGATGGTTTTGGGGT
>NZ_VBUK01000027.1:0-1284 GCF_005780245.1 Maribacter aurantiacus | reverse complement strand
AAACTAGAAGCGGTGGCAGATGCCAGTGTCAACGAATTTGCTTAAATACCTATCCAATTAGAAACTAGGATTGAAACACTGACTTAAAGCAATGACAGGTATATTCAATTCCTCTTAAATACCTATCCAATTAGAAACTAGGATTGAAACACTCTATCAATATCGGTTTGCCACCGGGTATCAGATCTTAAATACCTATCCAATTAGAAACTAGGATTGAAACTATTTGAAGCCGTGTATTCTTTCGAACTCGTCATGGACTTAAATACCTATCCAATTAGAAACTAGGATTGAAACGTATTTGTTCTTATTCTGGGCCTAATCGCAAACGCCCTTAAATACCTATCCAATTAGAAACTAGGATTGAAACCCACTAAAACCCCAAACAAAGAAGAAACAAAAAAAGCTTAAATACCTATCCAATTAGAAACTAGGATTGAAACGGATTCAAGCCAATCAACATAAGATTTGAAGTTATCCTTAAATACCTATCCAATTAGAAACTAGGATTGAAACAGGACGTTACCAATGCCGCAACCGTTGCAACCGGACTTAAATACCTATCCAATTAGAAACTAGGATTGAAACAAAATAGAATCCATTAATAAATGAAAATAAAAGTAACTTAAATACCTATCCAATTAGAAACTAGGATTGAAACTTAGGATGCATCCAGTAGACAACATAAAAAGCTATGCTTAAATACCTATCCAATTAGAAACTAGGATTGAAACCCATCTTGGCGGATAAGTTTATCATTGAAACCAATTCTTAAATACCTATCCAATTAGAAACTAGGATTGAAACTTTTTAGCCTTTGTAATTGTATTGCTCAGGTTCTTTCTTAAATACCTATCCAATTAGAAACTAGGATTGAAACACTGTTAAATTAGTTGCTTTTTGTGTTGATTTTTTTCTTAAATACCTATCCAATTAGAAACTAGGATTGAAACTCATGGTCACCTCACTGGTGCCCGCGTCCACGTTCCCTTAAATACCTATCCAATTAGAAACTAGGATTGAAACGGAGTACGCACAACACCACCTTAAAACGGGTGCAAAGCTTAAATACCTATCCAATTAGAAACTAGGATTGAAACGGTAGTCCATTAGGTCCGGTATGTTTACAAGGCCCTCTTAAATACCTATCCAATTAGAAACTAGGATTGAAACAATTTGATGGCACTCATAGTGCCAGTGTGGCACTCGACTTAAATACCTATCCAATTAGAAACTAGGATTGAAACAAATCTAATGATATGCTAGGAATCGACAAATATGGAC
>NZ_VBUK01000026.1:0-1299 GCF_005780245.1 Maribacter aurantiacus | reverse complement strand
ACCGTTGTGCGTCAGCTAAAAAACGATACTACTGAATTCAGATTATCAAACAATACTAGCAAGATAACTATGATGGATGAAACTTTTCAGGGACAACTTCGAGCATTTCTAAAAAACAACTATTCCATTGACTTGGCGACAAGCAGACGATTTTGGAATTTAGGTCAATTCCAAACTTTCCCGAAATAGACCTGACTTGTTTTTTTCTGAATATGGACTTCAAAGCTGTTCTGACAGGCAAATCAGGTTTTTGTAACATATATGAAATGAAGACTAAATATTTGGTTTTAAGCTCAAAACCAAATGCTATTGTTTGCTTCCTTTCGATTTTCAACAACGCTGAATCGACAGTTGGTGGTGGCAAAAAACTTTTAGGGCTTATCTCATAAAGAAAATTTAAATCATAGAAAGTATGATAAAGAACAGTCAATGGGTTGTAAATCTTATTTGAAAACAGTTTTTGTGCAGGCTCTGACTGTAGGACAATTGAGCCTCCCATAAAATTTTCTACATTTTCAAACATCAGATTTTTAAAAATTTCAGACGTAATCCCATAAGGTATATTCGACACCACCCTAAAAGGATATTTCGGAACCCTAAAATTTTTAAAATCACACCCAATAACTTGGACGTTTTGAGCATTAGCAAATTTTTTTCTCAAGTTCTGAGTTAAATCAGCATCGTTTTCTATTGCAATAACTTTTTGGACATTTCGTAATAGGTGAACAGTGAGAAATCCCTTTCCTGCCCCAATATCTAAGACCGTATCTTGATTATTTATATTTGCTTGTTTTATCGCATCTTTTATTAGCACCTTATCAATAGTAAAGTGCTGACCCGTGAAACGAACGGGCAATTTCTTTTTTGTCATTATTTGCTTCTTACAGGTGAATACTTGAATTCAAATCGCGGAGAAGTGAATAGACAGTATTACCTGACATAGCAACTATGACAACGCCACGCCTTCAATAAAAAGACGAAACATAGAACATATAGAATGCGAGTCTATACCTAAAAGATTATTGGAAATTTATTCAGGACTGTCTATCACTTAGATAGAAGCCCAAGGTCTACTATAGTACATAATGCAAAAATCGAATTGTTTGAGTGCGAAAATATTAACTTTGCTTCGAATAACAAAGAATAAATTGAAAGAAAAGAAAGCCGAACGCACAACATTGTATAAGCGTAATGCGGGTTAAATGGCTAATATTGAGCATTTTTCTTCCTAAGAAACTTTGTGGGATGCGGATAGTGAATCGCTCTGAAATCCCGCACTACGCTTATACTTGACCGTTA
>NZ_VBUK01000025.1:0-1322 GCF_005780245.1 Maribacter aurantiacus | reverse complement strand
TTCAATACCATATAACTTGCTCCGCATCCTATATGTGATACACTCTTTTCCGTGTTCACCGGCATCTGTATGATTATAAGCTATAATAGGCCCGGCCACTTGCTAACCGGTGTGATTCCCGATAGCTATCGCGATCACCTACATTGTTCTGTGTTACGGGCCGTTCTACCATGATCGTGAGCTTCGCTATGTCCTGTCCAAATTTTCCTATTCCACTACCCCTATCTCATAGGGAATCCCTGTTTTTATCACCGCCAGGGTACGGCTCAAAAGCTTACGGGCCACTTTAACGATCACGGATTTCACGTTCTTGCCATGGTGCTTGCGGTAGTATCCCTGCATCACCGGGTCCGTGCGTATGGCCTGCCAGGAGGCCTCGATGAAATAACTGCGTATCAACCGATGGGCACGCATACTTACCCCCGTGTGGCGTACCGTATCCCCGCTCTGGTAGATCCCGGGGGAAAGCCCCACGTAACCGGCAAGTTGCTTTATGTTGCCGAACCTCCTCAAATCCCCCAGTTCGCCCAATATCCCGCTGGCCACTATGGGGCCGATACCGGGTATGCTGCGCAGAAGCATATAGTCTTCCTTATAGTGTTCCTTGGTCCATTTGCGCAACCGGGTCGATACGTCCCTGAACTCCCGGTCGACGAACCTGAAGCTGCGCATGCGGCTCTCAAGCACCTCTTTCCCCGTCGGGTGTGCGAATTCCAAACCGTCCAACCAGTTCCTGAACGCGTGGCTCCAGTGGTCGTTGTCGAACTCCTCCGGGACCTTGATGCCGTAATAGAGCAACTGCATCTTGATGTAGCTCTTGATCTGGCGCATGTCCTTGACCAGGTCGTTCCTTCTGCGGAACAGGCTTCGCAACTGTTCCCGTTGGGGGTCCGGGACCACGATGCCCCCCAAACGCCCGTCCTTCAGTTCACGGGCTATGAGCTGAGCGTCGATACGGTCCGTCTTTGTGTGGCGTTCCTTTCCCCGCCTGAATATGTCCGCAGGGTTCACCACCAGCGAGCGCCAGCCATAACCCTCGAAACAACGATGGGCACGATAACCGCAACAGCCGGCCTCGTAGGCCGTCGAGACCTCATGGCCCGGATAGTGCCGCCCCACATATTCCCTTAGGCATTCCGGGTCCGGGGACATCGAAAAGGTCCTGCCGGAGGACAGGTCCGTGGCACAGTGTACCTTCCAACTGCGCTTGTGTATGTCGATACCAATGAATAACTTGGGTCTTGCAGTGTGTTCCGTTTTCATATCTTTTTGTTTTAGAGAACTTTAAAGATAAAGGACACGCTGCTTTTACATAGATGCTA
>NZ_VBUK01000024.1:0-1430 GCF_005780245.1 Maribacter aurantiacus | reverse complement strand
TTCTTCCTAAGAAACTTTGTGGGATGCGGATAGTGAATCGCTCTGAAATCCCGCACTACGCTTATACTTGACCGTTAGCTGTAAGCATGAAAACCAACTAATTTATGTCAATGACAATGATTGCTTTTTATCAAAAAGCAAAAACACCTTCTAAATCCGAACTGGAATCGGAAATTAAAAAACTCAAATACGATTTTGAATTTCTTGAAGATTTCAAAACGCTGGATCAATTTGGTGGGACTTGCCATCTAAATGGAAAAGAGACTTTCTTTGAAACTTATGTCCAAGAAAAAGAAGAAATTCTATTGGATTATCCCTTTTTGAACAAGGAGTTATCAAATTTTGATTCTGGAATATCATTTATTTGGGGTGCCGATTTTATTGCTGGAGCTTGTATTGGAATAATATCTTCGGCATTAATTCAATTATGTAACGCTAAGATTGTTTACGTTGATGATGAAACTTGGTATACCCGACAAATGCTTTTAGACGAGATTCCAATATTCCTTGAAGAACACGAAAAGCAAATCAAAAGAAGTGCACTTGGTCCATCAAAATCTGAAAGAAAAAGAAAAATAAATTGGATTGATTGGATAATTCTAGGCCTACTAATTATTTCAGGTTTACTTATGATTAGAAAATTGATTTCTTGGCACTTACCTGCCATTTTATTAGCTCTCTACGTTGGAAACAGTATCAGGGCAGAAAGGAAAAAAAGAAAATGAACGCCTACAGCTAACAAAGTGTATAATTAATTGCGGTCGGATTTCCCACAGGGAAATCACTGCAATCAATTATCTTTAGAGCTAGGCGGACATTTTCCGTTGGAAAAGTCCGCAACTAATCATACACTAACCGTTGTGCAACATTTTGACCAAAAATGAAAATATTCCGATTTTTAAAAAGAAAACTCAACGAGTTGGATAATATTCCAGAAGAAAAACCGACTGAAAAAATTGCGGATAAAACAACTATGGAAACTGAACCCAAATCGAAAACGAATACTGAAAATATTGACCGAACTAATTGGACTGGTGAAAATTTTGAGTTTTTGATAACTGGAGTTGATGAAATTTCAAACGAGGAATATGACAGAATAATGACACCAAATTCATTTGAATGGAAAAAAGTAATTAAAGACGACTGGCCTTTTTATGTTGTTGGAGAAGATGAGTTTAGTTTCTCGTGGGAAATACCTGGAATTCAATTCACTTTCAATAAAGAAGTGAAATATGAAAAAGCGAAAAAGATTGCGGACGAAATTATTGAGAATATTAACTCAATAGGACAGAAAGCGGAATTAA
Organism: Maribacter aurantiacus; assembly: GCF_005780245.1. Classification (NCBI taxonomy): domain Bacteria; kingdom Pseudomonadati; phylum Bacteroidota; class Flavobacteriia; order Flavobacteriales; family Flavobacteriaceae; genus Maribacter; species Maribacter aurantiacus. The sequence continues at coordinate 126 of NZ_VBUK01000024.1, read as the reverse complement.
TAATTTTGGAGAAAAATAAAGTTTACCGATTTGAATAAAAAACGTTGCACAACAATGTATCCTATGAAAAGCCCTAGTCCAGTTCTCTAAAGTTAATATTTAATTTTCAATTACCTCATAATGATG
>NZ_VBUK01000023.1:0-3579 GCF_005780245.1 Maribacter aurantiacus | reverse complement strand
CTCGGAATTGCGAGCGTGGGTGCTTAACCGAAAAATAGTAACTTAAAACCCGTAACTGACGGTTATACGAGACCGTTAGCCACAAGCTAAAAAGCCAGCCGCACAAACAGCACATTTGGTTTTTGCCGACACGAAAGCCAACGCAGAAAAAACCAAAAGAGCTGTTTTTCGCCAACGCTCGAAAGGAAACTCATTGAAATTTTGTAGCTTTGCAACAATCTGATGAAAATTTTAACTTACATATTAGCCTTCACGGTAATCTTTCTCTCGGTAAAACCAGCGATTGATGCTATTCCGTTTTCGTCAGAAACCCAACAGACTTGCTGTAGCAGTAGTAAGTGTAATCCAATTTCTGACAATCATAATTCAGAAAATCAGAACGAACAAAAAGATAGCGGAATGTGTAATCCATTTCAAATTTGTGGCTCTTGCCTTTTGATTTGTGTTAGTACACCTTTTTTTCCAGCGTTACAGACTGATTTTTCAACCGAAGAGTTCTTCGGATACCAATCATTTATAGCTTCTCAATTCATTTCTGACTTTTGGCAACCGCCACAATTTGTTTAACAACACTTTCGACCACAGAAAAGAACCGAAACTTCGGTTCAACTTTTAGTTAAACAATTTAAATTCAGAAAAATGAAATTTTCTAATATTTTCGTTATGGCTATCACATTTATGTTAGCCTCAACAACAGTAACTTTTGCACAATCGACAAAAGAAAAAGTGCAAATTGCGGACACCACAAAAACTTTAACAACCAAAGTTAAAGGCATTACTTGCTCGACAGACCTAAAAATGATTTCGGCAAATGTCGAGAAACTAAAAGGTGTAAGCACTTGCAAAGCAGGAAAAACAGGACCAACAACCACATTTGAAATAGTGTATAATCCAGCTCTGATTACAGAAAAGGAAATACATTCAGCAATTCAAAATACAGGAAGTTGCGAAAATCCTGACGAAAGACCATACAAAATAAAGCAGTAAACAGATTTAAGGCAAAGCGTAATTGAATTACGCTTTGCTTTTCAACTCATTTAAAAAAGAAACAATGAAAAAATATATATTCATTGTTGGTTTGCTGTTTCCGTATGCCTTGTTTGCACAAAGTATTTTAGGAAAGGTAACCAACGAAAAAAACGAACCTCTTGTTGGAGCGAGTGTCTTTTGGGCTAACACAACCATTGGCACAACAACAGGCATTAAAGGCGAGTTTGAACTTACTACAAAGGATATTTCGCCTAAACTTCTGATAGCTCGTTATGTCGGACATATTGCAGACACCATAGAAATAACGAACCAAACATTTGTAGAGTTTAAGTTAGAGCAGTCTCAAGAGCTTGATGAAGTGGTTGTAAAAGGACAACGAGACGGAGTAATTATTTCAAATCTCAATCCAATAAAGACAGAACAGATTACGCAAACCGAATTAGGAAAAGCCGCTTGTTGTGATTTGGCAGGATGCTTTGAAACACAAACAACTGTTCAACCACAAACCACAAACGTCATAACAAATTCAAAAGAGCTTCGTATTCTTGGACTTTCAGGCGTGTACAATCAAGTTTTGATTGATGGTTTTCCAATGATACAGGGCTTGACCTATACATATGGGATTAGCAGTATTCCAGGAACTTTAGTAGATAACATTTACATTTCAAAAGGGGCAAACAGCGTTTTACAAGGTTTTGAGAGTATGAGCGGACAAATAAATGTAGAGACCAAAGAACCTGACAAAACCGACAAACTTTTGCTAAATGCCTATATCAACAGCTTTTCAGAAAAGCATTTGAACGCCAATTATGCAATAAAAAAAGGAAAATGGAGCAACTTGACAGCTCTTCATACGGTGCAACCAGCGAATGAGTTTGACAGGGATAACGACAATTTTCTCGACTTACCAAAACTTACTCGATATATGGTTTCCAATAAACTAAAATATGGAAATGACGCAGATTGGGGTTGGAACAGCCGAATAGGATTGCGATATGTAAACGAACAGCGGATTGGCGGACAAACCAGTTTTAACGAAAACAATGATAAAGGAAGTACAGAAGTTTATGGACAAACGGTAAATATCAATCAGCCCGAAATTTGGACGAAAACAGGCTACCGCTTAAACGACCAACACAATTTTGTTTTATTCGCTTCAAGTTTTTATCAAGACCAAAAATCCTACTTCGGAACTGTAAAGTATAATGCCAACCAGACCAACTTTTATGGAAACCTTCAATATGAATTCAATTACGGCAACAACTCGCTAAAGACAGGGTTTAGCTTTCGTCATTTGAATTTGGATGAAGATATTTCCTTTACAAATAACAACTTGCAAAGAACGTATGCAGGCAATTATTTGCGAAACGAAAACATTGCAGGTGTATTTGCAGAAAATACCTTAAAGTTACTCAACGATAAACTGACTTGGATTGCAGGAATACGAGTTGATAATCACAATCAATTTGGCACAATAGTAACGCCAAGAACACTTTTAAAATATGATATTGCACCAAACACCATTGTACGTGCAAACATTGGAACAGGATGGCGAACGGTCAATTTGTTTAGTGAAAATATTGGTTTATTGGTAAGTTCACGAGACATTGTTTTTTCAGAACAACTTGAACCTGAAAAAGCATTGAATACAGGTATTAATCTTACACAGAAATTCAATGGCGAGAATGTTACAGGTTTTTTTAGTGCGGACTATTACCGAACTGATTTTCAGAACCAAATATTTCCCGATTACGATACAGACCCAACAAAGGCAATCATTGAAAACTTCTCAGGAAAGAGCGTAAGCAATACATTTCAGGCAGAAGTCTATCTAAATTTTTGGCGACAGTTTGAATTTAAAACAGGCTACAGCTTTTTAGATGTTTATCGGGAAATTGACGGACAAAAAGTGCTATTGCCATTCAATCCAAGACATAAAGTAGTAACGACTTTAGGCTACAAACCATTATCCAAAAAGTATCACGTAGATATGAATATCCATTGGTACGGTCAACAACGATTGCCAAATACGCAGAGCAATCCACCAGAATTTCAACGACCTGACTTTTCAGAAAATTATGTGCTTGTAAATGCTCAATTTACATACAACCTGAAAAAGTTTGAATTGTATGCAGGTTGCGAAAACATTTTTGACTTTAGGCAAGAACGACCGATTATAGGTTGGCAAGACCCATTCGGTCAGTTTTTTGACACAAGTTCAGTTTGGGGACCAACTCGCGGGAGAGAATTGTATGTAGGAGTTCGGTTTAGAATTCCGAGTGAATAAACCAACGCTAAAGCCATACACATTTGCAATTCGCTTCAGCCGACACACAAGCCAAAAATTGCAAAAGAGTATGGCTTTTCCAACGCAGAAAGAAAAAAGCCAGTGGCTAACAATGTGTATAAGCAATAGCGGGTTCTGTGCTATTTTGAAACTAAAAAGTGTAAATTTAAGGTCAGTGTAATTTGACAGTTTTGTGGGTTAAATCCGCTACTGCTCATACACGAGACCGTTGTGCGTCAGCTAAAAAACGATACTACTGAATTCAGATTATCAAACAATACTAGCAAGATAACTATGATGGA
>NZ_VBUK01000022.1:0-3692 GCF_005780245.1 Maribacter aurantiacus | reverse complement strand
AGGACACGCTGCTTTTACATAGATGCTAACCGCAATTACGGCGGATTCGACTACGTCCGAATCCACTCGGAATTGCTAAAGTCTGTGCTAAACCGAAAACTAACGCATATAAACCCGTAACTGACGGTTATACGAGACCGTTGGCAATAATTAAAACCAAAGAATATGAAAACAAAAAAAACCTTGTTACTGATTTTGGGAATATGTCTATTATTCTCTTGTAAAAAAAATGAAAAACAACGAGTAGAAAATAATGCTGTTGTCTATTATGGTGGAGACATTATTACTATGACAGGAGAAAATCCCGAATATGCCGAAGCGATTGTAGTTAGGGACGGTAGAATATTATTTGTAGGTGACTCAAGTGAAGCTATGGAAATAGCAGGAAACGGTCATCAAATGATAGACTTAAATGGTAAAACCTTAATGCCTAGCTTTATCGACCCACATTCTCATTTTATTAATTCATTAGGAATGAGCACTCAGGCCAATTGTTCGCCCTCACCTGTTGGAGAAGCTGATAATGTAGCTGGTGTAGTAAAAGCTTTACAAAACCTTCAATCAGAAAAAAACATACCAGATGGTAAATTAATAATGGGCTATGGCTATGACGATACCGTGATGCCAGAAGGTAAATTATTAAATCGGGACGACTTAGATGAAGCCTTTCCAAATAATCCTGTAATGGTGATGCACGTTTCTTTGCACGGAGCTGTTTTAAACTCTAAAGCTTTAGAACAATTTGGGTTTTCTGAAAAAACCGAAACACCACCCGGAGGAATTATCGTAAGAAAACCTGGAACCAATAAACCTTATGGCTTGATAATGGAAACCGCATTTTTACCCATTTTTTCTCAATTACCTAAGCCAACTGAAGAAGAGCTGTTACAACAAATTAAAGATGGGCAAATGATTTATGCAGCGGCTGGAGTTACAACTGCACAAGATGGAGCGGCTCATTTAGGAGATATACAAATCGTTCAAAAAGGTGCAGATAATAAGTCTTTATTCATTGATGTTGTTTCCTATCCTTTTATAACCGAATTCGATACAATTTTTAAACTTTATAGTGCTGATGATTTTGGTAAATACAATAATCGATTTAAACTAGGTGGTATTAAAATAACCATAGATGGCTCGCCTCAAGGACGAACAGCATTGTTTACAACACCTTATTTAACTGGTGGCCCTAGTGGTGAAGAAAACTGGTTAGGAGAATCTACATTTTCGCAGGACGAAGTCAACCAAATGCTAAAAAACGTGTATGATAAAGGTTTACAATCAACTTTTCACGCTAATGGTGATGGTGCCATAGATATGTGTATAAAAGCTCACGAATTCGCTAGCAATGGAAATCCAACCAAAGAACGCAGAACTACAATTATCCATTCTCAATTTGTACGTCCAGACCAATTAGATAAATATGTGGAGTATAATATGATTCCATCGCTCTACACTGAGCATACTTTCTTTTTTGCGGATGCCCATATAAAAAATAGAGGTTTGGAGCAAGCGTCTTTTATAAGCCCAATGAAAACGGCAATTTCAAAAGGATTGAAACCTACCAACCACACAGATTTCAATGTAGCACCCATAGACCAAATGATGGTTGTTTGGACGGCTGTAAACAGAGTTTCAAGAAATGGTGAAGTTATAGGTGCGGACGAAAGGATTTCGCCATATCAAGCCTTAAAAGCAATTACCATCAATGCGGCTTATCAGTATTTTGAAGAAGCTAAAAAAGGGACTTTAGAAAATGGTAAGCTAGCAGATTTAGTTATTCTGGACAATAACCCCTTGAAAGTAGACCCTATGAAAATTAAAGAAATCAAAGTCCTTGAAACCATTAAAGAAGGAGAAACCATTTACAAAAAAAATTAGTTAGAGATGAAAAATATATATTTAATATGCTTGTTATTTTCTTTATGCCTTCAATACACACAGGCACAAGATACTTCGGTAGAAATAGACCCTTCTAAGCCTACCAATCTATACACGCAAATAAATACCTTAGGTGAGTACAATGCCTATGATGGTTTTGCTACCTATGGCACGAGAATTAATTTTCAATATGCCTTCAACCCTGATAACCTTTTATTAGCAGAAGTTCCACTTTTGTATAATGATGCAACTAATAAGTTTGGGCTTTCGGATGTAAGAGTGCGTTACTTTAATGCAGTCAAGCGGAATATATCAAAAACTGTTATCGCCATTGCACCTTTTGCAGACATTAGTATCCCAACAGGTTCTGTCGCCAATGGACTTGGTTCAGACACTTGGTCTTTAGCAGCTGGTGCAGTAGTTGGTATAGTATTAAATAAGAATATATCACTATTCCCAGGGGTTAATTACGTGTATTTAACAGAACCTAAAGAAAGTGGTTTCGGGTTTCAAACAAATATGAGCTTGAAATTTAGCAAACAAGCATTTGTTTTTTTAAATCCTATTGTTACAATGTTTGATTTTGACACTATTTGGCAAGCTGAAGTTAATTTTAATTACATAATTACCCCTAACAAATTTAAAGTCAACGCTGGCTGGTATCCAAACTTTACAAATGATATCAATACAATGAGAGTAGGCGCAACTTTTTTTCTTTAAGAAAGATGTAATTTGGTTTATAGAATTACTATGTGCCTAGATTAAACTATAACTATTGCCAACATTGGCTATAAGTAATTGCTGGTTCTCGCCTACTTCTGAAAATCCTCGCGGATTTTCAGTTTGGTGTGAACTTGCAAGGTTAAGTGCTAAACTACGCAACTACTCATAGCCGAGACCGTTAGGCAACATTTGAGAAACAGACTATGACAGAATTTATTGCAATCATAATAATTATAATCGTCATTGCTTATTTCATTGGAAAAAGCAAAACGAAAAAGACTTCTAAAGTTCAAAAAAAAGTTGTTCCTCAAAAACAGAATACAAACGTAAACACGAATCGAATTGACATTGTAGAAGATAAAATTCTGTACAAGAAAAAAGGAATAAAAACCTTTGAGATGAAAGGAATGTTTTATCAAAATTTAAACCCAAAAATTCATAGCGGAGATTTCATCGGAATTGGAAAATGTGAGGACAATTCACACGATATGTACGCAGTCGGAATTTATAACCAACAAAATGAATTACTTGGTTATACGCCAAAAGGCAATAAAAGACTGAATAACTCGCTTGCTGAATGGAATAACGGAAAGGTTCCTGTTTGGGGCGGACTTTCTCACGATGATTATGACGATAGATGGTATGGAACTGTATATATTCCAGTCGGTCTCACAGCTGAACAAATAGAAAAAGTTGAGAAAATTTTGAGCCTAAAATCTGATAATCAAACTCAAATCAAGAAAAAAGAAAAGTCAACCGAAAAATATTTTGAGATTTTAAACAGACATAGAGAAATAACAGAATTGTTGAACGATTTAAAAAATCCAGAGGAATTTTATTACTCTTTTCCTAAAAATCTTGTTCCTTCAATTTCAAGTCATTTAGAAAAAGAAAAGAACTGGGAAAAGTTATTGGAATTGGAAAAACATCAGGACTTGATTTCTGAATTAAGTGATAAGTTTAGGGAAACCACATTAAAACGAATTGAAAAAGCAAAGAAAAACGTTGCCTAACAATGTATCCTATGAAAAGCCCTAGTCCAGTTCTCTAAAGTTAATATTTAATTTTCAATTACCTCATAATGATGG
>NZ_VBUK01000021.1:0-3696 GCF_005780245.1 Maribacter aurantiacus | reverse complement strand
ACCCGTCCCGTTGGATAGGGTCAACGTGTTCGTGCTCAAGCTTATCTGCTGGTTGTCCGTGTTCACGAAACCGCTCAGGTCAACGCTGTTACCGTCGGCAATGGCCAAAGTATTTCCTGTCAGGCTCAACGTCTGGTCATCCGTATCCGTATCTATGCTACCGATATCTATGGTATTGCCTCCGGATATGGAAAGATCCGTACCGCTAAGGCTCAAGGTCTGGGAATCTGTACCCACCAAACTCGATAGGTCTACAGTGGCCGAGGTTCCGCCCTCGATGTCTATCTGTAACTGGTTGCTTCCATCCAGTGTGGCTCCCGTCAAGTTCTGGTCATCGGTACTACCAGCGGCAAGTTCAGACAAAGCGCCCTCAACGTCCGTGGCCGTGAAATTACCTGCCACATCGGCGATGTTCACCTCACCTGCAGTCTGGTCATCGGTTCCGACAAGTCCGGATAAATCCACAGTTTCGGAAGTACCTCCCTCAATGCCGATGGTAAGTTCGTTCGTAGCCCCGTTGAAGCTCGAACCACTGATATTCTGGTCATCGGTTCCGGTACCATCTTGAAGTCCCGAAAGGTCAATCACAGGATCTATCTGGTTTGGAACGTTTAATGTAAGGTCGGTACCTGATAGAGAACCTCCAGTAACGAAGTCGTTCCCATCTGAACCGCCAGCAAGTACAAGCGCATCTATACGAGCATCAATTTCTTCGAGTACTCCCTCTACCTGGTTATTTGCGAAGTTTCCTCCTACATCTGCAACGGTTACTTCAGCTGCAGTCTGGTCATCGGTTCCGACAAGTCCGGATAAATCCACAGTTTCGGAAGTACCTCCCTCAATGCCGATGGTAAGTTCGTTCGTAGCGCCGTTAAAGCTGGAACCGCTTATGTTCTGGTCGTCCGTACCGACCAAACTCGATAGGTCCACAGTGGCCGAAGTTCCGCCCTCGATATCTATCTGTAACTGGTTGCTGCCGTTCAAGGTGGCTCCTGTTAAATTCTGGTCGTCTGTATTGGTTGCCGCAGCTATGTCCGCCAAGGCCAAGGTTACCGTTCCTCCGTCGGAATCGGTCAATATCAAATTGGTACCGTCCTCCGTCAAACTGGCGTTCGTGGTGTTCGTGTCCGCCAATGCCGCGATGTCCGCAACTGGGACGCTTACCGTACCGCCGTCGCTGTCGGTGATGACCAGGTCCGTACCGACCACAGCGAAGGTCGCGTTGGTCGTATTCGTGTCCGTCGCCGCGGCCAAAGCTGCCAGGGAAACGGATAATATGGTGCCGTCGGAATCTTCAAGTTCCAAATTGGAACCATTGATCTCCAATCTATTATTTGTAGTATTTGTATCAATATCAGCCAATGGAATGGTCACCGTGCCGCCGTCGCTGTCGGTGATGACCAGGTCCGTACCGACCACCGCGAAGGTCGCGTTGGTCGTATTGGTGTCCGTCGCGGCGGCGATGTCCGCCAAGGCCAAGGTTACCGTTCCTCCGTCGGAATCGGTCAATATCAAATTGGTACCGTCCTCCGTCAAACTGGCGTTCGTGGTGTTCGTGTCCGCCAATGCCGCGATGTCAGCTACGGGGACGCTTACCGTACCGCCGTCGCTGTCGGTGATGACCAGGTCCGTACCGACCACAGCGAAGGTCGCGTTGGTCGTATTGGTGTCCGTCGCGGCGGCGATGTCCGCCAAGGCCAAGGTTACCGTTCCGCCATCGGAATCCGTCAAAATAAGGTTGGTTCCATCCTCCGTCAAACTGGCGTTCGTGGTGTTCGTGTCCGCCAATGCCGCGATGTCCGCAACTGGGACGCTTACCGTACCGCCGTCGCTGTCGGTGATGACCAGGTCCGTACCGACCACCGCGAAGGTCGCGTTGGTCGTATTGGTGTCAGTGGCGGCTGCCAAAGCTGCCAGGGAAACGGATAATATGGTGCCGTCGGAATCTTCAAGTTCCAAATTGGAACCATTGATCTCCAATCTATTATTTGTAGTATTTGTATCAATATCCGCCAATGGAATGGTCACCGTGCCGCCGTCGCTGTCGGTGATGACCAAATCGGTACCCACCACCGCGAAGGTCGCGTTGGTCGTATTGGTGTCCGTCGCGGTGGCGATGTCCGCCAAGGCCAAGGTTACCGTTCCTCCGTCGGAATCGGTCAATATCAAATTGGTACCGTCCTCCGTCAAACTGGCGTTCGTGGTGTTCGTGTCCGCCAATGCCGCGATGTCAGCTACGGGGACGCTTACCGTACCGCCGTCGCTGTCGGTGATGACCAGGTCCGTACCGACCACAGCGAAGGTCGCGTTGGTCGTATTGGTGTCCGTCGCGGTCGCGATGTCCGCCAAGGCCAAGGTTACCGTTCCGCCATCGGAATCCGTCAAAATAAGGTTGGTTCCATCCTCCGTCAAACTGGCGTTCGTGGTGTTCGTGTCCGCCAATGCCGCGATGTCCGCAACTGGGACGCTTACCGTACCGCCGTCGCTGTCGGTGATGACCAGGTCCGTACCGACCACCGCGAAGGTCGCGTTGGTCGTATTGGTGTCCGTCGCAGCGGCGATGTCCACCAAGGCCAAGGTTACCGTTCCTCCGTCGGAATCGGTCAATATCAAATTGGTACCGTCCTCCGTCAAACTGGCGTTCGTGGTGTTCGTGTCCGCCAATGCCGCGATGTCAGCTACGGGGACGCTTACCGTACCGCCGTCGCTGTCGGTGATGACCAGGTCCGTACCGACCACCGCGAAGGTCGCGTTGGTCGTATTGGTGTCCGTCGCAGCGGCGATGTCCGCCAAGGCCAAGGTTACCGTTCCGCCATCGGAATCCGTCAAAATAAGGTTGGTTCCATCCTCCGTCAAACTGGCGTTCGTGGTGTTCGTGTCCGCCAAGGCCGCGATGTCCGCTACCGGTACGCTCACCGTGCCGCCATCGCTGTCGGTGATGACCAGGTTCGTGCCGACCACGGCGAAGGTGGCGTTGGTCGTATTGGTGTCCGTGGCCGCGGCGATGTCCGCCAAAGCAATCGTCACTGTTCCGCCGTCACTGTCCGTCAAAATAAGGTTTGTTCCATCTTCGGTAAGGCTCGTGTTCGTGGTGTTCGTGTCCGCCAAGGCCGCGATGTCCGCTACCGGTACGCTCACAGTTCCACCGTCGCTATCGGTGATGACCAGGTTCGTGCCGACTACCGCGAAGGTGGCGTTGGTCGTATTGGTGTCCGTCGCGGCGGCGATGTCCGCCAAAGCTATCGTTACCGTTCCTCCATCACTGTCAGTCAAAATAAGGTTGGTTCCATCCTCCGTCAAGCTCGTGTTCGTGGTGTTCGTGTCCGCCAATGCCGCGATGTCCGCTACGGGGACGCTCACCGTGCCGCCGTCGCTGTCGGTGATGACCAGGTCCGTACCGACCACCGCGAAGGTCGCGTTGGTCGTATTCGTGTCCGTTGCAGCGGCGATGTCCGCCAAAGCTATCGTTACCGTTCCGCCGTCACTGTCCGTCAAAATAAGGTTCGTTCCATCTTCGGTAAGGCTCGTGTTCGTGGTGTTCGTGTCCGCCAATGCGGCAATATCCGCCACAGGGACGCTCACCGTACCGCCATCGCTGTCGGTGATGACCAGGTTCGTTCCGACCACCGCGAAGGTCGCGTTGGTCGTATTCGTGTCCGTTGCAGCGGCGATGTCCGCCAAAGCTATCGTTACCGT
>NZ_VBUK01000020.1:0-4494 GCF_005780245.1 Maribacter aurantiacus | reverse complement strand
ACCCCAAAACCATCATTATGAGGTAATTGAAAATTAAATATTAACTTTAGAGAACTGGACTAGGGCTTTTCATAGGATACATTGTTGGCTACAGTATTTTTTTTTAATATAATTTTTGTCAATCAGGTAATTTTTTAAATCAGATTTATAAGATTCAAAATCAAATTTTTTGAGTTTCGATAATCGGGTTAAACAATCAGATTCGGTCAGTATTTCTTCGCACACTTTCTCAATTAGTTCATCTTTTTTTAAATCCGAAACATTGTTGAACTCAATCTTACAATCTATTAATACACAATTATTTGTTTCAAAATCGATTCCGTCACGTTTTTTGGTCCTTTTTCCTGGCTTATAAACAGGTCTTTTCTTTTTAAAGAACTGGTCAAATTCTGGTTTCACAGTTATAAGTCCGAAATAAAGTTCATTCAGGTCTTGCCCGTAATTGCGAGTTTCAAAAAACGTCTTTAATTCAACGGATAAATCATTTATCCAATTATTCTGTTCTTGAGTTAAGTTTGTGTATTGTGCTATTGCGAAAGTCAATTTACGTTCTGTTTTTATATTGTAGCCAACGGTTCGTGTATGATTAGTGCGGGTTGAAATCCGTAGGATTTCGGCCAGTACCATCGCTTTTAAATATACGTAGATTTTCCTAACGGAAAATCGGCCAGCATTAATTATACATATTGTTAGCGTAATTGTGGCGTTGCCCTTTTCATGGGCAGGAAGCGGACATTGCCATTTGTCCCCGTACAATTTTTGCCCTTTTAATCCACCACGGAGTGGGAAGCCTGCGTACCGCTTGCGAACCCCTTGCGAACAGCTTAGAAAGCTTTTTACACGTCCGAGTCGGATCCTTTCTGCGTACTCCTTGCGTACCGGGGCAAAAAAGGGAAGGCCCCGAACCGATAATTATTTTTTTAAGAACACCGAAACCAAAACAGGGGAGTACGGACCGGAGAACAAGAGACCCTTAAATTCCAAAAATAACCCCGACCAATAAATTTGAACGGCATTTACGCTAACGGTTGGGCTATGATTTCGTTGCGGATAAATCCGGCAGGATTTGTCCGGGAGAAATCGGGCCCTGTTAATGGTTATTGGGTTTAAATTTGGCGAAAATGCAGCAATGAATTATAGCCAGTGTTGTAAAACGTTTTTATTTATTAATCATCAAATATTCGTTTTCCGAATAATACTTTTCCTTTCCTTTTATATTCCCGAAATCCAACTTTATAACAGTGTCTAGATCAGTTCTCTTGATAGTCACGAATAGGGATTCTCTATTTTTTGAAATAGTGTCTCCAACTTCGATAAAGTCGAAAATTCTTGTGCTTTGAAAAATAAAATCTTTTTTCTCATTACCGAAATTTTCATTTCTCACAACTATTATTGGTCTACCACGATTCTGTTTGTCTATATATTTCTTGATTACCAAACCTTGGTATTTTGAATAGTATTCATCATAAACAATTTTGTCAAAAAATTCTTTTTGGTTGGAATTTTCACAAGAAATCAATCCAGAGATTATAATAGTGATTAAAGAAATGAACTTGATTCTCAAATTAGTTTGTTCAAATGTTTTACAGTGTTTTTCGTTAATCGAAAAACATATCTTCTAATTTTCCTTTTTTGAAAGCTTTTAGATAGGCTTTAGCATCCTTGTTGAGGCTCAGTCCATTTTTTTCATTATCGACGTATGCTAAGAATATTTTTGCTCCTTCTAATTGCACTTCCTTTACATCCTCTTGCTCACTATATTTTTGTCCATCGATTTTTTCACATTCAAGAATTCTGTTTTTATTTATTTTTTCATTGAGTATATAATTAGTTATTGCAATCATATAAAAGTACCTTAGATTGCTTTTTTCTTCTAGTTTATTATAGAAACTCCCAAAAATTGGAACATTTATACCAGTATCTTTGTTTTTCCAGAAATCGACAATTTTACAGGCACTTACAAACTCATTCGATTTGAAATTCACTGGATTACTAAAAATGTATTCCGTGGCCTCATGGAATAATTGTTCGTATTCACTATACTTCGCCTCGTTTTCAGCTTCCATTAGGACCAAAGACTTAGTTAATTGGCCGAAACTTAAAAGTGGAATTATCAATAGAGTTAGGATTATAGCTTTTTTCATTGATTTCTAAACTTTGGTTTAAATGTTTTACAACGGTTGGGCTATGATTTCGTTGCGGATAAATCCGGCAGGATTTGTCCGGGAGAAATCGGGCCCTGTTAATGGTCGATGGGTTTAAATTTAACGAAAATGCAGCAATGAATTATAGCCGGTGTTGGCAGTAGTTATTTATTTAGAGATTATTCTAAATCTGTTTTGGCAATTATCTCATTTCCATAATACAACGTTCCTTTTTTAATTATGTCAGATGAAATACTAAAATAAATAAGGATTTTGCCGTCGGTTATGACTTTTGGCCTAAAATGAAAAACATGTGTATCGGGAAATTCCCCTGTACCAATATTTATTGGAGTTTTTATACCACTTACACCTTCAATTTTATAATCCAAGTAAGTGTCCTTAATATTTGGGTCATATGCTTCTTGCATTTTACTGGTTGCTTTCGGCCTTTTTTTAGTAACTAATTCAAATCGAGAATAGTCTTTTTTGCCTTCTGCTATAAAAATATCTAAAGGACGATATTGAAATTTAGGTTTTTCACTGACGAGGTATAATTTATTAGGGTCGAATTTTCCTTTTTTAAAATCCAAAATTTTTATATCTACCTCCATTATTGTAACCCTAAAACCATTTGGCATTGTACCGGAGTAGGTTTTAGGATATTTGTTTTTCAATTTGTCGTTCTTGATAAAAGTAATCCTTAAAGAATCCTGTTCAATCGTCTTCTGAGCATAAGACTTAATTGTAAATAAAACTATAAAAACGATTAGGAGATTTTTGGTTGTCCAAAGCATGTGTCTCTGATTTTATTGATATTGACTAGAGGATTTTTGTAATTACTGCCAACGGTTAGGCTATGATTTGTGGCGGCGTTGGAAATCGTTAGATTTCCAGCCGTGGCAAATCCAGCCGTTTATGGTTTTATAGTTTCAAGTTAACGAATTGCAGCTATAAATTATAGCCCTTGTTACCTGTAGTTTTTTTTCTCATGAGTATTTTTAAGTCCGTATATAGATAGACGCCGACTAGTCCTAAACTAATAATTGTTAGGATAAATTGACCTTTTGGAATGATGAATAATACGTTTACAATAATTAAAAAAATACTTAGTGGATACATGATTAGTCTAGTAATAATTTTAGACCAACTCCATTCTTTTTCAATTTTTTTGTCTGTTTCAATATCCAATATATCATAAATCTGTTCCAATTGGATTTTCTTTTCCATCCGATAAACTTTTAATCCTACTAAAATGAAAATTCCAAGGAAGATGACCCAACCAAAAATTTGAACCCAGTGGCTTGATATTTCAAAATCCTCGAAAACCCAGTTAAGCCAAGGAATCGAGAATAAAGCACATAAAAGAACATAAATAATTCGTCCAACAGGGTTAATCTTGTCCGAGATGTTAATCAAGTGTCCATCCTTATTTAAGTCAAACTTGAAAATCGGGTAAAATACCTTGTTCCAGCCGTTTTGTCTCCATACTCTTATTTCGCGATCCATTATTTCTCCAGATGGGCGACAATCCGACTTAAGGACCGCCAAAAGGTGAGTGGTAAAGCTGTTGGTTTGCTTTTCTTCGATTAACTTAACAATGTCGGATTTAGTTATTTCCAATTAGTAATTTCAAAATTGCAGGTAACGGTTCGTGTATGATTAGTTGCGGACTTTTCCAACAGAAAATGTCCGCTTGGTACTAAAGATAATTGATTGCAGGAATTTCCATTTGGAAATTCCGACAGCAATTAATTATACACCGTGTTGGCGGTAGTTTTTAATTCCCTTCCGAACTTTTGAAGAGTCCGATAATTTTCCGCGTTGTCGGGTAGGAACTTGAAAATTCCCTTCTTTTCGATTTGTATGGTAATTCCAGATTTTGTCCTTTCAGCGGTTAAAATCGAGTCAAAGAATTTTCTAGGTATTTCAACTTTCAGAGAAGTGTCTGTTTTTTCCAGTTTCTTTAAACTTACAATGGATTGGTCAATCAATCCGTTTATTTGAGTCCAGTTTTTATCGCTGTTCTGAATTTCTAATTTATGATTGGTCTCTAAAAAATCAATCATTTCCATTCCATTGAATTTTTCATAATCGAACAGATTCCAGAATATAACTCCGAACGCAACGACAAGTCCGATTAGTGTCGGAAAAAACCAATGAAAGTTTTCGATTCCGTTAATCATTGTCCATAGTCCAAATCCAAATGGAAATAGAATTAGGGTTTTAAAAATAAATTTTGTCGTCTTTGTTTTCATTTTGTGCAAAATTATCGCCAACGGTTCGTGTATGATTAGTGCGGGTTGAAATCCGTAGGATTTCGGCCAGTACCATCGCTTTTAAATATACGTAG